>URMF01000012.1 GCA_900548855.1 uncultured Eubacteriales bacterium
TTCTGATATAGGAAAGGAGCCTGTGAGCCATCATTTCCCACCGCAGCAACTTCAATTCCGTCACCTGCCTCTAATATCATTTTTAGTGATATGCAGACCAACTGGTCATCATCTATTAATACAACTCGCATATATCCAGGTCTCCTGCAGCTCCCTTTTTATTCCCGTGAGCAACGAGCCAAGTGACTGCTTGCAGCGGAGTATTGACAGGAAAAGGAGCATTTCTTTTTCATTCTTAGTAAATATAGTATCAGATTATTCCGTTAAAATCAATGAAGCAGAAAATGCTTCTTCTATTTTGGAACCGACATGAAAATCCGGAAGCCTGCCTCTGTGCTGATATGCAGAATCCCATGAACGCCATTTACCCGGTCTTTCATATTGGCAAGTCCGATTCCTGTGTCTTTCTCTGAAAACTGTTTTGTCGCAGTGGTGCCATTGTCTTCAATTAAAAGCTGGTAAAATCCGGGATGTTCCTTTACGGTTATCGAAGCCCTTGTGGCATTGCTGTGCTTTATGATATTATTCAGTGCTTCTTTTGTGATGGTAAGAATGCAGTATTTTACATTCCGTGGTATATTCCGGGATATCTCACAGCTGAAGGCAATGGGACAGAAAGTAAAGTGGCTGATTAGGGAGGTGAGAGCTTCCTTTAAGTCAATCGATTCATCATGCAGGTCATGAACACTGCTGCGGATACTGTCCATGGAAGCATTTAAGGTGTCCTTTAATGCTTCTAAATGGGGTTTCAAGCTTTCATCCTTACAGATGGCAAGAAGAGCGCCGGTCTGTAAAATGGAGCGGGAGAGCATATGTCCTACATTGTCATGGATGTCCCTTGCAATTCGGTTCCGTTCTTTCAGGGTGGCAATATAAATCTGGTTATCCTGGTTTTCTAAGAGCTGCTCATTATTTCTTTTTAGTATCATTTCTTTTTCAACGCTGTTATCCCGGAATGTTTTAATCTTCTGCTGTAACGTGTCCCGCAGATTGTTCTGGTAGCCCAAGTAAAAGCTGATGCCTGTAAAGGGAAGCACCAGTAGACAGGCAGGCTCCTGAAATCTGTATAGATAGAAAATTGCCGGCATTATATAGAGATATGGTAAAAGATACTGCTTCCGATAAAAAAAGATATAACAGAGCATCGGTAAAAATGCACACAGTTCCGGCAGAAAGAAGCATAGAATCAGGGGCAGGATGCCAAGACGCCTAAGAGTCTTCTCATTGGTGGCGATGTATTCAAAACAGTAAAGGGAAAGCAGCAGGAGTATGCACATGATGTGTAAGACATCCAACTGTTCCAATGGACACAGGAGAGAGCCAAGTATAAACAGGATAAAGGAATCTATAAGGGTTGACATAATATAATCTCCGTTCTGTAACATTTTACGATAAGGAATCTGATTACAAGATAATAGAAATATTTGGATTGGGCAAGTGTTTTTTCATAAAATGTGACATTTGTCATATAATTTTCTTACATTTTACACTGTAGTTTTTCCCACGGATAGTGTAAAGTACAGATAAAGTAGGTGAGTGCGAAACAATTACCTGACAGATATGAAATGGGAGGAAGAGTATATGGTTGTAAAAATTGAGAATCTGGTAAAGCGGTATGGTGACCTGGTAGCGTTAGACCATTTTAATCTGGCGATAGAAGAGGGGGAGATTTTTGGACTGCTGGGACCAAACGGAAGCGGCAAGTCCACCACGATTAACTGTCTGTTGTCACTTTTGGAATATGATAAGGGAAAGATTGAGGTGTTTGGACAGGAAATGAAGCCGGACAGCTACAATCTGAAACAGAACATCGGAGTGGTTATGCAGAATGTTGCGGTATTTGAAGAGCTGACAGTGTATGAAAATATTGATTATTTCTGCGGGCTGTATGTAAAGGACAAAACAAAAAGAAAGCAGCTGGTGGAGGAAGCTATTGACTTTGTGGAGCTTGGGGATTACCGACGGTTTCTTCCTAAAAAATTATCCGGCGGTCTTTTGAGAAGACTGAATATAGCCTGTGGAATAGCTCATAAGCCAAAGCTTATCATATTGGATGAGCCCACAGTGGCAGTTGACCCCCAAAGCCGCAATAAAATCTTAGAGGGGATACAGGGTTTAAACCGGCAGGGGGCGACCATTATTTATACCTCTCATTATATGGAAGAGGTGGAGCAGATTTGTACCCGGATTGCCATTATGGACAAGGGGAAAAATGTTGCCATCGGGACGAAGGATGAGTTAAAGGCGATGATTGACCTTGGGGAAACCATTAGTGTGGAGATTTTGGAGCTTTCGGAAAATGTGATAGAAGAGATAAAAAAACTTCCCCATGTGATTCAGGTTAATTATGAAACATATCTGTTAAAGGTGAAATTTTCCAAGGGAAAGCATAACCTGCTGAGACTTCTGGACTTATTAAAGGAGCAGGAAATTGGATTTGGCGGTGTGCATTCGGAGCTGCCGACTTTAAATGATGTGTTCCTGGAAATTACAGGAAAAGCATTGCGGGATTAAGGAGGAGAGGGATATGCTGCATTTTGGGTATCGTATGAAAAGGATGCTCCGGACACGTTCCGCCATTTTCTGGGCGATTCTGTTTCCGGTTTTTCTCGGAATGGTATTTTATTTCATGTTCGGTAATCTCGGCAAGATGGAACAATTTTCGGAGGTGCCGGTGGGGATTGTTTTGGAAGAAGACAATGATATGCTTGTGGAACTGCTAAAGGAAACAGAGATAGAGGATAAGGTTCCTATGTTTGAGGTGAAGGAATATGACAGCAGGGAAGCGGCAGAGAAGGCACTGCAAAAAGAGACAATTTACGGATATATTGTTGTAAAAAGCGATGATTTTCCTCTGGTGGTAAAGGAATCAAACATTTACAGTTCTTTGATTAAAACTTTTTTAGACCAGTATAAGCAGAACTATGCCCTGATTGAAGCGGTGGCGGCAGAGCATCCGGAGCAGGTGGGAGAACTGGTGAAGAAGCTGTTTTCGAATGAAGAAATCAGGATAGAGGAGATTGCGCTGAAGGGGCAGGACAAAGAACCATATACCCAGTATTTCTATGCCCTGCTTGCCATGGCTTGTCTGATTGCCTCCATGGTGGGGCTGGAAAATGGACTCCAGGTTCAGGCAGATTTATCCGATGTGGGAGCCAGAAGAAATGTGGCACCGGCAAAGAAGATGAAACAGGTGATGACGGATTTTCTGGCCTCTCTGCTGCTGTATTGTATTCTGATGACCGGGGTATTGGCGATTCTGGTGTTTGTCTATAAGCAGGATTTTGGAAGTAATGGGGGATTAATCCTTTTAGGCACATGGACGGGAAGTTTTACAGGTCTTGCGGCAGGAACTCTGATAGCAGTGGTGACAAAAGGCTCCCGGACAAAGAAGGAAGGCATCAACGTGGCATTTTTTATGACAAGCTCCTTTCTGGGAGGTTTGCAATGGGGGGATATCACCTATATTCTGGAGAAAAATTGTCCGATAATTAACCGGATAAATCCGGCAACCTTAATGGTTAACGCCTTTAAGAGTCTGGCAGTTTTTGGGGATTACAGACAGTATGCGGTGAATCTGGTGACACTGCTTTTGATAGGCATTGTATTTCTTGCCGTCAGTATCCTGAAGTTAAGGAGGACAAAGTATGCAAGTATTTAAAATCTATTTTAAACTGCTGAAGCACTATAAAGGCGTTATTATCTTATATTTTGCCATTTTTATTACAGTAGCCCTGATTATGACAGGAAATTTGTCTGCGGACAGTAAAAAGGGGTTTGAGGAAGAAAAGCTGGATATTGCAATTATTGACCAGGATAAGGAGACCCTGGGAACGGCATTGAAGACATATTTTGGAGGAAACCATAACCTTGTGGATATGGAATATGAGGAAAGTGCAATTTTAAATGAATTGTACTGGAGACAGTTGGATTATGTGCTGGTGATTCCAAAGGGGTTTGAAGCTGACCTGTTAAAGGGAAACCGGAAAGGGATGGAGCTGAAATGCATGAGGGTACCGGGATATTTTGAAGCCAGCTATTTTGAGTCAGAGTTAACTTTGTATACGTCAAAGCTAACGGGTCTGCTGGCTGCCGGTTATTCTATAGAAAAAGCAGAAAAAGAGCTTCTGGATTTGCAGGCCGAAAAGACAGAGATTTCGTTTGCAGCTTTTGTGAATGAAAACCAAAACGATGCCTGTACGGTGTTTTTTACTTACGCACCTTACCTGTTTATCACTCTTGGAATGAACGGAGTTGGAATTATTTTGCTGCGGTTTAATGCGAAAGAAGTAAAGGACCGTATGGAGTGCAGTGCGACTTCTATGAAAAGCAGAATAGCGGGTATTACCGGTGGAATTTTAGCCTTTGGAGCCATAATGCTGGCGGTAGTTCTCATCATAGCAGGCGTACTTTCGAAGGGGAGTATTTATACCGATGTGCGGTTTCCATTTTTCATGCTGAATCTGGTTTCCATGCTGGTTTTGGGCTTAAGTCTTGGATTTCTGACAGGAATGGTTGCAAAGAACAGTGAGGAGGTAAGCGGCATGGTAAATATTGTAAGCCTCGGTCTGTGTTTTCTTGGCGGGGTATTTGTACCACAGGAATTTTTCAGTGATACAATCATAAAGGTGGCAAAATTCTTTCCGACTTATTGGTATGTGGCAACCAATGAAATCATAGGTGGCATGAAGGAGTTTGATACAGCGCTGTTTGGAAAAATCTTTTCACAGATGGGCCTGGTGTTCTGTTATGCACTGGTATTTTTTGCAGTTACCCTGGTGGTTATTTCCAATAGGAGAAAGCGCAGGGCATAAAAAGAAATTGAGAAAAGCATCGTTTTGTGGGATAATAAATAGTACAGAATTAACTGTAACAGGAAAAGGAGCAAGGACGGATGCGGATAGGAATTGATATAGGTGGGATGTCAGTAAAGCTTGGACTGGTGGATTACAAAAACCAGATTGTTGAAAGGCTGGTTATTCCCACAAGGCTGGATGTGCCGGCGGAGGATATGGTAAAGGATATCATCAGGACGGTTTATGCTTTGATGGACAAGGGGAACTTGACGTTCGAAAACTGTAGAGGAATTGGAATTGGCAGTCCGGGAACGGTTGATGACGCAAATGGAGTGATTCTTTATTCCAATAATTTTGGATGGGAAAGGGTTCCCATTGTAAAATGGATGCGGCGGGAGTTTCCTCTTTCCATCCGGCTTGCCAATGATGCGGATGCAGCGGCATTAGGTGAAGTGTATGCCGGAGCTGCCAGAGGTGTGAAGAACGCCGTACTGCTGACTCTTGGAACCGGAGTTGGTGGAGGTGTCATACTGAATGGAGAAATTTTTCATGGTCCCCTGTATGGAGGAGTGGAATTGGGACATATGGTGATTCAGGCAGATGGGGAGCCTTGTACCTGTGGAAGAAAAGGCTGTCTGGAGGCGTATGCATCGGCAACTGCCTTATTGCGGATGGCAAGGCAGGCAGCAAAGGAGAATCCGGCTTCGGTTATGAACCGGCTATGTGGAAACCAGTTGGAATGTATAAATGGAGAGATTCCGTTTCAGGCGGCAGACATGGGCGATGAAGCGGCGAAAAGTGTGATAGCGGAATATGAATATTATCTGGCAGAGGGAATTGCCAACGTGGTTAATATCTTCCGTCCGGAAATGATTATTCTGGGCGGCGGTGTGGCAGCCCAGAAGGAAAATCTTACCCGGCCTCTGGAGGAGATGGTAAAGAAGCTGTGTTTTGGGGGCTCCCATGGGGAGGTAGCGCGTATTGTTACCTCTAAGCTTGGCAATGATGCGGGGATTATCGGCGCAGCCACCCTGGTTTACTGACAGATAGAAATGTGAACAGAATGGGAGAAAATTTCTTTCTTGTATTTACTATAATTATGTGCTACGTTACATATATTATTAAAGATTTCCGGTAAAATAGATAATGGAGGGGTATCATGCAGGTGCTTAAAAAAATTACCAGCTGCGTATTTTTAATATTTTGGGGAATGGTGTGTTTTTCCTTTCCTGTAAAGGCAGCAAAGACATCTGCTAATCCGTCTCTTGTGATAGCTCTTGACCCCGGACATGGCGGCGAAGAGGAGGGGGCAATGTATTATGGGCTGATGGAGAAGGATATCAATTATAAAATGGCAGAGCTGGTGAAGCGTGAGCTGGAGCGATATCCCAATGTTACGGTTTTTCTTACAAGAAATGGAGATGAACAGGTTTCTCTGTTGGAACGTGCAGACCGGGCGAAGGAGGCAGACGCAGACATTCTTTTGAGTCTCCATTTCAATGCCAGTGCCTTCCACCATTCCCAAGGCGCTTCTGTTTATATTAGCACAGGGGAAATGTACCGGAATGATTTGAGACAATTTGCGGATTATCTGTTAGGGGAGTTTGAGGCAATGGGGCTTAATAATGCGGGCACCTTTGCCAGAGTGACACAGATGGGAGGCAGACGGGCAGATGGTACCTTTGACGACTATTATGGGATTTTGAGACATTCTTATAATAATGGCATGCCCTCTATGATTATTGAGCACTGTTATATGGATGCGGAGGCGGATAAGGCGTATTTTTATGAGCAGGAAGGACTGGAAAAGCTGGCAAAGGCAGATGTAAATGCAATTGCCGCTTACTATAAGCTTACTGATGCAGATGGTGAGGGAGTAACGCCGAAGCATGCGAAGAAATTTGGAGCCACCACAAAGGCGTTGGAAAAGAACTATTATGAAGCGCCCAATATCACAGGTATCCGGCTGATAGATTATGACGGAAAAACACCGGGAATGGCGGAATTTGAAGTTGAGGTAGAGGATGGAGCCGGGATTACTTCGGTTTATCTTGTTTATAAGAATACAGATACTGAGGAAACGGTAACGGTTTCTTTGGCATGCTTAGACAGCCTGACTACGGGAACCCACCGCCTTGGTGCATATATTCCGGCAAAGCTGGAACTGGGAAATTATACCCTGTCCTATATTGGAGCCTATAATGAGGCGGGTTATGATGCAGGGTATAATATATCGGGAGCAGCAATGCTTGGATTTGGAAAGTGTGACTGGTTGAACCGGTTTCGTTACAGTGGAGAGGCAGATTTTACAGTAAAGGAGAAGACTGTTGTTTCTGATGCATATGCCAGAAAACTGATTCATCAGGTGAAGGATAGACTCCAAAGGGAGCGCAGTATCAGTTTATTTCCAATGCCCTCGGGAATACAGGTATTTATTCCCGCAAGCAATGAGTAAAGCAGACATACTCGTATGTGTATTTGACTAAATAGAAAAGGACCGTTACCTTCCTGGTGAACAGTCCCTTAGCTCCTGATTACAAACAAAGGCATGCTAATTGTTGAGGGTATTCTCGTAGTCCTCGAATACGGAGTCAAAAATGCCGGCAAGACCGATAAACTCGCAGCCATAGCGGTATAAGGTGTCAGACAGATTATGCCTGTGGAGAATTTTGACTACAGTCATAATTTTCTGTTCTGAATTTCCCAATACAATGATAGCATTAAAATAATAGCCTTCCGGTATATAAGTGGTTGTGGTAAAACCGATTCCCGCCTTTGAAATGTCAAATACATTAATCTCTGCGTTCAAATCCCGGATGATTTCATTATCTTGTTTGAACACTTCCGACACTTCTAATTGGAGTGCAATTGGAAGTCGTTTATATCGTCTTTTTTCTTCCATAACGTTGGTCCTCCCCAAAATTCTTTATAAAAAAATGATTTTTCCTATTGTAGCATAAAAAAACAAAAATAACAAATAAAATCCGCATTTCCATTGACAGTTTTGGAAAAAAAGGATAACATGAACATGCTATACTACAGGTTAATTAAGGGACAGACGTTAGGAGATTTACTTACATGAGCGAAGTATTTGACAACAGCTTTGATGAGGATGTACTGCATGAGGAATGTGGTGTATTCGGTATTTACGATTTTGATGGCAATGATGTGGCAGCATCCATTTATTATGGATTATTTGCTCTGCAGCACAGGGGACAGGAGAGCTGTGGAATTGCCGTTTCTGATACGGAAGGACCCAAGGGAAGGGTTCTGTCTTCCAAGGGAATGGGACTTGTAAATGAAGTGTTTACACCGGATGATATGGAGAAGCTCAAGGGTAATATTGGTGTGGGACATGTCCGCTACTCTACAGCAGGAGCTTCTACCAGGGAGAATGCACAGCCGCTGGTGTTAAATTATGTAAAGGGTACGCTGGGACTTGCCCATAACGGTAATCTGGTCAATGCGCCGGAGCTGCGTAGAGAGCTGGAACTCTCGGGAGCTATTTTCCAGACCACTATTGATTCGGAGGTAATTGCCTACCATATTGCAAGGGAACGCGTAAATACTGCTACGGTAGAGCAGGCTGTTTTACGTGCGCTTAACAAGGTAAAGGGCTCTTATTCCTTGATTGTTATGAGCCCAAGGAAGCTGATTGGCGCAAGGGATCCTTTTGGA
This sequence comes from uncultured Eubacteriales bacterium, assembly GCA_900548855.1. Classification (GTDB taxonomy): domain Bacteria; phylum Bacillota; class Clostridia; order Lachnospirales; family Lachnospiraceae; genus CAG-590. The sequence continues at coordinate 8,475 of URMF01000012.1, forward strand.
TTCCGCCCGCTATGCATTGGCAAACGCAATCATGCATATGTGCTGGCATCAGAGAGCTGTGCGCTGGATACGATTGGTGCAGAATTTATTCGTGACGTGGAGCCAGGCGAAATGGTAACCATTACTCCGGAAAACGGTATTGTATCTTATAAGGATATGTGCCAGGAAAAGCATGCCAGATGTATTTTTGAATATATATATTTTGCAAGACCGGATAGTGTTTTTGATAAAATGAGTGTATACGAATCCCGTATTATTGCTGGAAGATGTCTGGCAAAGGATTCTTCGGTGGAGGCGGATATTGTGGTGGGAGTGCCGGAATCCGGAAACGCTGCCGCCCTTGGATATTCTTTGGAATCAGGAATACCATATGGAACCGCTTTTATAAAAAATGCCTATGTGGGCAGAACCTTTATTAAGCCAAAGCAGAGCCAGCGGGAATCCAGTGTACAGGTGAAGCTTAATGTGTTGAAGGATGCAGTCCGCGGAAAGCGTGTGATTATGATAGATGATTCCATCGTACGCGGAACTACTTCGGACCGGATTGTTAGCATGTTGAAGGAGGCAGGAGCCACAGAAGTTCATGTGCGTATTTCCTCGCCGCCATTTTTACATCCATGTTATTTTGGAACGGATATTCCAAATGAAGAACAGCTGATTGCCCATAACCGAACCATTGAGGAAATCCGGGATATTTTAGGAGCAGATTCTTTGGCGTATTTGAGGCTTGACCGTTTAAAAGAGCTGTCTGCAGGAAGACAGTACTGTGACGGCTGTTTTAGTGGAAATTATCCCATGGAGCCGCCCAAAGAGGACATTCGCGGAGAATATGACGAGACGGTACGGGAAAATAATAAGAAAAGATAGAGGAAAGGTAGAGGAGGATACAAATGAAAGATAAGTATGTAAGTCCGCTTTCAGAGAGATATGCCAGCAAGGAGATGCAGTATATTTTTTCACCGGATATGAAGTTTAAAACATGGAGAAAATTATGGATTGCTCTGGCAGAGACGGAGTATGAGCTGGGACTTTCCGAGAATGGAAAACCGGTTATTACATTGGAACAGATTGAGGAATTAAAGGCTTTTCAGAATGATATTAATTATGATGTGGCAAGGAAGAGAGAGAAGCTGGTGCGCCATGATGTTATGAGTCATGTATATGCTTACGGGAAGCAGTGTCCGGCAGCGGCAGGCATTATACATTTAGGCGCAACAAGCTGTTATGTTGGCGACAATACAGATGTCATTATTATGACGGAGGCAATGAAGCTGGTTCGTAAGAAACTGCTGAATGTGATTAACGAGCTTTCAAAATTTGCTATGGAATATAAGGATTTGCCGACCCTGGCATTTACGCATTTTCAGCCAGCACAGCCTACCACCGTCGGCAAGCGGGCAACGCTTTGGTTAGAGGAGTTAATGCTGGATTTGGCGGATTTGGAATATATGATTAGCCAGCAGAAACTGCTTGGCTGTAAGGGAACCACCGGTACGCAGGCAAGCTTTTTAGAGCTGTTCAACGGTGACCATGAAACAGTGCGGAAAATTGACGGCATGATTGCAGAGAAGATGGGATTTAAAGAGTGTTATCCGGTATCCGGGCAGACTTATTCCCGTAAGGTGGATGCAAGAATATTGAATGTACTTTCCGGAATTGCCCAGAGTGCCCACAAATTCTCCAACGATATTCGTCTGCTCCAGCATCTGAAAGAGATTGAAGAGCCCTTCGAGAAGAACCAGATTGGTTCCTCCGCCATGGCATACAAGAGAAATCCGATGCGTTCCGAGCGTATTGCATCTTTGGCAAACTATGTAATGGCAGACGCATTAAATCCGGCTATTACCGCAGCAACCCAATGGTTTGAGAGAACATTAGACGATTCTGCCAATAAGAGAATTTCTGTGCCGGAGGCATTTCTGGCGATTGATGGGATTTTGGATTTATATTTAAACGTGGTAGATGGTTTAGTGGTATATGATAAGGTTATTTACCAGAGATTTATGAAAGAGATTCCGTTTATGGCAACAGAAAATATTATGATGGATGCAGTAAAACGCGGTGGTGACCGTCAGGTGCTGCATGAAAAGATTCGCGAGCATTCCATGGCTGCAGGTGCAGTTGTGAAGCAGGAGGGAAAAGAGAACGATTTGGTTGACCGTATTGCAAATGACCCTGCCTTTGGCATGACCAAGGAGATGATAGAGGAGCTCCTTGAACCAAAGAACTTTGTCGGACGTGCACCGGAGCAGACGGAAGAGTTTATCAATGAAATCGTAAAACCGGTTCTTGCTTCCAACAGTGACATACTGGGAATGACAGCGGAGATAAATGTATAGGATAAGCAGGGATATCAGAGAGAGAAAGTGTAATTCCAGATAGGTCCGTGCGGCAATTAAAGGGTCATGCAGGAAATGTCTGCATGGCCTTTTACAGTAAGTCAATCAATGGGATGATTGTTGGTTGGAGGAATGGGCGAATGTTTAGAATTGCTATATGTGATGACGAAAAGTACTTTAGAAAAACGGTAGAGACTATATTAAGAAACTATGCAGAGAAAAATGGGTTACTGTATGAAATCGACCATTTTGAGTCGGGAAAAGAATTTGTCCAACAGGGTATTGAGATGGTGAAATACAAAATTGTTTTTCTGGACATCAATATGGATGAGCTGGATGGCATCCAGACTGCAAAAAAGATTCGGCAGGTGAGTAAGGAGACCTTTATTGTCTTTGTGACGGCATATGTGAACTATACCCTGGAGGGCTATAAGGTAGATGCAGTGCGGTATCTTTTAAAGAACAATGTGAATTTTACAGAATCTGTGGAAGAATGTATGGATGCCATACAGGAAAAAATGAATTATTCTATTGTGAAGAAGGAATTCCGTTTTCAGGAGGGCATGAAAAAGTTTCCGTTAAACCGCCTTTTATACATAGAAAGCCAGCTGCATAAGCTAGTGTTTTATATTATGGAAGATGAACTGAAGACATATACGCTTTATGACACCTTAAATTCTATAGAGGGTAAGCTGGAGGGCAATAATTTTGTGAGGATTCATCAAAGCTTTCTGGTCAATATGCAGTACATAAAAGGTGTGACCAGATACCAGGCAGTGCTGAGCAATGGTACTAGGCTGGTTATTCCAAAGGCGAGATACAAATATGTGAAGGAAACATTCATTGCATATAAGGGAGAAGTATAAATGTTTGTTTATATCCAGAGTGTATTAGTAGTTTTGTTGGAAATATTGTGTTGTAAGATTTTCTTTGAATCCTTTGGCAGTAAAAGAAAAGCCGATGCATTTTTTGTCAATGTGGCAGGGATTGCAGCGTTAATATTTTTTTCATGTTTTATCGCTGTTTTTTTAGATAAACATCTGATATGGAAAGAAATTGTAATTATTTTGGTTACAGCTGCCATTATGTTTGGATTATTGAACATGAGTTTTCTGAAATCCATCATTCTGTCTGCACTATTTCAGGGACTTGTGCTGCTGGTGGATTACTTTGTTCTGTTGCTTAATGTAGCAGTATTCCAGAGCATAGTGGTGATAGAGCAGGTTTACTATGTACAGGGCTCCCTGCTGGTTGTTTTAGGAAAGGCAATACTGTTTTTAATTGTTCTGCTTATCAGCCGCAGTATCGGACGGAAATCCTCTGCTGTCCTGCTGGATTCAGAATGGCTCAGATTCCTGTTTTTCCCAATTTTTACAATATGTACTCTGATAGCGCTGGTGCTTACATCGGGGAGCATACATAATCAGGAGACAAATGACCTGTTTTTTGTGATAGCATTTGGGCTGGCAGGAATGAACATTGTTGTGTTTTATCTGATGAATGATATATTGGAACGGGAGATACAGCTTCGGGAAAGCAAAATATTTGAGATGCAGGTAAAAAACCAGACTGACATGTACCGGTCCGTTTCGGAGAATTTTGACAATCAGAGAAAGAAAACCCATGAGTATAAAAACCAGATGATGTGCATCGATGCTTTGATTGAGAAAAGAGAGTATGGAGAGCTGGAAGCGTATGTGCAGAATATATGCGGAAAGCTCAACAGGGAATTGGACGCCATTAATACCAATCATGTAATTGTAAATGCCATTATGAATACAAAGTATCAGGAGGCGCTTTCAAAAAATATTCTTTTTGTCTTTCAGATGAATGATTTATCAGTACTGAAAATAAGTGATGAGGATATTGTCGTCATATTAGCCAATTTGCTGAATAATGCAATTGAGGCATGTGAGAAATGCAAGGGGAAAAGGATAATCAAGATGAAGTTTGTCATAGAAGATGAAAATGTTATCTTATCTGTAAGAAATACCCATGAAAACAATCTGGTCTTTAGAGATAACGATATCCAGACCTCCAAGGAGACGGATATGGAAGAGCATGGTATCGGAATCCGGAATATTATACAGACAATAGAGAAATATGGAGGCTCGTATGTAATCAGACCGGATGAGAACGAGTTCTATTTCTCCATTGTAATACCACAGTAGGGGAAGATGAAATCTGCGGCAGGCAGTTTTCATCTTCTTTTGATTTTGTTCTATCTTAATTATCCATTTTCTGCAAAATTCGTTCAGTTTCTGCAATTGGTATTGATACTTGGCTGATTTGTGCTATTGTCAGAAATGGAGGTGGGATTTATGGTAGAAAGAGCGGCAGTCAGAATGATTAAGCAGATGACAAGAGAGGGGCTGATTGATGTTCCGGAGCAGGAACATTATGTTTACGCACTGATTACACTTACAGAAAGTGCAATAACCACATGTGCCATTGTAGGTTTATCCCTGGTGTTTGACAGGATAATTGAGACCGTGGCATTTCTTGTCTTTTTCTATTCCCTGAGAAAGAGGACAGGAGGTTATCATTTGTGGTCTTTTCGTACATGTCTCTTAGGAACGATTGGAATATATTGTACCGTGGTGGTCTTGATGCCGGAGTGGATAAAGCAGCCACTGGCATTGTTTGGTTCGCTTGCCATAGCAGTGTGCGTACTTGAGTGTATTGGCACAGTGAACCATCCTAATATGAACTATGATGATCAGGAATTGTCGGAGATGAAGAAGGCAGCCAGAATTATGACTATGCTTGAGGTAGGTATTATTCTTTTTTGCTATTATTTAAAGGTAGATATGTACCTCGTAGGATATATGTGCAGCGGCGTTATCTTGTGTGCAATTATGGTCTGTGTAGCAAAGATATGTAGACAGGAGGTGAAGAAGAGGTGAATCGGAACAAAGAAGTGAACAAGCATGTACTGAAGGCAGTTAAGAAAATCACAGAGGTAGAGGTTAAGCGCAGTGGACGCAGATGGCCTCCGTATTGTACTGGATTTTTACATCAGCCGAAGCGGCCAGAGCAGAAATAGGATAAAATCTATGCACCGGTTTTAAAAATGAGCCGGCTGCATAGATTTTTTTTTGCTTTATGAATAAATTCTTATAAAAAGACAAAATTTTCGCGAATTACCATATTTCACATTCTGTACCAGAAATTTACACATTTCTTTTGAGAAATAAACACAAATTGTTCATAGGAGGCAAATAAGATTAGTGGGAGCACATAAGTTTATTATGAAAGAGAGGACAAAGCAATGATTGAGGTAAAGGACCTTGTGAAACGCTACGGGAATCATGTGGCGGTGGACCACTTGTCTTTTCGTGTGGAAAAAGGGCAGATATATGGCTTCCTTGGACCAAACGGAGCAGGTAAATCTACAACAATGAATATGATAACCGGGTATCTGGCATCCAATGAAGGTTCGGTTGTGATTAACGGACATGACATTTTGGAGGAGCCGGAGGAGGCAAAAAAGTGTATTGGTTATCTTCCGGAGCAGCCGCCGTTGTATATGGATATGACGGTGCGGGAATGCCTGCAATTTACGGCAGAATTGAAGACGGTTCAAAAGACGGAACAGGAAGAAATGATAACGGATATTATGGATTTGCTGGGACTTACAGATGTGAAGGATCGTCTTGTAAAGAATCTGTCAAAGGGCTATCGGCAGAGGGTAGGTCTGGGACAGGCGCTGGTTGGCAATCCGGAGATACTTATACTGGATGAACCTACGGTGGGGTTAGATCCGAAGCAGATTATTGAAATCCGCAGTCTGATTAAGGATTTAAGTATAGAGCATACCGTTATATTAAGTTCCCATATTCTGTCGGAGGTAAGTGCAATCTGTGACCAGATTATGATTATTTCCCATGGAAAGCTGGTTGCCTGTGATACACCGGCTAATCTCGGACAAAATATGGAGGGAACCACGAAATTGAATTTAAGTATACTGGATGTAGATGATAAGGTCAGTTCACTATTTACTGAAAAATTTGACAGGGCGGTTTTGGCAAAGGGTACACGGGAAGGAACGGTCTGGAACGGTACATTGCAGGTAGAGGGAACGACAGATATCCGTCCAGAGCTCTTTTACATGCTGGCAGATGCAGAATGCCCGATTCTGGAATTGAGACAGGATAAGATGTCTTTGGAGGACATCTTCCTGGAACTGACAGGAAGTGAAACAGAGGCGGAACAGGCTGCTTCTGAAAAGATGGAAGAGGCGAGAAAAAAGAGAGAACGGTTTGTCCGGAAGGAAGGTAAGGAGGAAGCAGAAAATGAAAGCGATATATAAGAGAGAGCTGGCGAGCTATTTTAAATCTATGACAGGCTATGTATTTATGTTTTTTGTGTTCCTGATTGTGGGAATCTATTTCTTTGCCTACAACCTGAATATGGGATATCCGTCCATGAATGTTACATTTAACAGTATTACTTTTGTTTTTCTGATTGCGATACCGGTTTTGACCATGCGTGTACTGTCTGAGGAGCGGAAACAGAAGACAGACCAGCTGCTGTTGACAGCGCCGGTGTCCATAGAAAAAATAGTATGGGGCAAATTTTTAGCGCTGGTAACCGTGTATCTGGTTCCCATAGCTGTAGTCTGCCTTTATCCATTGATTATGCGGCAGTTTGGGGAGATTTCCTTTGTGCAGAATTATACAGCAGTTCTCGGATTTTTCCTGCTGGGAGCAGCAAATATTGCAGTGGGGCTGTTCATTTCCTCTTTGACTGATAATCAGATTATTGCGGCGGTACTCACATTTGTTGTAATGTTTTTGAGCTATATTATGAGTGGATTGGAAAGCTTTCTTCCGTCCTCCATGTCGGATGGGATTCTTGTAAAAATAATGGAAGCCTGCAACGTGGACGGACATTTTCAGGCATTTATTGACGGCACCTTTGATGTTACAGCCATTATCTATTTTCTGTCTGTTATGGCAGTATTTGTTTTTCTGACAACACAGACCATGAAGAAGAGACGTTGGAGTTAGGAGGTGTAAAGTATGGCAGTTGATAAGAAAAAGAAAAAAGCATTTCAGCTTATTCATAATAAAAAAGCATTTAAGAAGGGAAGTTACAGTGCAGCCTTATCTGTAATTGTTGTTGCAGTTATTGTGGTTCTCAATCTCGTTGTAGGGCAGATTCCCTCAAAATATACACAGTTTGACATTAGTACCGGGAAATTATATACCATTGGGGACAAGACCAGGAAGACCTTGAAGAATCTCAAGGATGACATTACCATTTATTATATTGTTCAATCCGGCAACGAGGACAGCAATATTGAGAAGCTTTTGGACCAGTATGAGGAGGGTTCTTCCAAAATTAAAGTGGAAACCGTAGACCCGGTGGTGAATCCGGCATTTATAAAGCAATATACACAAGATTCCTTGTCTGAAAACAGTCTGATTGTAGTGGGAGGCAGCCGCAGTAAGGTGGTTTCCTATAACAATCTGTATGAGACAGAGATAGATTATACCACGTATCAGTCCAATGTAACAGGCTTTGACGGTGAGGGTCAGATTACCAGCGCAATCGCCTATGTCATTTCTGAGGATATACCAGTGCTTTACTATGTGGAAGGACACAGCGAGGTCAGTATTCCGGATTCTTTGAATGACCGTATTGAAAAGGCAAATCTGGAATTAAAATCCCTGAATCTGTTGACGGCAGATGGGATTCCGGAGGATGCAGCCGGTCTTTTGTTAAATTCTCCGGAAACAGACTATTCTGCCGATGAAACCAAAAAGGTTATTGACTATCTAAAAGGTGGCGGAAAAGCGGTTATATTGACGGATTATGTGGGAAATGACCTGAAAAATTATTATAGTATTTTAGAGGAGTATGGCATTGAAATCACGGATGGTATTGTGGTGGAAACGGATACCAACCATTATGTGCAGATACCGTATTATATTGTTCCGACCATTGGAGCATCAGATGTGACGGACGGAATGACATTGGGCTCCAGCAATGTATTGTTAAGTGGCTGTCAGGGTATAAAGGTGGCAGAGGATGTCCGGGATACTCTGGTGGTAGAACAGATTCTGAATCCGACAGACGGGGCATTTGTCAAGACATCACCAAAGACCATGACCACATATGAAAAAGAGGAAGGGGATGTAGAGGGCTCCTTCAGCGTGGGCGTTGTCATTTCTGAAAGTGTAAGCGGTGATACGGAGGAGGATTCTGCAGCTCAGAAGGAAACCCAGATTGCATGTTTTTCTTCATCTTCCATTTTGGATGAAAGTGTAAACAGCATGGTTTCTGACGGCAATTATACGCTTTATATGAACTGCCTGAAATGGATGGTGGATACAGATGACAGTGAGATGATTTCCATTGCCAGCAAGTCAGTTTCTTTGGATTATCTGACGGTGACCCGGGGAAAATCAGTATTTTATGCGTTTATCCTAATTCTTATTCTGCCGCTTGCCTGTCTGGTTATCGGCGGAGTTATCTGTCATAAGCGGAAAAGGAGATAAGAGGGCGGCGTAAAAAGAAAAAATAACTGGGAAAGAAGGGATGGAAATGAAAAAGAAAGGCCTACCGCTTTTGATAGGAATTGTGGTGCTGGTATTCCTGACGGTAGCATATGTGATACTGGTAAAGCATAACACAGAGACGGTGGAGGAGGTGGAGGATACCACGGTGAAAATGTTTGACTTAGAGAACGAAGATGTGGCAGCCCTCCAGTTTACACTGGATGGGAAGGAAGAAACATTTACATTGGAGAGCGATACATGGAGTCTTGCTTCCGATGCCGCCTTTGAGGTGGACAGCAGCAAAATGAGTACACTGCTGGATACGGTTACGGGAATGGCGGCATCCCGGAAATTGGAAAATGTGACGGATTTATCGGAATATGGTCTGGATGAACCGGTTCAGACGTTGGTTCTGACAATGGCAGACGGAACGGTCTATACAATCTGCTGGGGCGGCACCAATGATGTGACAGGAGATGACTATGTATATATCAAAGAGAAGGAGAGTATAGTATATACGGTAGACTATAGTGTTCTGGAGGCTGTGGGTGAGAGTATAGAAGATTACCGTACAGAAGAGGAAACGACGACAGAGGATGAGACCTCCGAAGCAACAAAAGAGAACGAGGTACAGGAATAGAGAAGAAACGGATTGCCTTCCGGTGTAAAAGCCGGATGGGAATCCGTTTTTTGCCATACATAATTAATGCTATCGGAAGCGTAAACGTACATATGCCTTTTGCATAGAATACAGTGTATCAGTCAGTCATGTACAACAGGAACGATTTTTGCAATCAACTAGATTCCTTAGAAAGCTGCTGCTGTCAGCGCCAGGTAACCTTTGTTAAGTTTTTGTGAATTTTTTCAAAGCGTCTAGGTTGGAAAGAAATTTTATGCTATACTATCATGTGGAGAAAAGCGATTTATGTTTAAGAAAGGGTGATTGCGTGAATAACAACCACAATGAAAGAATTAACACATACTCACGGCTGACAGATGAGATTCAGAAGCTATCGCAGTTATGTCTTGAAAATTTACAGATTGACACAGAGCTTTACACAAAATATGAGGTAAAGAGAGGTCTTCGTGATATTAATGGCAAAGGAGTACTTGCCGGTCTTACAGATATTTCCAAAATTCAATCTTATATTGTTGAAGATAATGATATGATTCCATGTGAAGGTAAGCTGTATTATCAGGGCGTGGATGTGGAGGATATTGTTGCAGGTTTTATCAAAGAGAAGAGATTCGGTTATGAGGAAACGGTTTATCTTTTATTGTTTGGCAAACTGCCGGATAAAGAGGAGCTTGCAACGATAACAAAAATTTTATCCGATTACCGAATGTCACTGCCGACACATTTTGTGAGGGATATAATATTAAAGGCACCAAGCAAGGATATGATGAATACATTGCAGAGAAGCATTCTGACGCTGTATGCATATGATGAGAAGGCAGATGACACATCTATTCCCAACGTGTTGCGGCAGTGTCTGCAGCTGATTTCCGTTGTTCCGTTGTTATCGGTGTACGGATATCAGGCATACAGCCATTATCATGACGGCAACAGCTTGTTTATACATACACCCCAGTCCGGATTGTCAACAGCCGAGAACCTGCTTTATGTGTTAAGACCAGATAGCAAGTATACAGAGCTGGAGGCGAGGATTTTAGATTTGGCCTTAGTGCTGCACGCAGAGCACGGCGGTGGTAATAATTCTACCTTTACCACCCATGTGGTAACCTCTTCCGGAACAGATACCTATTCTTCCATGGCAGCTTCCCTGGGTTCCCTGAAGGGACCAAAGCATGGCGGCGCCAATATCAAGGTAACAAAGATGTTTGCAGATATGAAGGAGCAGGTGAAGGATTGGAATGATGAGGAAGAGATTAAAGAATATCTGAAAAAGCTTCTGCACAAAGAGGCATTTGACAGGGCTGGTCTCATTTATGGAATGGGTCATGCCGTGTATTCCATTTCTGACCCGAGGGCAAAGGTATTTAAGGGCTTTGTAGAAAAGCTTTCTGTAGAAAAGGGATATGAGAAGGAATACCAGCTTTATGCCAATGTAGAGCGGTTAGCACCTGAGGTAATTGCACAGGAACGCAAAATTTACAAGGGTGTAAGTGCGAATGTGGATTTCTATTCAGGGTTTGTGTATCAGATGCTGGGTCTTCCGGCAGAGCTGTTTACGCCTTTGTTTGCCGTGGCAAGAATGGCAGGCTGGAGCGCACACCGTATAGAGGAGTTGATTAACCAGGGAAAGATTATTCGTCCGGCATATAAGGCAGTGAAGAAAAAGCAGGCCTATATTCCAATGGATGAAAGGTGAGTTCTGTACAGGAGTACAGTAGATGATTATTTTGTGATAGAGAGGAAGGTAGAGAAATGGATAATAAGGTAATGAATAAGTTAAGTTATGGTCTTTTTGTACTGACGGCAAAGGATGGGGATAAGGACAATGGCTGTATTATTAATACGGCAGCCCAGGTGACAACAACGCCAAACCGTATTATCATCACAGTGAACAAAGAGAATTATACACATGATATGATTAAAAAAACAGGAGAGTTTAACCTATCGATTTTAGATGAGAGTGCTGTATTTGATACCTTTCAGCATTTTGGCTTTCAGAGTGGAAGGGATACGGATAAGTTTGCAGAAATTACTTTTGCAAGGGCGGAAAATGGGATTGCCTATCTCACAGGGGAGTGCAACGCTTATATTTCCGGAAAGGTTGCAGATACCGTAGATTTGGGAACCCATACCATGTTTATTGCAGATGTAACCGGTGGTGAGGTTTTATCAGACAAGTCCTCCGCAACTTATGCATATTACCATGCAAATATTAAGCCTTCTGCTAAGCCTGTAGAGAAGAAGGGATATATTTGCACGATTTGCGGCTATATTTATGAAGGAGATTCCCTGCCGGCTGATTTTGTATGCCCAATCTGTAAGCATGGTGCAGAGGATTTTAAGCCATTGTAAGACAAGCGGAATAGAAATAGGTGATAAAATGATTCGAAACCGGGAAAAAACATTTTTAAAGGGTGCATTTTTGATTGTACTGTTCTATATTTTGGTACAGAATTTTGCTATGGTTAAGGCGATAGTCACCACCTGTTACAATGCAGTTTCACCACTTATTTACGGAATTGTTATAGCATTTATGGTCAATTTGATTGTTGTGAAGCTGGAAAAATATATGACAAAGGGTATCTTTGAAAACCAGACAGTAAAACGAACCACCTCTATCATAGCTGCAATTTTGATTCTCACAGGGGTGGTGACCATTGTATGCTTTAACATGATACCGGGCATTGTAGACAGTGTGAAGCAGATTGCAGAAAAGATGCCTCAGGCGGTGGAAACGGTTATAGGCTTTTTGGAGAAAAATTTTGGTATATCAGAGAATATGGTGGATACGGTTCAGAATTTTAAGATAGATGAGGACCTTGTAAACAGTATGTTCGGGCTCATGGAAAACCAATCCTTCATTGAGGCAATTAAAGCCAGTGGAAATGCCCTGGGTAGTTTCTTTTCCGTTTTTGTGAAGTTTTTTATCGGGCTGTTTTTTGCTTTTTATATACTGGCAAAAAAGGAATCCATCGGGGCTTGGCTGCACAGGTTTATTGAGACCTATCTGCCGGAACATATAGCTGCGAATATAGAATACGTGGGACATATCATCTATGAAACTTATGCCAGCTTTATATCCGGTCAGTGCCTGGATGCCATTATTTTAGGCAGTCTTCTGGCACTGTGCATGGGAATTATGGGACTTCCGTATCCGGTGTTGATTGGAGTAATTGTGGCAGTAACTGCATTAATTCCAGTGGTGGGAGCTTTTTTTGGCGGTACAATAGGAGCAATCCTGATAGTTATGGAATCACCGATTAAGGCACTGACCTTTTTGGTTTTGTTTTTGATTTTACAACAGATTGACAACCGGCTGATTTATCCGCATGTGGTGGGAAATGCAATTGGCATTCCGTCTATTCTGATTTTTGCGGCAATTATTATCGGAGGAGAATTTGGTGGTGTGATTGGTATGTTTTTGGGCATTCCATTTACAGCGGTTCTTTATACCCTCGTAGAACAGGATATGGAAAGGCGCAGAAGGAAAAAGCGGGAGATAGAAAAAGAGGCGAAAAAACTGGGAGAAAAGAATGGGGGGTAAGCTCCAGAACCGGTATGTTTATAGTGTGATTTTTTGAATTAACATTTCGTAGGATAAGCTGCCTGCCGGATAGAAGGGCCATAAGATAACGCCTTCTGTAAGCTTAAGGTTACGGCTTCTGATGTCACGGATTGCCTGACTGGCACCTTCAATGACGTCCGCCCTTTCAAGGCGTTTGTGTTCCAGTCCTAAGAAGATTGCTTTTCTGGCACTGGCAAGCAGGGTATTATGAAAGAGAGGGATAAAGTAGTTATTTTCCTCCTTGAGCCGGTTGGAAAAAGCTTCGGAAGGTACACCGGTATCTTTAAAAATGGTATTTCCCAGATTGACTTCAAATACATGGTAAATGTAGGAGAACATTGCCTGAAGCTGGCTGTGTACTCCAAAACACCAGATATAATCATAAGAGGCAGGGGCAAGAGGGATTGCTACCTGCCTGCTTTTTTGGTAGCAGGTATCTACAAGAGACAGGGCAAAGGCTTCAAAGGCAGCTGCAGTTACATGGGATTTCTCCTCCCGAAGGAAGAATTGCAAATTTTCGCAAAAATCCCGATAATCGGAGTCGGTGATGCCATTAAGGCTCACAGGCAGACATTCTACCGTATTAGTATGCTCCAGGTGATAGGTGTTAAGTGCCTGTTGCATGGAACCGGAGTCATAATCCAGTAGTGTGATTTTGGAAAAATGGCTGGAAAGCCGCCGCAAATCCAGGTCATTGCAGGCACCGGCGCCCAGTATGGCAAGGGTTGGCAATAGCTCTGTCTGTTTTATGCCAGGATGGAAAGAGAGGGGAAGAGAAATTTGGTCTGTCTGGGCAATCAGGTAATCCGTAAGGGTATTCCGGTAATTTTTCCAATCCGTGTACGCATTGGGAAGGGTAAAATGGGATTTGATTTCGTCATATAAAGACATGGTTTCTTCTCCTTTTGGAATAGGCTTGTTACATAATAGTATAATAGAAAAGGAAAATAAAATCTACCTTGAAAAAGGATAGGGAAATGGTATACTTCTATATATCCTGACAGAGTACAGGAAATCAGTAAAAGACTGTGGGGAGAAAGGAAAAAGGAAGATTGAAGGGACATTTAACAACAACACAGATTATTATATTAAGTTTTTTAACAGCAATTCTCATTGGTGCTTTGCTGTTAAGCCTGCCTGCCGCAGCGGCAGATGGACAGGCTACCCCTTTTATAGATGCTTTGTTTACTGCCACAACCAGTGTATGTGTAACGGGGCTGGTGGTGGTCACAACGGCAAGTCATTGGAGTTTGTTCGGACATATTGTGATTTTGGCTTTAATCCAGATTGGGGGTCTTGGCGTTGTCACCATGACAACCACAGTGATAATGTTGATGGGAAAAAAGATTTCCCTAAGTAACCGTATGCTTTTGGGAGATGCTTTTAATCTGGATACCTTACAGGGACTGGTACAGTTTTTAAGGAGAGCTTTTAAGGGGACTTTTTTGGTGGAAGGGCTGGGAATGCTGGCATTTTTACCAGTATTTGTGCCGGAATATGGTCTGGCAAAGGGGATATGGTATTCCCTGTTTCATGCAGTGTCTGCATTTTGTAATGCAGGAATAGATATCCTGGGAGATAACAGTTTTATGCCCTATGTGCATAATGTATGGGTGAACATAGTGACAATGCTTCTTATTATTTTAGGAGGCATTGGATTTATTGTCTGGTGGGATGTGGTTTCTGTTGTCCGGGCAAGACTGGGTTCAAAGGCGGGAAACCGGAAGCTTTTTGAAAGTTTTTCCCTGCACACAAAGCTTGTATTGTGTATGACAGCATTTCTTCTTGTTTCCGGTACCATTTCATTTCTTTTATTTGAATATGAAAATCCGCAGACAATCGGCAGCTTTTCCTTTGGAGAAAAGCTGTTAGCAGCCATGTTTCAGTCGGTAACCTTAAGAACGGCAGGAATTGCTACAATTTCCCAGAAAGGACTGACCACTCCGTCGGTTATTATTTCGCTGTTTTTTATGTTTATGGGAGGTGCTTCCGTGGGTACCGCAGGGGGTGTCAAGGTTACAACCATAGCGGTTATTCTGCTGGCTGTGCGGGGAACAGTCAGAGGACAGGAGGATGTCATCTGTTTTAACAGAAGAATTTCTGAGAAGGTGGTACGTAAATCAATTGCCATTGCCTTTATCAGTTTTATTGCCAGTATAGCAGCGGTGATTGCCATGCGGTTACTGGAAACAGGGGAAACGGTGGATATGATTTTTGAGGTCTATAGTGCCCTTGGAACGGTGGGCTTATCCAGAGATTTTACGGCGGCTGTCGGTCTGGCAGGAAAGCTTATACTCAGTATCTGTATGTTTTTAGGAAGAATTGGACCAATTACAATGGTGATTGCGTTTACCATGCGGTATACACAGTCGCCTGAGAGGCTGCCTGAGGGAAGAATAACGGTAGGGTAGTGAAAAATAGAATCTGATGTGGAGAGAACAGGAGCGTTGTTATGAAGAAAAAAGAAGGTAGAAAATCCTATGCGGTATTTGGATTAGGAGAGTTTGGAAGAAGTGTTGCCTCTGAATTGATGAATGCAGGGGCAGAGGTTATGGTATTGGATAAAGATGAGGACCGGTTATCTGATATGGCAGATGAAGTGACCCTTGCCATGCAGATTGATGCTACGGAGATACGTTCTTATGAAAAACTGGGACTTTCCAATATGGATGGAGTTGTGGTGGCTATGACCGGATGTCTGGATGCCTGTGTTATGGCAATTCTGTCAGCTAAGGAGGCTGGGGTTCCCATGGTTCTTGCTAAATCGCAGAACAATACACAGACTGCAATTTTTGAACGGATTGGAGCGGATAAGATTGTAACCCCGGAGCGGGATGGCGGTATTCGTGTGGCAAGGAATATGATTGCGGGGAATTTTCTGGATTTCTTTGAACTTTCAAAGCGTCTGCGCATGGTGGAGGTGGCTGTGAAGCCGGAATGGGTAGGAAAGAGCTTAAAGGAGCTCTCCTTACGACAAAGGCATAAAATTAATGTGGTGGCATTAAGGCGCAATGGAGAGCTGGCAACGGATATTGACCCAGAGGAACCGCTGCAGAAAGAGGATACGATTTTAGTTATCATTGACAAGAAATATATTGAAGAGTTGCTTGTATAGATATATTTAGGAGGACAGCAAAGCAATGATGCAGGTACAGGCTTTAAAGGAGAAGACAGGCAGACAGATTCTATTGATGGATGGTGCAATGGGGACGTATTTTAACCGGCTTCACCCAGATGCAGGAGAGGCAGAGAGTGCCAACCTTACACATCCGGAATGGATAAAGGAGATACATAAAAAATATATACAGGCGGGAGCCGGAGTGATACGGACCAACACCTTTGCGGTGAACCATATGCTAATTGAAAAAGAGGATATGGAGGAAACTCTCATTGCAGCGGTAAGGAATGCACGGGAGGCAGTGGATGAGTTCTCGCAGGAGCAGGAAAATGCAGAAGCTGCACAGGAAAAATCAGAGGTCTTTATTGCGGGCTCCATCGGTCCAATCCGGTATAGTAATGAGAGGGAAGAGGAACAGGTATTTGAGGAATATCAGTTTATCTGTAATACCCTTTTCAAACAGGGAGTCCGCATTTATATTTTGGAAACCTTTGCGGATGTGGAGATGGTAATCCGGCTGGCAGAATACCTGAAAAAAATGGCAGCGGAAAACGGGGAAGAGGAGCTCTTTATCCTGGCGCAGTTTTCTGTAAACCGCATGGGTTATACCAAATATGGTTACAGCATGCAGAGACTGGTTAATGAAATGGAAAAGGAAAAGGTGTTGGACGGTTTTGGCTTTAACTGTGGTATTGGTGTGACCCATATGAATAAGCTGTTGGACAGCCTGACATTTTCTAAGGACAGTATAGTAAGTGTGTTGCCCAATGCGGGGTATGAGCATATGCTTCGGGGCAGACAACTATTTATTGATAACCCTGCTTATTATGCATCGGTAATGGAGCAGATAATGGAAAAGGGCGTGAATCTGATAGGAGGGTGCTGTGGTACAACGCCAGAGTATATCCGTGTGTTATCGGAGTTGTTAGAAAAACGGAATACCCCTTTTGCAAAACACATTGCATTACCGGATGATAAGGATATGTCTGTGGGAAAACCAAATCCTTTTATTGAAAAGTTAAATAATGGAGAACGGGTATATGTGGTGGAGATTGATTCTCCATTTAACCAGAAGGCAGATAAATTTTTAGAGGCGGCTTACCGACTGAAGGAAAATAATGTGGATTTGGTTACCATTTCCGATTCGCCCATGGCGAGACCCCGGGCAGAGGCATTTGAGATGGGAATTTATATTGCAAATAAAACCGGTATCCGGGTTATGCCCCATGTATGCTGCCGTGACCGGAATTTAATCGCCTTGCGCTCCGCCATTTTGGGCGGGCACATTAATGGAATCCGGGATATGCTGATTATTACCGGGGACCCAGTGGCGCGGGATGACCGGAATATTATTTCCAGCGTATTTGATATGAATTCCGTTAAACTGATGAACTATGTAAAGAATATGAATCAGGAAACCTTTTTGGAGGAGCCCATTTATTATGGAGGAGCCCTTAACTATGCAGGGGTAAATGTGGATGCGATTGCAAGCCGCATGAAGAAGAAAATGGAGGCGGGATGCAGCTATTTTCTCACACAGCCGGTGTATTCCGATGCAGATATCGAGCGGGTCAGGGAGTTAAAGAAGCGGACCAGTGCAAAGATTATTCTCGGTATTATGCCGCTGGTAAGCTACAAAAATGCATTGTTTATGAAAAATGAGCTTCCAGGGATTGATGTGCCAGAGGAGATTATAAACTGTTACCGCCCGGATATGGAGAGGGCGGAGGCAGAGGAGACTGCCGTCAGAATCAGCGTGGAGATTGGGGAAAAGGCAATGGACTTTGCAGATGGATTTTATTTTATGACACCGTTTAACCGGGTTTTACTGGTAAATCGAATTATAGACAGATTGAGGGAATGCCAATGAGTACTTTTGTGGAATTCAAAAATGTAAGTAAATGCTATCGGACAGGAGAGGTGGAGATTCATGCATTAAGAGATGTGAATTTCCAGATTGAACAGGGTGAATTCTGTATTATTGTGGGAGCTTCCGGAGCCGGAAAGACTACAATACTGAATATCTTAGGCGGTATGGATACTCTGACGGAGGGAGAGGTATGGCTGGACGGCAGACAGATTTCTTCTCTGAATAAGCGGGAGCTTACTGCTTACCGCCGCTTTGATGTGGGCTTTGTATTTCAGTTTTACAATCTGGTTGGAAATCTTACCGCATTAGAGAATGTGGAGCTTGCCTCCCAGATTTGCAAGGAGCCTCTTGATGCCGGTACAGTGCTGGAGCAGGTGGGCTTAAAGGAGAGAATGTCTAATTTTCCAGCACAGCTGTCCGGTGGGGAGCAGCAGCGCGTAGCGATTGCCAGGGCACTTGCCAAGAATCCGAAGCTGCTGCTGTGCGATGAGCCTACCGGGGCGCTGGATTACCAGACCGGTAAGGCAGTGTTAAAGCTGCTGCAGGATACCTGTAGAAATACGGGAACGACGGTGGTTGTTATTACCCATAACCAGGCGCTCACCGCAATGGCGGACCGGGTGATTACGGTTAAGAGCGGCAGAATAGCGGATATGCGGATGAATGAACAGATTGTGGATGTGGACGCACTGGAGTGGTGACGGTATGAAAAAGGGATTGATAAAATCAACATTTCGGGAAATAAAAGAGAGCTTGGGACGATATATGGCAATATTGCTGATTGTTGCTTTGGGAGTGGGATTTTTTTCCGGGCTTAAGGTGGCATACAGTGCGATGCTGTATACGGCGGATACCTACCTGAAGGAGCAGAATTTCTATGATTACCATTTGCTGTCCACCATGGGCTTTGATGAGGATACGGCAGAATATCTTGAGGAAAAGGCAGAAGATGCGGTGACAGAGGGCAGTAAGAGTGTAGATGTTCTGATGACAGAGAAGGATGGGACAGAGCGTGTTATCCGAACCATTGAATTGCCGGAGTATGTCAACAAGCCTGAGCTTACGGCGGGGCGGATGCCGGAAAATGCGAGGGAATGCCTTGTAGATGAGCATGGCTTTGGCGAAGGCTCCATTGGAGATACCTTGACAATTGCAGAGGAAAATACGGAGGAGGACAGGGATAAATTTAAGGAGACAGAGTATACGATTGTGGGTCTGGTGCGTTCACCGCTTTATACGCTTTACCAGCGCGGAACCACTTCTATTGGTAATGGAAGCATAGATGCGTATATCTATCTGGAACCGGAGGCTTACGATATAGACTATGATACGGATATTTATGTGGTATTTGATACGGATGCGCAGATGTATTCGGATGAATACAGTGATTTTATGGATTCTAAGGAGGAGTTCTGGGAGAATATCTGCCAGACTGCGGCAGATATGCGGTATGAGCGCATTTACACAGATGCCAGTGGGGAGATTGATGATGCAGAGGAAACCCTGCAGGAAAAAAAGGCAGATGGTGCAGACGGATTAGCGGATGCTTTAGAGGAATTAAATAGCGGGAAAAAACAGCTTCAGGATGGAGAAAATGCCATTAACCAGGCAAAGAGAACCGTTGAGGAGAATGCGAAAACCCTTGAGGAAAAGGAAACGGAGTATAAAAAAGGACGAAAGACCTATCAGGAGCAGAAGGAAGAGTTTGACAAGGGAAAGAGCGCTTATGAAAAAGGGTTGAAAGAATATAATTCCAAGTATGGGGAATATGAGACGAGCCGTAAGGAGTATGAAGATAGTAAGGCGGCTTATGAGGAGAGTGAAAAGCAGTATGCGGAAGCCCTGGCATTGTATGAGAACGGCAAGGGATATTTAACCGATGCAGAGAGGCAGGTAAAGGAGCAGGAGCTCAAAGCCTGGCGGGAGACATTAGATGCTGCCAGCCAGACCTTGTCGACTGCCGGGGCACAGCTGGACACCGCTAAAACCACCTTTGCAGCGACGAAAAAGACTCTGGATGAAAAGGGGAAGGAGATTGCAAAAGGGGAGAAGCAGCTTGCTAAGGCAAAAAAGGAGCTGGAAGCTGCCGGGGCTCAGATTGAGGAGGCAAAGAAACAGCTTAATGCTGCCAGAAGCCAGATTTCTGGAAAAGAGCAGGAGCTTAAGGATGCAAATGAGGAGCTTCTTGCGGGACAGGAAGAATATGAGGATGCGAAAAAGGAATATGATGAGAAGATTCGTGATGCAGAGGAAGAACTGGCAGATGCAAGGAAAGAAGTAGAAGAGATTGAAAAACCGGAAACCTATGTATTGGGAAGGGATAGCAATGCAGGCTATGCCAGCTTTCAAAATGATGCGGGTATTGTAGAGGGTGTCGCAAGGGTATTCCCAATCTTTTTCTTCCTGGTGGCAGCGTTGGTCTGCATGACAACCATGGCAAGAATGATGGAGGAGCAGCGTACCCAGGTGGGGGTTTTGAAAGCACTGGGATATTCTAATGGTGCAGTTATGGGTAAGTATATTATTTATTCCGGAAGTGCAGCTGTCATTGGTGCGGTTGTAGGCTTTTTTGCAGGTACATGGGCATTTTCCATTGTTATCTGGAAAGCGTACCAGATGCTGTATGATATGGGTTCCCTGCACTATGTATTTAAATTAAGCTATGCGGTTATCTCTATTATAGTGGCATTGTTATGTTCCGTGGGAACCACTGTTGTATCCTGTCACCAGGAACTTCAGGAAATGGCAGCCTCCCTGATGCGGCCAAAGGTGCCGAAGGTGGGAAAAAGGGTGCTGCTGGAGCGGGTCCCTGCCATCTGGAGTCGTTTGAAGTTTCTGGATAAGGTATCCATGAGAAACCTGTTCCGCTATAAGAAGCGCCTTTTTATGATGATTGTGGGTGTCAGCGGATGTACGGCTTTACTGGTAACCGGTATGGGCATACGGGATTCCATCGCCAAAATTGCAGATAAGCAGTTTGACACGATTTCCCTTTATGATTTGTCGGTGAATATCAGTGAGGGAGAGGTCACTGTAGAGGGCATGGAGGATGCTTTGCTGGTATCGGAAAAGAGCATGGATATGCAGGTAAATACCAGCACAAAAAGTGTAAATGTACTGGTGCCGGAGAGCAGTAGACGGTTTGCAGAATATATGAATATACATGGCGAGGATGGGGAAGCGGTTTCCTTTCCGAAGGACAACGAGGTGGTGATTTCCCTTAAGACAGCAGAGAGCTATGGAATAAAGCCTGGAGATGAAATCCGCCTGCAGAATAGTGATTTGAAGGGTGGCTCGGTTACGGTCAGCGGAATCTATGTAAATTATTTTAATCACTATGTAATCATGACACCAGACACTTATAAAGCCTTGTTTGGCGAGGAGGCAGACTACAATGAAATGTTTGTCAATATCAGTGAAGGAGCAGATGTACATGCTGTCTCTGCGGATTTGATGAAGCAGGACGGTGTGACCTATGTTTCGGCAAGTGAGGATATGAAACAACAGGTAGCGGATATGATGAAGAGCCTGGATTATGTTGTGGTGTTGGTCATTGCCTGTGCGGCAATGCTTGCATTTATTGTTATTTATAACCTTAATAATATCAATATTACTGAGCGTATTAGGGAAATTGCCACCATTAAGGTTTTGGGATTTTACAGAGAGGAAACGAATTCCTATGTATTCCGGGAAAACATCATTCTGACTCTGCTGGGAAGCCTGGTGGGCATAGTTTTAGGTCATTATCTGCACGCCTTTGTTATGAGCCAGATTCAGATTGATGCTGTGGCGTTTGATACCCATGTGTCTGCGGTAAGCTATATTATCAGTGTATGTCTGACACTGCTCTTTAACCAGCTTGTGAATCTGTTTATGTCAAGAAAACTGGATGGTATTGATATGGCAGAATCCCTTAAATCAGTAGAATAAAAAATTGAAAAATATGGAACAAAGCCTTGACAAAACCTAAAATTGTTGTGTATAGTATTTTTATTTCAAAGGAGGACAATACTAGAATTGTCCTCTTTTTTCATGTTTGCATTGAGCCTTGCATGGAAAATTAGATATACAGCTAAGGGGAGCTTGCTCACCGATAGCTGTATATCTGATTTTCCATATATGGCGAAAGCCATGACCGAGATGGAGCGGAGCGGAATCGAGGTTGCAAGGCGAAGATGAGCGAAGCGAAAGCCAAAGTATTAAAGAAGAAAGAGGGAGAGAATTATGAGTTTTTCAGAAATTGTAAGCGCAATAGACGATTTTGTCTGGGGACCGGTTATGCTGGTACTGTTAGTGGGGACCGGTATTTTCCTTACAATCCGTACTGGATTTTTACCATGGAGAAATCTTCCCTATGCATTGAAGAGTACGTTAAGTAAAGAAGCACGTACAAAGAGCAGAGGAGAAGGAGATGTGTCACCGTTTTCGGCATTAACTACAGCATTGGCGGCAACGATTGGTACTGGTAATATCGTAGGTGTGGCGACGGCCATGGTTTCGGGTGGTCCCGGGGCACTGGTTTGGATGTGGATTTCCGCATGTTTTGGATTAACTTCTAAATTTTCTGAGTGCATGCTTGCTATCAAGTACCGGGAAGTAAATGAAAAGGGTGAGATGTCCGGTGGTCCAATGTATACAATGAAGAAAGGCATAAAGAATAAGACCTTCGGAAGTATTCTTGGCTGGTTATTTGCATTTTTTGCAGTTGTGGCATCCTTTGGAATTGGTAATATGACACAGGCAAATTCCATTGCCTCCGCTTTAAATGAGACCTTCCGTTTTCCGGTTTCTGTTATAGGTATTGTGATAACGGTACTGGCATTATTAATTATTGTTGGAGGAATCAAGACAATTTCCAAGGTATCTTCCGTTGTGGTACCAGTGATGGCTATTTTTTATGTAATCTGCGGATTGGTTGTCATTATTGGAAATATTGAGAATGTTCCCTTTGGTGTTGCTACGATTTTTTCCATGGCATTCAGTGTGAAGGCAATATCCGGTGGTGCTCTTGGTACGGTAGTTGCATCTATGATGAGTGCAATGCGTTATGGCGTTGCACGGGGTATCTTTTCCAATGAAGCAGGTATGGGTTCTGCGGCGATTACGGCGGCAGCGGCTACAACGGATAATCCGGTACGACAGGGTTATATTAATATGACCGGAACCTTTTGGGATACGATTGTTGTCTGTACCATTACTGGTCTTGCGATTGCTTCCTCCGGCGTGCTGGGCATGACCGCAGAAAAAGCAGTTGGTACATATGAAATAGATGGAACACGGCTGGTTGTGGAGGCAGATTACAGTGGGGAGAAAAAGACTACCGGGTATGATATGGCAATTAATGGGGATACCGTTACGCTGACTGCAAAGGATACGATTCTTAAATTAATTCCTTATGATGGAGAGAAAGAGAATATTGCTTCCGGTGTAACAGAGGTTGCTATAGCCGACGGTGTGATTACCGGTACGTGGCAGGGGGATGATAAGAATGTATATAATTTTTATGAGGATGGTTCCTTTAAATATGATGAGCTGGTTGTAGGTTCCTCCCTAACCATTCAGGCATTTAAAACCGTGCTTGGTTCAGCCGGTGGCTGGTTAGTTGCCATTGGTATTTCCTTGTTTGCCTTTTCTACGATTCTTGGCTGGGAATATCATGGGGAAAAGGCATTTGAGTATATATTGGGAACACATAAGTTTAACATGGTTTACCGTGTGATTTTCTCACTGATTGCCTATGTGGGAGCAACCCAGACCCTGGATTTGGTATGGAATCTATCGGATATTGCCAATGCACTGATGGCGATTCCAAACCTGATTTGTATGTTGCTGTTAAGCAGTGAGATTGCGAAGGATATGAAAGAATTCCAGAAGGTGATTAAAGAGGAAAAGGCGGCAAGGTAAGGTTTCCCAAAGAGATGAATAACAGTTATTAAAAGGAGGAACTTGATAATATGTGTAAAGTGGGAAAAAGGAAAGGAATCAAAAATATAGCAGGGGTCATCTTAGTTATGCTGCTTATGATAACTGTAGCTGGATGTGGTCAGGAAAATAGAGAAGCCAATACAGGTGGAATGAATAGCCAGCAGCCGGTAAATGAACAGGAACAGGATACTGTACAGGAAGAAACGAATGAGCCAGAAAAGCAGGATGCGCCAGATACTTATCAGGAACTGCTGGAGGGAGATACGGCTCCGGATTTCACTGCTGATTTGGTAGACGGAAGCACATTTACACTTTCAGAGCAAAGCGGTAAGGTGGTGCTGGTGAATTTCTGGGCAACATGGTGTGGACCGTGTGTTGGGGAAATGCCGGCATTTGAAAAGCTTCAAAAGGAATATGGAGATGAGGTGGCGGTTCTTGCAGTGAACTGTTTAGAGGATGAGGAAACGGTCAGACAGTTCGTTGCGGAGAACAGATATACCTTTCCAATTGCTTTTGATGTGGAGGGCGTTGTGAATATGAAATATCCAACAGATGGTATTCCGTATACATTAGTGATTGGCAAGGACGGTACGGTGCAGAATATTTATCTCGGTGCGGCAGATGCAGATACGCAGTACCAGGAATATAAGAGTGGCATTGATTCTGCGCTGGGAAAATAATTCCGAATATGACGAAAAATGAAGAAATGGAGAATTTCTATGGGAAGACAATTAATCAGGAAGGGATTGCTCATTATAGCGGTCGTCCTTATTTTAATCGGTTTAAATCAGAAAGGTTTTCAAGATGTCAAAAATAAGGCAGTCCGTATTTGTTATGAGTGTATAGGAATCGGATAATGAAAAAGAGAAAATTAATCCAGGTAATTTGTGCGCTTTTATACAATTGTAATTTTACCGGATTTGCTGAAGGGAAAATTTATCAGGGAGATATAAAGGGGGTATGTGTTCCGGGACTGAACTGTTACTCCTGTCCGGGAGCAATTGGTTCCTGTCCCCTTGGCAGTCTGCAGACCGCATTGCTTTCGTCCCGGTATAAATTTCCGTATTACATACTGGGAATGTTGTTGCTGTTTGGTGCGATACTTGGAAGAGTGGTCTGTGGATTTTTATGCCCTTTTGGTCTGTTGCAGGAGCTGCTCTATAAGATTCCTTCCAAGAAAATGCAGAAGAACAAATGGACGAGAAGATTGTCCCTGTTAAAATATATGATTCTTATTGTGTTTGTCATTGGAATTCCGTTATTTTTAGCAGTACCAGGATTTTGTAAATACATCTGTCCGGCAGGTACATTGGAGGGTGGAATCTTTTTAGTGGCAATGAATGAGAGGCTGCAGGCATTGATTGGTGGACTGTTCTCATGGAAAATGGCAGTGCTGGCAGTGGTGCTTCTTTCAGCCGTGTTTATTTTTAGGAGCTTTTGCCGTTTTATCTGCCCTTTAGGGGCGTTCTATGCACTGTTTCATAAGGTTTCCATCGTGGGAATGAAACTGGATGAGGAGAAATGTAATGGTTGTAATGCCTGTGTAGCGCACTGTAAAATGGATGTCAAGCGTGTAGGTGACAGGGAGTGCATCCAGTGTGGGGAATGTATAGATAAATGTGGGCAATGTGCGTTAAGTTTCAAGGGAAAAATTTTGGGGGAAAATCACCAAAAAGAATCACAAAAATAATTACGTTTTGACTGAGAAAATGTGATAAAAATGGAGAGGGAAAATAATGTGATGCATGTTTTTGCAGAAATGTGTTGTTATCGCTGAGATTTTTTCTAGTCTGATATCGGGTATATAAGGAATGTTTTTTACTAAACAGGAGCAAACTATACTGATTAGGTTTATTATAAGAACAGAAAGGCAGGAAAAATGACAGAATCAGTATGGAGTAAATCAACATGGATGCCGGAGAGGAAATCGCTTTCTGAAAATATAGAAACAGAAGTTGCCGTAATCGGTGCCGGCATGACAGGTATTTTAACAGCTTATTTGTTGCAGCAGACAGGAAGAAAGGTTATTGTGCTTGAGGCGGACCGGATTGGAAGCGGACAGACAAAAAACACAACGGCAAAAATCACAAGCCAGCATGGAAGAATTTACAGCCAGCTTACAAAAGATTATGGTGTGGAATGTGCGAGGTTATATGCAAGGGCAAATGAAGCAGCCATTGCAGCATATGAGAGGATAATAGAGAAAAATCATATAGAGTGCCATTTTGAGAGGCTTCCGTCCTATCTGTACTCTACTTCTGATAAAAAGGCGCTGGAGGAGGAAGCAAGACTGGCAGCCTCATTTGGAATACCAGCGTATTATACAGAAGAAAGCGAACTGCCTTTTACCATAGCCGGTGCGGTCTGCTTTGAAAATCAGGCGCAATTCCATCCGTTGGAATTTTTAAAAGTGTTATCCGAGGATTTAACAATATATGAGCAGACAAAGGTTTTATCTGTAAAGGGGCATTGTATAGCTACATCAAAGGGGAATGTTACGGCAAAGCATATTGTATTTGCCACCCATTATCCGGTTATGAACCTTCCTGGTTTCTATTTTGTAAGGCAGCATCAGGAGCGGAGCTATGTGCTGGCAATTTCCAATGTGGAAAATCTCCATGGCATGTATTACAGTATGGACCAGGAAGGACTTTCCTTCCGAATGGCAGGGGATGTATTGCTGCTTGGAGGGGGAGGGCACCGGACAGGGCAGGAAGCAGTTTTTGGAAAAGAAGGATATGGTTTTTTGAAAAATGTGGCGGGGAAATATTATCCGGAGCATAAAGAGATTGCACATTGGTCTGCACAGGACTGTCTGACACATGATAAGCTTCCCTTTATTGGACGATATTCTGTATTCCGTCCGTATTGGTATGTGGCAACCGGATTTAAAAAATGGGGAATGACAGCTGCGATGCTCTCAGCAATGATTTTATGTGACCGGATTTGTGGTGTGGATAATCCTTATGAAAAGCTCTTTGCTCCACAAAGATTGCATTTAAAGGCAAGTCTTTGCGAGCTGTTAAAGGATATCGGGGTGAGCGCAACAGGACTCGCAAAGGGAGCGTTTCATTTACCGTTCCAGGAGGTGTCATCTGTTAAACCCGGCCAGGGAAAAGTTGTAAGGTGCGGCTTCGGAAGGTATGGCTGTTATAAAGAGGAAACAGGAAAAATCCATAAGATTCCGATAAGGTGTCCACACATGGGCTGTGAACTGGAATGGAATCAGGAGGAGCGGACATGGGATTGTCCATGTCATGGTTCGAGGTTTGACATAGATGGAAATCTGATTGATGATCCGGCACAGACGAGCATACGGTAAAATAAAAAGGAAGCAGGTATCTAATTGTCCGGTGATTTATAATAGAACACTTCTCCCTTTGCCCGGAAAGGAAGCCTTCTTCCCTCTGGTATTAGAAAGGCGTGGTCATGTCTGATATTCAGTTTATCTTCAATATATCCGTCTGTAATAATCAGAATCGGTCCATCCTTTGGAAAATCGGATGCATGTTCCAGCAAATCAATTCCGGGCTGTAAAACAGTACCTCCTCTTCCTTTGACCTCCACCCGTCCGGCAATATCCTCCGGTGCAAGATATCCTGCATCATAGGCAGCGGCATCACAGAAAACGACTCTGGCAAAAGGAACTTCCTTTGCGACAGCGTAGCTGGCAATGGAGCCTAGTGCCATACCAATTTCCTTGGCTGACATAGAGCCTGAGGTATCGATAACCACACCAAATGTCCGGCTGTCTGCAGGGATATCAGCCGGTACATATTTTGGTCTTGGAATATCCGGTGAGGAACTTTGTCTGCGGCTTGGTCTTGCATAACTGCGGTGCTTTTCCAGTGGAGCAAAATAGCAGTCAAACCATTTGGCAAGCTTTACATCCCATGGGATTGGCGGCATGGCAAGTGCACGGATTTCCTCTATCAGACCGGAAGGGATGGTTCCTCTGCCATTGCTTATGTGATATTCCAAGCCCTGCATCAGTGCATGTCTGTAAAAGTCATCCAGGGAGGTGATGTCTTTATGAAAGTGGTCATCTTCTCCGGAAAGGTTCTCTCCTGTGTCCTTTCTGTTTCCAAGAGGGGCATCTAAAATATCGCCCTTGCCATATCCGCGAAAGGTATCCAGTTTGGAATATTTTCGTAAATCCGTAACGATTCTATCATAG
The DNA here is from genome assembly GCA_900548855.1 of uncultured Eubacteriales bacterium. Lineage (GTDB taxonomy): Bacteria > Bacillota > Clostridia > Lachnospirales > Lachnospiraceae > CAG-590. The sequence continues at coordinate 36,612 of URMF01000012.1, forward strand.
AGAGACTCTGCGGACATATCCTTTAATTTTTCATCATATAAAAGTCCGTTTTCCGGCATGACTCCGATTTGCATATCATGCAGCCAGCTATTTATCACATAGTCGCAGGCGACATTCCATAGATAGTGGTCACGTCCCTGACAGCGTTCATGGTGCTGCAATCCGGCATGAAGATATTCGTGTGCAAGGACGAAACGGAGTTCGCTTTCGGAAAGCCCGGCAGCGGGATTGACATAAATTTCGCCGACTGTTACATTGATAGCTGCAATCTGGATATCATATTGGTTACAGTAGCGGTAATCCTCGATGATTTTAAAGGCAGAAGCCAAGCTGCCAAGAAGAGGATAGTGGTTAATAAACCACTGGGCTGCTTTTGTGGCAGGGGTGCTGGCATGTTCGGATGTACTGCCATGACCGCCGGCATTGCTTACTACATTGGATACGGAATGAGCCAGAGCATAAGCAAACTGCGTAGCGAAGCGATTGTGGTTATTATAGTTATTGTTATAGGTTAGTGGTTTCTCTAAGCCAATCATATCTGCAGTATGAGGTTCGGCAGTACCGTAATAAGAGGGACTTTCTCCATGTTCTGTCAGGTAATCGTAAATTTTTAGCTCATCTGTCAGATTTCCGGAAAAGCTTGTTATCGGTGGAGCATCATGAACCGGTATTCCGAATTTGATATCTGTAAGGAATTTGGCAATATACATATCGCATGCCATATTCCAAAGCCGTGTATTGCAGTGGACTTTTTTTGCTTGTGAGCCATCCGTTTTTTCTTCCAGATAACCTGGCATTTTCTCTGCATCAAAATGACCAAATGCCAGATGAAGCTGGCAGTGGGCAATGGCATATGCCCATTGTGCAGGGGTCAGCAGGACATCCTTATTTAATAGGATATAACCATTACTGCTTACTATGGCAGCACAGCTTCGCCCCAACTGTTTTCCTGTTCGGATTTCCTTATATCCATGCAGCTGGGAAAACAAGGGATGCCTGTTGATGATAGTAATGCCAGCATTCAGATTGGCCTCTTTTACCGTTATAATATTTTTCTTTTCATTCTTTTTTTTAGACATTTTATATTCCTCTCAATTATTTATTGATAATTAGGTAATTGCAAAATTCTTTATTTCAAAATGTGAGTTGTGCAAATGGTTCGGAAAACATATTTGTTATATTGCACAACGCAGGCTTTCAAAAAATAAGTTTCGCAAGTATCTAATTTATTGATAATAATTTCGATACACAGAGAGGCAGACGTTAAGCGTCCGCTATTGTCAATTATTCATTAACCTAGGCAAATCCCTCACAATCTCTACCATAAACCAGTCCGGTAGGACTTTATCATCCTCTGCGGATACCACCATCTGTGCAATTTCATAATTGATAGCAGACAGGTCCTTAATCAGAGCTTTGGCGCGGTGCGCCAGAAATTGAGCATTTTGGTTCATTTTCTGCTTGTTAGCCGGCAGCTCATGTAAAAGCTGTCCACGGAAGGACTGCGCCAGAAAATAGAGCACATCCCGTTCCTCCGGCCTGGATGGCCATTTCGCTTCTCCTTTAATAATATCACTTAATAAATGCTGGTTGGAAAGCTGTTTTGTATAGGCGATAAACATTCCGGCATGGCTAGAGGAAATACAGCCATAAGCCAGCATACGGAGCGTTTCTTCCGGCAGCTCCTTCACCCCTGCTCCAAATTCCTTTAACGCATCACTTAACATATGCCAGGAGCGGGGAGTAGAGTATGGTTCCTCTGTTTTTGGCGGCTCACTGAATAAATGATCGGGTCTTTGCGTTATGTAATCGGTAATCCATGGATGAATCCCGTTTTCATATGCCCAGGTAAGCCATTGTGTCGGGTCGGCTTTTAACTGTACATGAAACATCCGGTTAATCAAGGCAGAAGACATGGTTTTTACAATGGCACCATCCTGTGTACGGTTTCCGGCACCAATGACAATGCTTCCCTGTGGCAGATGGTATTCTCCAATCCGCCGTTCGTGAATCAGACTGTAAAAAGCCTTCTGAACCTCCTGTGAACAGGCATTTAATTCGTCTAAAAACAGGACATATGGTTCTTTTCTGGCAATCATTTTCGGCGGGAGGAATTCAGAAGTTTCTCCGTTGATTTGCGGGATTCCGATAATGTCTTCTGGTGCTAACTGGCTGCCAAGCAGCGATACACAGGGAAGTCCTACCTCGTTTGCAAATTTTTCAACTAAGGCAGATTTGCCGATTCCCGGTGCACCCCAGATAAATACAGGGCGTACCGGTGCAACATTAAGTAAAATTTCTAATAATTCATCTTGTGTAATGGTAAGTGGTAAATTCATATTATTCTCCTCAATTATAATCTCTTTTCCGTATTTTCTCATTATATTGTTTCTTTTTGTTCAAATGCTTTATTTTAGCACGGGGACAATATTTGTCACAATGCTGGCAGTATTTGCTGTGGCAGGCAGCTCTGCCTTTGGTACACTGTCCAAAGGCAATGTAATATTTACAGGGTGTTTCCCTTAACGTTCCCATAATAATTCCTTCTTTCTTATTTGTCACCATTCGCTTTGTAGTTATAAATTGGTTTGAGAATCCGGTCGATTGTAACTGTATCCTGTATCGCTTCCACGATGTCATCCATACTGCGGTAAGCAAAAGGTGCTTCATCTAATGTATCTTTTCCGATACAGGAGGAGTAGATACCCTTCATTTGTGATTTGAATTCCGATACGGTGTGCTGTTTTTTGACAGTTTCCCGGTTCATAATTCGCCCGGCTCCATGTGGGGCAGAGTAGTTCCAGTCCGGATTCCCAAGTCCTGTACCGAAAAGGATTCCATCCCGCATATTAATTGGAATGATTACACGTTCTCCGTCTTTGGCAGAAATGGCACCCTTTCGCAGTATCGTTTCTTTTCTTCTGCTATCCACATAATTATGGATACAGGAATAGGATTCGGTTAGTTTCCATTTCATATTTTTCGTAAGTTCATCCAGTATGGTTTCCCGGTTCAAAGTGGCAAATTCCTGAACAATCTGTAAATCATGAAGATATTGTTCCATCAAACTGCCTTCCAGATAAGTTAACTCATAAGGAATGGAAATGTTATGTGCTTTCAGATATTTATGACCTTCCCTTAAATAGTATTCCGTCACCTCTTTGCCAAGCCGGCGGCTGCCGGAATGGATGACAGCATAGAGACAGCCCTCTGCATCTTTATCGAGTTCAATAAAATGATTTCCTCCACCTAGAGTACCAAGGCTTAACAAAGCTTTTTCCTCATTAATATTTGGATAACAGTAAAGTCTTGTAAGGTCAAAATCCCCGCTGAACCGGTGTGGTTTTTTCCGAATCCGAAATCCGGAGGGAATGTGGTCGCGGATAATGGTATCCAGACGTTCAAATTCTGCCTTCTTCTGTTTTAATCTGGCAAGTGTCATACCACAGCCGATATCGAGTCCTATGAGATTAGGCATAATCTTATCGCCAAGGGTGGTAGTAAGTCCAATGGTGCATACCTTGCCCGGGTGGACATCTGGCATAACACGGATTTTACAGCCCTTAGATACTTCGTTGTCACAGAGCATATGAAGCTGTGCGGATGCATAGCTGTCAATGGCAGTTGCCGGGTTGTTTGTGGTAAATATATCTGCGGAACAATAGACTCCGTTAATTGTTTTCATAAAATAATCCTTTCTGTTTCGGCAAACACTTTGCAGAGCAGAGTGATTGTCTGCTGGTGAGAGATACTTCTTGCCGGTAAAATTTTCGGCAAAAGAAAAAGTACCTCTGGAAACAGAGATACTGGATTATCCATATAAAACAATGCAGGATTAGATAATAGTAATTCGGATGAAACAAATAAAGATGAGTCATGCGAAAATGATATATATCATAATTCACCAAGGACAACCAGACCTCTGTTACCTGTTATTAAGTTCATTGGAAAAAATGTTAATGCAGTCATAATTGTCCTCCTTTCCTATACGGTTGAAGTGAATAAGTTACTCGTTATAAAAACAGAATATTTCTGTCTGACGCATAGTATATCGGTCAATCCAGAAATTGTCAATAGGGAGTTTTTTAAAATATGAACTGGCTGGAGGCAGAGATTACACTGTAACCGATAAAAAAGAAGAACCGGCTGACAGTCATATAAGTCAGCTGGTTCTTCTTTTTTGCAAAGCAATTTTTCAGGTGCACACTGTTATTTTAAATCTTTTTTGCCTTTGCATTTCCTGTTTTTGCTTTCCCCTGTATTTCCGGTACAGGTGGTGCATCGTTCTTTGGAAAATTATTTTTTTTATTGCTCTCTGTGCCATGCGGCTCCTTTGGGTCTGGTCGTCTCATTCCTGCTTTTGCCATTTTATCACCTCAGTAGCAGTATTGGCTAAGGAGGGCGAAATTATGCAGAAGTTTTTGTAACTTTTCTATTCCTTTCCATTCCAGCAGTAGGTACAAAGCTTTTCTTCCGGAATACCTACAGCAGCCAGCATATCATCTAACCGGTTATATCGGAGTGTGGTAAAGTTAAGCTCCTTGCGGATTTCCTCTACCATTTGGTCATATTTTGGAGATTCCGGATGTGTATATTCCTGTAATACTTCTTCGGATATGTCTTCCGTTCCTTCTAATTTTGCAATTACCCGGCGGGTAATCAAATCCATCTCAGAGGAGGAGCGGGAGAAGTTTAGGTATTTACAGCCATATACTAAAGGAGGACAGGCAGGGCGGATATGAACCTCCTTTGCACCGCTTTGGTATAAAAATTCTGTTGTTTCTCTTAATTGGGTTCCCCGGACAATGGAATCGTCAATCAGCAATAAACTCTTATCTTTAATTAAATCGTGTACTGCAATCAGTTTCATTTTTGCAATCAGATTACGCTTGCTCTGAATCGTCGGCATGAAAGAACGTGGCCAGGTCGGTGTATATTTAATAAAAGGTCTGGAGAATGGTATGCCGGAAGCGTTGGAGTAGCCGACCGCATGGGCGGTTCCCGAGTCCGGTACACCGGCAACAATATCCGGTTTTACATTATCCCGCTTTGCCAGGCTGGCACCGCAGTTATATCGCATCTGTTCCACACTGACTCCCTCGTAGGAGCTTGACGGGTAACCGTAATATACCCACAGGAAGGTACATATTTTCATATCCTTGCCGGGAGCAATCAAAGTTTTTACACCATCCTGCGTCACAATATCAATCTCACCGGGACCTAATTCCTTGAAATCGTCATAGCCCAGATTGCGGTAGGCAAAGTCCTCAAAGGTGAGACAGTAGGCATCCTCTTTTTTGCCGATTACCAGAGGGGTTCTTCCGTATTTGTCTCTGGCAGCATAGATGCCCTTTGGTGTCATGACCATCATGGTAAGGGAGCCCTCAATTAATTCCAGAGCATAATGGATACCGTCAATAATATTTTCCTTCTGGTTAATGATAGCGGCTACTAATTCTGTTGGATTAATGTCGCCACCACTCATTTCCAAAAAATGGGAATTGCCATTGTTAAAAATGGTATTTACGATATCATCCGTATTATTAATTTTGCTTATGGTTGTGATGGCATAGGTTCCGTGATGGGAACGCACAATCAGCGGCTGTGGTTCATAGTCCGATATACAGCCAATGCCCATGTATCCTTGCATTTCCTGTACATCTTTGTCAAATTTCGTACGGAACGGAGCATTTTCAATGTTGTGAATGGAACGGTCAAAGCCTTTTTCTCCATATACGGCAAGACCACCGCGTCTGGTGCCCAGATGGGAGTGATAGTCCGTTCCAAAAAATAAGTCAAACATGCAATCTTCTTTTGCGACAACTCCAAAAAATCCACCCATGATTTTCTCCTCTTGTATTCATTTAATATTTAGACAATTGCGAAACTGTTCGTTATCCGAAACATAGTTGTTTATTTTATACAACGTTCGGTTTCAAAAGCAGAGCTTTGCAATTACCTATTTGACAGATAAAAGTATAACAATCATTACAGGAACTGGCAAGACAAAAATTTGTTTTGGGTCATTCTGGTTTCCATAATCGTTTCTGCCTGTAAAGACGCTGCCGGATTTGCTTTAAGAAATGTTCATTGCCTAAGACTTCAAGCATTGGACCAAAAGACAGCACTTCGATTAGCAGTTCTGTCTCCATTTTCTCATTATAATAAATGAGGCATTCATAAGTATTGTCATTTATTTTTGTTGTATTCTTCTCATAGTTGGCAAATTGCAGCATCGTGCGCTCCAATGCGTTGCGCTCCGTATGAATGCGGAGACGGACTGGTTCTTTGTAATAAGAAGAGCGGATGCTCTCATTAATATCCAGCAGCCGGTCTGCAAATTCCGGCAGCAGGGTTACCTCTTTCATGCGGTCCAGATTAAGGATTTCAACATGGGTTCCATTCCGGTCTGTCCGGTTAACAGTGAGGAGACGGAATTTATCATTTTTGATGGAGTATTCCAGACGGCAGGGCAGATAGTGATGGTGCACACGGTGATTGTTTCTGGCTTCGTAGGAGATATCCACATATTGACTGTTGGAGATGGCGGACACCAGCGTGCGGAAATGCAGCCGGTAGTCAGGGTTGGCGTAATCATCTTTATTGGAAAAGCGGTCATAATAGTAAAAATCCTCTGGTTTCCACAGGACGGGTACATCTGCAAACAGGTTTTGTAAGCGGGAGCATTCCGTTTCCTCTAAAAATAACTGTATCCGTTCATCCTGTAAAATGGTTTTGATATAGGACTTTTGAAGTGCAGTAAGGGGAACATAGAAATTTTCCGATATTCTGGATAGAAAGACCTCTTTTTTGTGCTCCATCAGATTCCATTCCCCGGAGGTGAGCTTTGGGATGAGATAAAGCATACTTTCCTCGTATCCTGTTTTGGAAATGCCGGTACGAAGCTCCGCCAGCGTAAGGGGGGAGGGATTCTTTAAAATAGATTTCATAATCTGGTAATAGCAGTTGTAGATTTCAGAAAAAAGCTCCATGGCATCGCTCCTTTTTATATGTATTATTTCGCAATTATCTATATGTGATAGTTAGTGTAGTGGCTAAATGTCGTACAGCTGGTACATTGCCTCCATATCGCCAAGAAAACGGGCTTTCAGTCGGGAAGAACTGCATTCTATGTCAAGGATGCGCCCAATAAAGGTACGTATCCAGGGCAGCATTTCATTACTGTCAAATACTTCCTTTTCATAGGTATAGGTGTCTGGGGCAATCCGGTTAATCATGCCGCCTTTTCCCTCCCGTTTCAGACGTTCAAGGATAAAAGCTTCGCTGTTTTCTTGGATATGCAGGGTAAGCTTTACCCATTCTGTATGACTTCTGCCATTGTTCTGAAAGGATACGCCCCATATGTATGGGTGGTTTCTCTTTAAGGCTTCCCGGAGTGTGTTATAGTCCCTTACTGGCTCTAGCAATTGCAGACTCTTGACCGCATCCATGCGGATTGTGGTAAAGCGCGCAGTTTTCATGGAATAGAGGCAGAGAAAGCGTCTTCCTGTCCTTGTGCTGGTAAAAATCTGCAGTGGGATGCCTGTCTGGGCACTTTCCCTGCCACTTCTGGTACCTTTTATAAATAATTTGACAGAATATTGTCTCTGCATGGCATCTAATATCTGTAATAAGACTTCATCCTCCAGGGTATGTACAAAAAAGCTATGCTTTACCCGGAAGGTTTTGTTTTCCTCTGAAATTGTATCTAAAATAGTATTTCCGATGATTCCCAGCGGTGCGCTGAGCTGGTAGTACTTGACTGCATCCTTCAGCAGGGGAAAATCGGTAAGAATGTTTTGAAAATCAGGATTTTTCAGGTAAAGCATATCCCTGCCCTGCTTTTCCTTTCGCAGAAGTCCTTCTTTTACATAGGAATTGCATTTCCGGCGTACCGTCTGTACATCAAAAAACACGGTATATTTATCAAGGATTCCGTCTGTAATAGCTTCTATGGTTCTGCCTTTTTCAGCGGAAAGAAAATCCAGAAGGAAAAAATGGAGCATAATATCATTATCTGTAAAACTCTTGGTTTTCCATACCCGATAAAGGGGATTGGTGTCCAAGAGATTGCTGTCAATGGCAAGGGAAATGTTCTTCCCTTTTGCGGTATAATCCCGGTTCACGAAACCGGAAAGCCAGCTCTCTATGCGGCGGCGTTCATTGTCATAGGTTCTGGGACTTTTTTCTTTAAATTCATCCCTTGTCTTAAAACCGTAGACAAAGAAATCCCTTACATATTCTCTTGTCTTTGGAAAGCTTTTAATCAATTCCTTAAATTCAGACATGCGGGACTCCTTTCTTGTAATTATCTATTAGGCTTTTGCCAAAAACTGGGTTTCGCAAATACCCAAATTACTTATTATATTGTAGCATATATGAGGGAAAAGACACAAATAATTATTTGTCTATAGTCTGAAGAAATAGGATTCCTTATATTTTGAGCATTTTTTGAAAGTTGTGTATATTCAATGTAACAAATTTAGTGTCTTGTGGATAAGACTGCGAAAACTCAAGATAGAAACTTAAAAAATAAATAACAGTTGACATTTTATAAATTTAATGTTATATATTATAAATATGAGCTCATAATTAAATTTAAAAGAAAATTCTATTTCTATGATTGAAGAGGAGATTATTTCTTATGAAAAAAATTACAGAATAATAAGCTTTATTCTAATATTTAGTTTGATTATTGCAAATGTTGGTAATACAGTATATGCGAAAGAAAAGACAACTAAATTTAATTCTGTTACCAGAAATACGATTACTATTAAAGGGAAAAGTTTTAGTCAGGCAAAATTTGACAAAGCTTTAAATAAAGCTATAATTATTTCAATTGATAACAGCTCCCTGACAAACAGAGGTAATTTTGCCGCTGGTTTATACTTTATTCCTGGTGTAGGAGAAGTTTTAATAACTGTAACAGGAGTTGTAATTGTTGCTGGTATTGTAATATATGCGGGTTCTTGGGCATATAAAAAAATTGTTACATATTTTTCTGAGCATACCAAAAACAAAAGACCAAGTACACATGATAAGCACACAAAACCTCGTCCTGGACGTGAAACAGAAAAGAAAAAACAAAAAAAGGGCTGGCAAAAAAGAAAGTAGGTGTTCATATGACAGTAAAAGAATCCGGTATTGTAGAAATCTATACCAAAGCCCCAGACAGTTTCAGTGTGGGCAGGGTATTCTGCCAGAATAATGAATGCGTCGTTTTTGAAGACATTGATACACAGGGGAAAATAACAGGCTATTACGTGATGAAAAAAGAAGTTATATCCCAGCTGGAATATGATACAGAATATCTTGACAAAATCGGCAAATATATGGAATATAATGAAAATCATCCCTATTCCGAATGGTTTTCTTTAAATCCTGTTGCCTTAGATACGGAAAAGTCTTTAATCTTGCAGGTGCTTCAATATGCCCAGGACAATAATATTGTAATTACAATTGAAACGGATAGCGAAGAACTGGAAAGTGGCTACGTGAAGAATATTGAAAATGGTATGCTTACCTTTGCATGTCTGGATATTTCTAACGCCCAGCCTATGGAAAACATCACAGTTGCAATTCATGACATTGATTTAATTGTATTTGAAAGCATTGATAATGTATTGTTACAATATGCAAATGCAGCACTGAAATGATAATATACTTTTGCTATACCTATAATAAATTTACTTTAAAATAAACAATAATATTAAAATGGTTGGTTTTGTGATTTGGCTGCTTTGTGGTCTTATGTTTCTTGGATTTGGTATTGCAGCATTTCGTGCAAAAGAACCAGTAGGCTTTTGGGCAAATGCCAAGGCTCCGGAGATTGAAAATGTGAGGGCTTATAATAAGGCTGTGGGTAAATTGTGGTGTGTGACAGCCGTTGTCTTTGTTGTGCTGGGCTTTCCATTTTTGACCGCCAAGCAGAATTCACCACTGTTTTTCATTTCCATTGTAGGTGTAATGCTGGAAATGATTGTGGTTATGGTGGTGTATTCCTTGAAAATTGAGGTAAAGTATCGCAAGAAGTAAGGAAGAAGTCTTGAAAATTGAATTATAAATTTGAATAGTATTAAATTCCAGAGTACTTACAACGGATAAATAAAATAATAAAAGTAGAAAAAGTGGCTGTTTATGAATAAGTAGACATCCACTTTTTTAAGTTGCCAAGCATATGAGAAAATGGTCCGGTGGACCATTTTTGAGTTCGCAACTTTTTTGACATGAAAAAATTACCAGTCCGGCATAGAATAGCATTATCAAAGAAAACAGAGGATACAAACAGTCAGGAAAGCACAAAAGAAGGTTGTGGGAAAAGGAGGGAAAGACAATGTTTGTACTATTTAATGAAAAAACAAAATATCCGGTGAAGATTTGGTTAGCGGATGAAAGTAAGCTGGAGGAAAACTGCTTAGAACAGGCATACCATCTGTCAAACCTTCCATTTATTCATAAATGGGTTTGTCTGATGCCGGATACCCATGCAGGAAAGGGAATGCCCATAGGAGGTGTGATTGCAGCAAAGGATGTGATTATTCCCAATGCGGTAGGTGTGGATATCGGCTGTGGAATGGTGTTTACTGCTACAAACATTAAGGTGGCAGAGATAAAGGATATCCAGACCGGAAACGGAACACTGATACAGTCTATGATTGGAAGCATTATGCGGACCGTACCATTGGGGACGGAGAGATATAAGAAACCGCAGGAATCCCGGGTTTTAGACTGTGCTAAGGCAGAAATCGACAGATATTCGGCAAATCCGGAGCTGCTTCACCTGATAGACGAAGGCTATTACCAGGTGGGAACCCTTGGGGGCGGTAATCATTTTATTGAGCTTCAAGAGGATGAAGACGGATATCTGTGTATTATGATTCATTCCGGAAGCCGTCATCTGGGAAAAGCAATATGCGATTATTTCCATAACAGAGCAAGGGAATTAAATGCAAAATGGTACAGTGCGGTTCCGGATGACTACCGGCTGGCATTTTTACCGGTGCAGTCAGAGGAAGGAAAGCAGTATATCAACTGGATGCAGCTTGCCATGGACTATGCCTTTGAGAACAGGGAGCATATGCTGCAGGCTGTCTGCAATATTGTAAGGGAACAGATTGAAAAGCATGCGGAGCAGAGGGTGGAGTTCACCGGTGAAATTAACTGCCACCACAACTATGCCGCTCTTGAAAACCATTATGGCGCCAATGTGTGGGTACACCGGAAAGGTGCCACCAGGGTAAGAGAGGGAGAACTGGCGGTTATACCGGGTGCAATGGGTTCCTATAGCTATGTAGTTGAGGGAAAAGGCAATCCGGAGACTTTTTGTACCTCCTCCCACGGGGCAGGAAGATGTTATTCCAGAAGCGGCGCCATGGCGGCATTTTCTACAGAGCAGGTCATGGTGGATTTGAAGGAGCAGGGTGTAGTCCTCGGAAAACGTAAGAAAAATGATGTTGCCGAGGAATGCCGGTTTGCCTACAAGGATATTGATGAGGTTATGGAACAGCAAAAGGATATGGTTACGCCTGTCAGAAAATTAAAGACGGTGGGAGTTGTAAAGGGATAATAGGTAATTGCGAAACCCTGCTTTTGACATTGTGTATATTGTACAACTGGGTATTGGAAATAAGGAGTTTCGCAATTACCTAATTATAGATAAATGTGGAAGGATTTATTTGCGTGGGTATCGGGGAACATCTCCTGCCCTGCGGTGCCGGTATGTGATACTGGGTATTCCATAAATCTTTTTACAAGCTTACGCCTTACCAAGCGTAAAGTGCATGCCTATAAGGATAGGCTCTAGCGTATGGTGTCAGTGGTTCAAATCCACTCCGTGAAAACGGTAGCTCAGAGGGTAGAGCACATAAAAAAGTGGCAGACTTTTTAAGTCAGATGGTTCGAATCCATACAAAACCAAGAAGGTGCAGGAGGTTTCTCTCATCCGCGTTGGATATTTTTTCCAAGGTAATTTATTTCATTACCTGAAGGCAGGAGGATACCGCAGACCGGTTTTGCAGGACAGCGAAGGGAACATATAGAAAATGGAGAAATCCTCCGGACAGAACTTCTGTCTGGATGGAGAACTGTTTTTGAAAAGTACCGGAGTCCTCCTGTAAAATCCTATGCTGAATCCGCTTTCCGTGATGGGGTAAAGATGAGAGGAACGGACTGCCGCATGGAAACTACTATGTTGAATGGGTATAGCCCAGATTGGAATCGTTCTGCTTTTGCAAGGCGGTTGCAGAGATTGGAGGATAGATATGAAAGTAATTATCAGAGAAAATGAAGCAGGCTTCGTGACAAGGAACGGAGTATTTGAAAAGCTGGTTACAGCAGGAAAATATCATTTTCCCAGGGCACTTGGATACCAGGTGCAGGTTGAGGAAATGCTGGGAGAGGTAAATATAATAGATATTCCATACCAGGTGCTGGAGAAGGATAAGAGATTTGAGGAATCCACGGTGCGTTATCAGATTCCGGACGGATTTCTCGGTCTGATTTATGTCAATGGTACATTGCGTGCATTTGCCACGAGAAAGGAATATATTTTCTGGAATGTGTTTGAAAAGTATGAGGTTAAGCTGGTTTCCATGGAACAGACGGAGATTGGAAAAGAGGTTACAAAGCAGATGCTTGCAATGATTCCAACAAAGTATTATACAACCGTATTGGTAGGGGAGGGTGAACAGGGACTTCTTTACTATAACCGTGTATTGCAGAAAATACTTTCTTCCGGCGTGTATTACTTCTGGAATGACAAGGATACTGTCACTGCACAGGTGGTAGATATGAAGCAGACGGAGTTAAATATTGCAGGTCAGGAAATTTTGACGAAGGATAAGATTGGAATTCGGATGAATGTAACCTGTACATATAAAATCCGGGATGCCGTATCGCTGACAGAGAATATCAAAAATCTGGAGCAGCAGTTATATTCCTTTGTGCAGCTGGTAATCCGGGAGCTTACCGGAAACTACAAGCTGGATGAGATTTTGGAGCTAAAGGAAACTATTTCCCAGGAGATATTTGCGAAGCTTAAGGAGAATGAAAAGACATTTTATGTGGAATTTATTTCTGCTGGAATTAAGGATATTATTCTGCCTGGTGAGATTAAGGATATCATGAATTCTGTGCTGGTAGCAGAAAAGACAGCCCAGGCGAATGTGATTTCCAGAAGAGAAGAGGTTGCCTCTACCCGGTCCTTATTAAATACGGCAAAGCTGATGGATGAAAATAAGACTTTGTATAAGTTAAAGGAACTGGAATATCTGGAAAGAATCTGTGACCGGGTAGGAGAAATTTCTGTGAACGGAAACGCAGGTCTGGTGGAACAACTGGGACAGCTGATGGGTGCAAGATAAAAGACTATCCTATATATTTTGAGACCTTGCTTGTAACCCCTTTGTCGTTTATAATAAAATATAATAAATAATTTTAAAAATGATATATATTGTATTTGAATAGGGAGGTACTTATGGAAGAAAATAGCATAAAGAGACAAAGGGGTATTGGAATCGGAGCTGCAATGTTTAATGTGATAGCGGGGGGTGTAGGATTTGCTTTTATTTCATTTGCAGAGCTTTCTATGTGGCTTAACTATGCTGTGATGGCAGTTTTATGGATAGGTTTGTTTGCCGGTCTGTTTTTTGGCATTCGTTTATTGGTATTGGATAAACAAAAAGCAAGCGGGATAACTGCCGTAATCTTAACCGGTATCATGCTGCTGTTGTTTGCAGTGGACAATGTTATTATTTTAAGGGAACAGGTAGGTGATTGGAATGACTCTGCCTTCGCTGTTGAATCTGATTTTCCAGCTAAAAAACCAATAAGCAATTTGAATCAGGCAGATATTCAAAGTGATACCGTCATATGGATAAATGCAATTTATGCTATTCCTACCTATGCAGATAGCCGTGACTATCGTTTTATAGGGGGAACGATGCCGTATATAGAGGATGCTTCTGATTTGGAACTGATGCTGGAATCTGGTTGGGGAGTAACTGACAGAAAAAGTGCATTGAGGTGCGTAGAAAAACTGATTCAAAAAGGGCATCAATCCAGCTATATGGAGTATATGGAGAAATTGCGTCTGCAAGGATTACTGGATTTAGAGGAGAATGAGGTCAGAGAATATTTTGAAGAAGAAAATTTGGAAGATAAAGAATTGAATAAATATATCGCAGCATACCGGATTTATAAAAATGATGCAGAAAATGGAATTATCGCATGGGATTACTGCCGTGCAGTACAGTTGTTGGGATATTATTATGTAATGGATTATATTACATTAGAAGAATGTATGGACAAATCCCTGGAAATTGCAAAGCAGCTGCAAAGTACTTATGATTCATGGGATGAGATGGCAAATTCCTATTTATTAGGATATGAATTCTGGTCCGGACAGAGCTTAAACGAGTTTGGAACGGATGCATATCACAGAAAATCAGAATATGAAGACATTATGGCATATGAACCATATATCTTTGCAATAGATTGGAATTATGAGTTACAAGATACATGGACAGGAGTAGAGCATTCTGTTGAAACAGAAGACATATATGATGTGGTGTGTGACGCATATACAGATTATGTACAGCGTATGGGATATGAGATGGAGGAAGACTATTGGCTAAATGGTTCTGCGGCAGAGGAATGAGAGAAAAACTTATCACTTTCCAGCCAAGCCTTGTATTAATAGTGGTAATTTGAGAATCCACATTATCAAGTCTTGTATTGATTGGTGTTAATCTTTCATCAAGCTTCTTATCCATCATATCAGATATAGCCTGTAACAGTTCATTATCCTGCATAATCGCACCTCCTTATAATTCAATCTCGTTATGTTGCTGTTATTATAGCATAATTAAGTAAAAACACTATAAAAAATCATTTTATTTGAAAAAAATTTGAATTTCATTCCGGTGCATATTATAACAAATAAGAACCGGATATACTATGTCATAGATTTTTCTTCTCCTCATTTTTGCCCTTATCAATACTTGTAATCATGAGGGAAACGATATAAAATGATGTAATGAATGAAGTAGATTGCGAAGGAAACAGACTGCATAGAACATGATGTACTTGATTTCAGTCAATAACATGGTATAGTGCGCAGAGATTTTGAACGGCATTAACAGGAGAAGAGATAATGGACAAGAGACGTATTTTAATTATAGATGATGACATGGATTTATCTATGCTTATTAAAGATATGTTAGAAGATAAGGGCTATGAGGCTTGTTTAACCGGTAGTATGGATGAGGCACATGCGATACTTCAGAAAGAACATTTTCATCTCATTCTTTTGGATATTAACCTTCCCGATGGAACAGGCTTTCGTTTCTGTGAGGAGTTAAGAAGAGTTTCGACTGTGCCGGTTATATTTGCAAGTGCAAGAACCAGTGAGGATGATAAAATAATTGGTCTTGATATGGGTGGTGATGATTACATACCTAAGCCATATTCATTAAAAGAGCTTATGTCCAGAATAAATTCCCTTCTTAGGAGAACTTACGGTTTTGAGAATGGTGGAACGAAATATATTCTTAAGGCCGGTAAGGATAATACTATAGAGATAGATACTGCAACACGGACAGTTACGAGACAGGGTATTATTGTTAATCTGTCTTTTAGAGAATATGATCTTCTTTCTTATATGGCAGAGAAAAAGGGACGGGCACTTGCTAAAGATAAGCTTATCAGTGATGTCTGGGGTGTATATACAGAAGTGGAACCGTCTACGCTTACTGTTCATATAAGGTGGCTGCGTGAAAAGCTTGAAAAAGACCCATCAAATCCTATATTTATTAAGACAGTATGGGGTGTAGGCTATATGATACAGGAGGCGGAAGATGAATAGGAATAGGTCAAAAATTTTAAATAAAATGATGATGATATCAGCGGTTAGTATAATTATGGTAACCGCTGTATTTCTTGTTATATATTCAGGATACAAAAAGAAATATGATGAAGCATTAGAACATAAAAACAATGGAGAGACCATAGTCGCATTAAACGAGATAGAACAGCTTTTGATGGAAGAGGATTACGAGGGTGGTTATGGGAACTCACAGGTAAAGGAAAAGCTGGACAGCCTTGTAGATAATTTACAGAATGACGGTACTGTGATAAGTAGAAACAATGATACATATATCATAATATTTTATGTTTTAACCGTCCTTTGTATTACGGCTGCATATATATTGATTTATATTTTCGTTCTTAGACCATTTGGCAAATTGGAAAGCTATGCAGCAGAGATTGCTGCGGGTAATCTTGATAAGGATTTAAAATATGAGAGGGTAAATGTTTTTGGGGAATTTACATGGGCTTTTGACCATATGAGAAGGGAAATTAAAAAGGCCAGACAGTGTGAACAGGAGGCTGTTGAAAATAATAAGACGGTGATAGCAACACTTTCCCATGACATTAAGACACCGATTGCTTCGATAAGGGCTTATAGTGAAGCACTGGCTGAAAATATGGACAGCACCCCGGAACGGCGCAAACGATATATTGATGTTATCATTAAAAAGTGCGACGAGGTTACAAAGATTACAAATGATATGTTTATCCATTCCTTACATGACTTAGATAAACTGGTGATAAAAAAGGAGGATGTTAAAATCCACGAAGTGATTGGGGAAACTGTCGAGGCAATGAAAGGAAACAGTGCAGATATCATTCTTGGTGACAGGAAGGAATGCCGGCTTAAGGGAGATGCGGGAAGAATCGCACAGGTAATTGAAAATCTTATTAATAATGCAAGAAAATATACGGATGGGAAAATATATATTTATACGGATTTCGTCACACCGGATGGGGAGGTTGTACCTGCGTTTAAGGAGACCGGTTATCACAATCTGTCGGATGATTTGGGTTATATGATAAGTGTAAAGGATGAGGGACATGGTATTTCTCCGGAAGACATGCCATTTATTTTTGATAAATTCTATCGGGGGAAAAATCATGGGGATGAACCCGGTGCAGGGCTTGGATTATTTATTGTAAAATATATTATGGAACAGATGGACGGACGGGTAGAGCTTGTAAATCAGGAGGATGGCTTATTGGTAAAGCTTATATTTTATAAAAAATAATATCGGTTTTAAAGAACCTTAAGGATTTCTTAATATTTGATTTTGTAATATATATATGTACCAAGAACAATCGTTTTATGACAGCTTTGTCAAATAAGGAGAAAAAATGAAAAAGGTTATTTTAAAATCAGAAAAGCTTTGTAAGAGTTTTGCAAATGAGGGAACCCAGAACCATGTACTTGACAATGTGGATTTGAAGATTTACGAGGGTGATTTCACTGTGATTATGGGTTCGTCAGGTTCTGGTAAGTCCACACTTTTATATAGCCTGAGTGGAATGGATGTGCCGACTTCAGGAAAGGTATTCTACAAAGAAACAGAACTTACTGCATTAAAAGAAAAAAAGATGGCAGATTTCCGTTCAAAGGAATTTGGTTTTGTGTTTCAACAGGTGCACCTGGTAAGCAATCTTTCTCTTATGGAGAATATTTTGGTTCCGGGATATCTGGATAAGAGTAAAACTGCTGCGCAGGTGAAAGAAAATGCACTTGAGCTGATGAAGCAGATGAACATTAGTGAGGCAAAAGACAGACTGCCCTCCCAGGTGTCAGGTGGTGAAGCACAAAGAGCTGCCATGGCAAGGGCAGTTATCAATGAGCCGGGGCTCCTTTTTGCCGATGAGCCAACGGGAGCACTGAATCATAAGAATACGGTAGACGTGTTAAAGCTTATGACGGAAATAAACAAAAAAGGGCAGAGCGTTCTCATGGTTACGCATGATGTAAGGGCAGCCCTCCGTGGTAACAGGCTTATTTATCTTGAGGATGGTAAGATTTGTGGTGAGATGGAGCTTCCTCCTTTTGATGAAAAGGATATAAAGAACCGGGAGATTCAGGTTAATTCATGGCTCTCATCAATGCACTGGTAAGAAGGGGGTGTCATTATGAGAGAGATAATAACAGTAATAAAGGGTAACTTTAGAAAAAATAAGGGCTCGTACATAAGCATTACCTTACTTATGCTGGTGGTTTCCTTAGCGATTACAGCGGTTTTTAGTATCATTATAAATACGAACGAAAGAGATACTTCTGCAATGGAGGAGGTCGGCTTCGGGCATATTTTAGCTGCGATAGATTATCAGAACGATATGCAGGGCTTTGATGAATATGAAACGTTCTGTCTTGAGCTTGCAGAAAATATTGATTCAAAGGATTATGTTGGAAGTGTGGACCTGGTTAGGAGTCTGTTTCTGCAAATAATGGATGTAAATGGTTCGGAAGGAAACAGCACAACATGGACTCTTCCTTATGAGGCTAGTGGACTTCACTATCGGATATATGATGAAAATGACAAGGAGCTGGAAAACTTTACCTTGAATGCGGGTGAAATAATTGTCCCCGTCAGCTTTAAAACTTTGTACGATACCCGGATTGGAGATACCGTTACCTTAGGGAAAGAAAAAGAAGAGGATTTAAAATATAAAATAGCTGCATATATGGAGGATCCATACATGGGATCTTCCATTATGGGGATAAAAACTTTACTGATATCCGACGAGGATTTTAATCGTATATTTGAAAAATATACTGGCAGTGGATTCATTCTAAGTATATTTAAGGATGAGATAAGTGAAATGTCTGATGTGGAGTTTGAGAAAAAGCTTAATCAGGGAACACAGTATTCAGGCTACTCGTGGATTACCCTTTCGAGAACACAGGCATATAGCTATATGACAATGCTTACAAATATATTTTCCGGTATCCTTGTCGCATTTATGGTTTTGCTTGTGATAGCGACACTCATTGTGCTTAATCATAATATAAACAGCAGTATTGAGCAGGATTATGTGAATCTTGGAATCCTTAAGGCTGTAGGCATAACAAATAATATGATTAAGCTTTCATTTATATCCGGATATATGGTTTTTGTAATTATTGGCGCTGCTTTCGGTATTTTAGTATCCATACCGGTTATCGCTCTGGTAAATCGTATGATAAGACCTTCGGTAGGGCTTTATATTGAGAGTACACCGGCCTTATTTGAAAGTGTAACCACGCTTGCTGTTATATTTATTGTGATTGTTTTATTTGTATTATGCAAGCTTAGAAAAATATCCAAGATAAGTCCTGTCTCCGCAATCAATGGCGGTAGAAAAGATGTGCATTTTTCAAGCCTGTTTAAGCTCCCTATATCCAAGAGGGCACTTGACGCATCCCTTGCTTACAGACATATTACCTCCGGTAAGAAACAGTATATTGGTGCAGTGCTCATTACAGTCATACTTACGTTTTTTATGGTTGTAATTAGTGATATGTGTATTTGTTTTAGCAATGAAGATAAGATAAATGAGATGTTTTCTCCGGTTGTATATGATATGTGCTTTTATGCTACTACAGATGAAGACTGGGAAGAAAAAATGGCAGATGCAGAAAGCATCATAGGGAAATATACGGATTACACAAAATATATATATGGTTCCCAATATGTGGTTTTAAATGATATGCAGATTTGGTGCGGCATTATGAGCGAGCCGGACCTGATAAAAAATGTATATGATGGAAGAACCTGTACCTATGACAATGAAATACTGATTACGGAGTATATGACGGAGAATTACGGAATAGAGATAGGGGATGAGGTTACAATAGGGCTTAACGGTAAATTTGCTGACTTTATCGTTACAGGTTATTATCAGTGTACCAATGATATGGGGAAAAATATTACGATGTCACTGGATGGATATTACAAAATTGCAGGTGAACCGAAGGAAGGCAGTAGAAGCAATTATTGCTATGACCTTGAGGAAAATGAATTTTGTGATAAAATATGCGAGGAAATCACTGCAAAATATACGGAGGATGAGGTTCGGTTTGATGGAACGGATGATTGGAATGGCACCGATCCTGTCATATCTGCACTTTACGGAATAACGGTACTGATATATATACTTTCCGGTGTGTTTGTTGCCATAACGGTTGTGCTTGTGTGTGTTAAAATGTTTGTAAAGGAGAGGCAGGATTACGGTATATATAAAGCACTTGGTTTTACTTCTGCTAAGCTTAGAAGACAGTTTGCGGTAAGATTTGTCATCTGTGCACTGCTGGGTTCTGTCATTGGAATTATATGTACATTGCTTTTTTCGGATGCCATGGTTAATGTAATACTGGAAATGTTTGGTATGTACAATTTTTCATCCAGCTTGAGTCTGGCAGCAGCAATGGTTCCGGTTATATTTATGTCAGTGGTTTATTACCTGTTTTCTTATGCAGTATCAAGAAAGATAAAGAAGGTAACGCCGAGAATTCTGATTAATGAATAGTAATAAGAGTGTAGCCGTTTCAATTGGTTACGCCCTTTATTTATGATTGTCTATGTGTTGCTTTGTTTTACTTCCTGTTACATGGAATATAACATTATGCATATAATAATAAAATACTTGATGTACAGAAAACTGTACGATACAATACAAGTACAGAAAACTGTACTTTGTGAAAGGGGCTGTTTATATGTTAGCTGTAAATTACACCAATCTTCGGGATAACATGAAAAGTTATATGGATAAAGTAACAGATGATTATGAGACAATGATAGTTACCAGAAAAGACAATAAAAATGTAGTGATGTTGTCGGAAGAATCCTATAATAATTTGATGGAAAATATTCACGTAATGGGAAATAAATCTAATTATGACTGGTTGATGGAATCAAAAGAACAGTTAGAAAAAGGGAATATTTCTACACATGAGCTTGTTGAGGTAGAAGCTTATGAATAAAGTTTTTACTGAAAATGGATGGAAAGATTATGTATATTGGCAAACAGAAGATAGAAAAACATTGAAAAAGATTAATCAACTGATAGAAGATATTTGTAGAAATGGCAATGAGGTAGTAGGAAAACCAGAACCATTGACCGGAAACTTATCAGGATTTTGGAGCAGACGCATCAACGATAAGGACAGGCTGATATATAAAATAGATGGAGAGAATGTATATATTTTAGCTTGCAGATATCATTATAATGATAAATAGAATAGTAACAGAGCACCAGGGGAAGAAAAGGCAAATTATAATTATATATCTGATGGAAATAAAACAGCAAAAATATTAACAGAACACAACAACATACTTAATGGATATAAAAACAGAAGGTATTGCAGATTCGATTAAAGGCTTACAAGCCGTAATTCGACCAATAGAAACATGGAATTTAGCAAGTGAATCAGTAAAAGCGTGGAACGAGCAATTACAATTTGTTGTAGATGCTATTTCTGATGAAGATTATAAAATATTGTTAAAAGACACTGGATATACATAAGAAAGGGATTGAATAGTTAAAATGTTTTTCTGTAAATGCTACACTAAAAAATACCTAAGGTTATAGAATAAGGGGAGAACAGCAGAATGAAAAGACTGCGGATTAGCGAAAACACAAAAAGAGGCTTGAGGATTTTAAATAAAATATGTCTGACTATGCTTGTCTTTATATTTTTAGGATTAGTGGATGTCTGGTTTTTGCAGGAAATGGCAGGGGACTATAATGTGGCAGATTTCGAAAAGCAAATAACCGGTGATAATCTGACAGCTTCTGACTTTGAAGATACAGTGGAGATTGCATATGGGGATATCTGTGAGGAGAGGATTACTTTAACAGAGGATGAAGAAAAGGATAATGGGACAACGGGTAGTGGAGATGGAAATGAGGAAATTGTTTCTATGACGCCAGAGGAACAGATTGATATTTTTGCGGCTGAAGTTGAAGAATGGAGCCGAGGACTTTCTGTGGGTGCAGCTTTTGCAGTGGCAGACTTAAATCAGGATGGCAGATTGGAGCTGATTACAGATGATGTACAGGGTAGCGGACATTTTGCGTACAATAATTATTTTGTAGTGAATGAAGATGGTGCCATGGTAAAATTAGAGAGTGGCAGGTTTGGAGAGTATCTTAGCACATATTATGATTTGGCAGACGGTTTGATACATGTACCGGTTTACTATGATGAGAAAGAAGATGTATTTTATTCCATCCAGGGAGGCGGTACCAGAGATACACATCCCATATCATTTTGCTATAGACTGGTCAGTTTAAGTATAAAGAATGATGTGGTCGAAGAGGAATTATTGGCTTGTCGGATATGTGAAATGGATGAGAATAGCAATTGGATTACTCCCGACCGATATGAGGATGCAGATGGAAATGAAATTGCAGAAGAGGAATTTGAAACCATAGCGGAACGCAAATATTCAGATTTAAAGCAGATGCAGATGACCTGGAAATGGCACAATTATACGGAAGAAATAGGTGCAATGTCAAAAGAGGAGTTGAAAGAGCTGCTAATGGATTCTTATGAAAATTTTGAGATGCTGAAAGTGGGGCTGTAAGGATGATGGAGGGATTATAGATGGAGAAGCAAAATAGTCAATATTATCAATATGGAGTGGCCGAAACTGTAAAACGGTATCGTACGAAATTACATATTAATACATATATTTTTGTACTATTTGCGGTGGCAGAATTAGTGTGGATTTTAATACATGGAGTACATGATTTTGGGGCTTTGTGCCGTGAGTATTTATTTATAATTTGTCTTTTAGCGATATATCAGGTTACATATTATGCTCATTTTCCAAGGCTTACACAAATTTTGATGACAGATTGTGACCCCTATAAATTTTACGAAGTTTTAAGTAGATTGGATAAATATGATAGACGAGGAAAGGCGAAAAATACTCTGTTATTCTATAAGGCAGTATGTTGTTTTTATATGAATGAGCATACGGAGGAGGGTCTTTCATATCTTAAAAGTATCCATTTTAAAAAGAAAGTGCTTCCCCGTGAGGCGAAAGTATTATTACTTTTTTCGAGCTATGCCAGACTAAAAGACGACAGAGAAAGCTTTGATTTAGTAAAGAAAGATTTGGAGAGCCTTCCCCAAATTATTTCACATAGGAAAATGCAAAAAAAGGAATATGATGAGACATATATGTTTTTTCAAGAGGAAGAACTGATTTGGGATGGAGAGCATGAAAAAGCATATAAACTGATAAATGAGCTTCTTTCAAGAAAAATCTCCATGCTTAACCGGGTAAGTTTAAATATGCATTTGGCAAGGCTGGATATTAAGATGAATGAGAAAGTAAATGCAAAGATACATTTAGAATATGTAGTCGAGCATGGAAATACAATGTCTATTGTTGAGGAGGCAAAAGAATTGTTAGACCGTCAGTTTTATATAGACAGACAGAAGAACTTGGAGGAAAAAGATGCAGACAACATATAACCGTTGCGTAAAAAATAAGGCACAGGAGAAATGTCAGACTAAAAAGTGTTTAACCTATAATAAATATAATTTGGCGAATATGCAAATGCCCTGTCCGTTTTACAGAACAGATGATTGTGGTTTTTTGGGGAAATTGCAGGAGGTTAATGGAAAGAAGATTCGCAGGCAATATTTTGAAGGGATATGTTGGGGATATTGGATTGCTGTTATATATATTGTGCTTTTTGTGACGTTTTGTTATATAAAAGTGGGTAGGGATGATTTTTCTTTAATGGAATTTGTAATATGTTTTTTTATGACACTTGTATTCTGGATTTTTTTATGTATACTGCGATTATGCAACCGCTTTCTGATAGGCAGGTGTGTTTGTGTCATCAATGAGCAGGGAATTTACAGTAATCAGGGATTTCGAAACTGGAATGACATAAAGGAACTGGAATATCATATTGGCTCAAGAGGAAGGACTTACTATGACTGTTGTGCAGTTACTATCAGAGGGTATAAGAAAGAAATAATCATTCCACACGCACCAAGATACCTTCTAAAACTTGCAAAGAAATATAATTCTGACATCGATACTTTTTTGCGGAAAGAGGATAAGAGAGATATTATTATAATAATATGTTTAGTGACAGCATTGCTGATTATATTTGGACTTTTGGTATAAGCAGAGGGGTGTTATTTTTTTCTTATGAGTGAAGACTATGTCCATATTAGTGAAGTAGGTTTTATGCAGGGTATCCTTCTTTTCTTTCTGTCAAAAATCAGGGTTGCATAACGCCTTATAACGAGTTATAATAACCTACGTAAAAGTGAATATATCTTCAGGGCGGGGTGCAAGTCCCCACCGGCGGTATTTGAAGGACAGGAGATGTATCAGAAGAATATCTCAAGCTTCTTAAGCCCGCGAGCCGCAAGGCAGGAACCAGTGAGATTCTGGTGCCGACAGTATAGTCTGGATGGAAGAAGAGTGGTATTTGGATATTGTATTGCAATGTCCATAAGATTGTATTTATGGTCCTGAAGTATGTGCTTCAGGATTTTTTATTTATATCACTGATACGACCGCCGCAGGCAGGGAAGCCGGTGGCACAGGATTTTATTTTTTAAGAGGTGGCAAAATGGCAGATAATGAACAGTATATGTGCCGGGCTATCGAGCTTGCAAAGCTTGGTATCGGTAAAGTCAATCCCAATCCCTTAGTGGGTGCGGTGATTGTGAAAAATGGACAGATTATCAGTGAAGGTTACCATATGATATATGGGGACTTGCATGCAGAGCGGAATGCATTTAAGAATTTAAAAAATCCTGATGATGCTAACGGAGCGGAAATGTATGTAACCTTAGAGCCCTGTTGTCATCATGGCAAGCAGCCGCCCTGTACCGAAGCAATCATTGAACATGGTATTTCCAAGGTGTATGTGGGTTCTAATGACCCCAATGAGTTGGTTGCCGGAAAAGGGATTCAGGTACTTCGGGATGCAGGGATTGAAGTGGTAACTGAATTTTTGAAAGAGGAATGCGATGCATTAAATCCGGTCTTTTTTCATTATATTACAACAAAAACCCCTTATGTGGTGATGAAATATGCCATGACTTTAGATGGTAAGATTGCAACGCGAACCGGACATTCCCAGTGGGTATCGGGGGAAGAATCCAGAAACCGTGTACAGCAGATGCGAAATGCATTAAAGGGGATTATGGTGGGAATCGGGACGGTATTAAATGATGACCCCAGATTAACCTGCCGGATAGATGGCGGACGTAATCCAATCCGCATTATCTGTGATTCCAAGCTGCGGATACCGTTATCCAGTAATGTGGTGATAACGGCAAAAGAAGCACCAACCATTTTGGCAACGATAGAACCTCATCCGGAATATAACCGTTTCTGGCATGAACAGAAAGACGCACTGGAAAAGGAAGGTGTGGAGGTTTTAACAGTAAATGAATTAAACGGACAGCTTGATTTAAATGACTTGATGATAAAGCTTGGAGAAAAGCAGATAGATGGAATTTTGCTGGAAGGCGGTTCTACGCTGAATTATGCGGCACTTAAGGCTGGGATTGTCAACCGTGTCGAAGCCTATGTGGCACCGAAGTTTTTTGGCGGGGCAGGATTTTATACCCCGGTTGGCGGCGAAGGGGTAGAGCTTGCCACAGAGGCTTTGGGATGTAAGCTTGTCTCTGTAGAACAGGTTGGAGAGGATGTACTGTTAAGCTACGTGACTGGCAGTAGGAAATTATAATCAGAAGAAGGATTGGATGGAAACATGAAGGGTGGGAAAATTAATGGATTATAAGCTTTGTGATGTAACATATCAAATAAGAGAAATAGAAGAGAGTGACTTAAACAATCTATTATTGGTGAAAAATGAGGTATCTGTACATACAGAACGGTTTCAACAGCAAAGGGACGGACATGCAGTCTATATAGGAGCATTTATAAATAACTGTGCGGTTGGTTATGTACTGCTGTCTTTAGACAATAAGGAGGATGTCATGCCATACACCAATCATAATAAATGTGCAGATATGATTGATTTGCTTATTATGGAACCTTTGAGGAATTATGGAATCGGATCACAATTAATACTGGCATGTGAAGAGATTTGCAGGGGAAAGGGTATTTTATGTTTAGGACTTGATGTGAATCCAGAGGATAATCCCAAAGCGAAGGGATTATACGAAAAAATGGGTTATCATACGGTTGGAGAATTGCATTTAGATGGTGTGTATGAATATACTGACCAACAGGGAAATAAAGGGAAATATGAGGACTGGTGTATAGATATGATAAAATTTTTATGATGGGCAGAGCCATATTTTATGAGGAGAAAATGAATGCATAAAGAAAGTGGGATGAGCATGAACATAGAAGAATTATTTAAAGAACTGGCGGCAATACCGGAAGTGGAAGCAATCGCCATGGGTGGTTCAAGAGCCGGGAGTGTCTATGATGAAAAATCAGATTATGATATCTATTTGTATTGCACTGATGATATTGAAGAAGCAGTAAGAAAAGAAATTTTATCCCGGTACTGTATGGTTATGGAAATTGGCAACCACTTCTGGGAATACGAGGATAACTGTACATTAAAAAATGGCATCGACATTGATGTTCTGTACCGGAATCTGGAAGCATTTACCAGGGATTTAGCTTTGGTGGTGGAATCATATCAGGCACATAACGGTTACACGACCTGTATGTGGCATAATCTGTTAAACAGTAAGATTATATATGATAAAAACGGCGATTTGGCAGCGGCAAAGGAGCGGTTTAACGTCCCATATCCGGAGCAGTTAAAGAAAAATATTATTGAGCGGAACAGGAAGCTTCTGCATACCGCAATGCCTGCTTATGATGGACAAATCGGAAAGGCGGTTGACAGAAAGGATATGGTCAGTATAAACCACCGGGTGGCGGCATTTATGGAGTCCTATTTTGATATTCTTTTTGCAAAAAATGGTCTGACACATCCCGGTGAGAAAAGGCTGGTGCAGTTAAGCAGACAGCAGTGTGAGTGCCTGCCAGACCGGTTTGAAGAAAATATAAATAAGCTGTTTGCAGACTTGTTTTGTGATATGGATTGTGTGAAAGAGGATATCTGTGAGATTGTCAGGGAGCTGGAAAAGATACTCTGATGTTGGGAAGCGTGTGATTGGTGTATTTCCAGATATGAACATAAAAGGGAGGAAATGTATGTATCGATATATTTTATTTGATTTGGATGGAACATTGACGGACCCGGGAGTTGGTATTACCAATTCCGTAGCCTATGCACTGGAAAAATACAATATCATCGTGGAGGACAAAACGGAGCTATATAAGTTTATCGGACCTCCATTACAGGAATCCTTTCAGAAATTTTATGGTTTTTCGGAGAAACAAAGTCTGGAGGCGGTAGAATACTATAGAGAGTATTTTAGAGTAACAGGGATATATGAAAATGAAGTATATGACGGAATCGAAGAAATGCTGCTTTCCCTGAAGAAAGCAGGGAAGCATATTCTTCTTGCAACGTCAAAGCCGGAGGAATTTGCTGAGAAGATTTTAGAGCATTTTCAGCTGGATAAATATTTTGATTATACAGCTGGAGCAGCAATGGATGGAACCCGCGTCAAAAAAGGTGAAATTATTCAGTATGCCATTGACCATTATCCGATTGAAAGGCTTTCGGAGGCTGTTATGGTAGGGGACAGAGAGCATGATATAATCGGTGCCCGCCAGACAGGAATTGACTCGATTGGTGTTTTATACGGGTATGGAGATGATGAGGAATTGCGTAAAGCGGGAGCAACCTATATAGCAAATGGAGTGGAGGAAATACTTCATTTAGTGGAATAATTTAAAACAGGTAAAATAGGAATTTGAAGTGGTATTTCAGTATGAAAAAAAGAAAATTAAAATTTATTCTTTTTGGCACAGCTATATGCATAGTGGCTTATGTTCTAATCACAACAGTAAGTATCTGTATATATGCCGGTAAGGATGAAAAATGCAAGGCTGATGTTGCAATTATTCTTGGTGCCGGTGCGGCAGATGAAGGGGTATCGCCGGTATATAGAGAAAGAATCAATCATGGAATATGGTTATATGAAAATGGATATGTTGAGGCGCTTATTGTCACAGGTGGTATAGGTGACGGAAATTCAAAGACAGATGCTTATATTGCTAAGGAATATGCAATAGAGCAGGGCATACCGGAAAAGGATATTTACATGGAAGAGCAATCAAAAATAACACAGGAAAATATTATGTATTCTAAAAAAATAATGCAAAGCTGTTCGTTTGATACAGCAATCGTTGTTTCTGACCCGCTTCATATGAAAAGAGCGATGCTGATGGCTGAGGATTATGGGATAGTGGCATATAGTTCGCCTACACCCACTTCAATGTATAGAAGCATGAAGACCAGGATTCCTTTTTTATGTAGAGAAGAATTTTTTTATATTGGATATAGATTTTACAGGTTAGTCTGCTGATATGCAGTAGCTAAAATATAATTGCCTAAGCGGTAGGCTGTATGGAAAAATGAAAGGGAGGAAACAGAATAATGGACGATTTTGTAAAGGTATTTGTTACGGAAGATTGGATTCATGTGACATTCTATATTGAGCATGAAAATATTCTGAGAATCGGTGACAAGATGAATGAAATCAATGAGGAAGCTTATATGAATGGCTATAACTGGGAGGCATTTTTAAATTATTATCTAGAGAAAAATGCACCTGAACTGTTAGAGGGTATGGATTCTGACCCGGAGGCAGGATTGTATGCTGCATATTATGAAGTGTCACCAGAGAATGAGGAAAAGGCTAAGAGGTTTGGTGAGATTATTGAATATCTGGTTAAGAATGAGGATGAATTATATCAGATTGTGCGTGAGCATGGCAATCAGATTGAATGGGATTAAGTTTAAGGAAGGAATATTATGGAACTATCAGCATATATGAAAAGCGTCATTGATATGGACAGGTCATCGGTTGTTATCTGCAGCTTAGACCATGAGATAATTTATATGAATCCTGCTGCAATTGTGCGCTATGAAAAGCGTGGCGGGGAGGATTTAATAGGAAAAAGTCTTTTGAACTGCCATAATGAAAAGTCAAAAGAGATAATAGAAAAGGTTGTAGCATGGTTTGGGCAGAGTATAGACAACAATATGATTTATACGTATTACAATGAGAAAGAGAACAAAGATGTCTATATGGTGGCATTGAGAGATGAGAATCAGACTCTGATTGGATATTATGAAAAGCATGAATATCGTGACAGGGAAAAGGCAGAATTATACGATTTTAGCAAATCCTTAATATAAGAAGAAATGATTGCAGATGGATTGAAGTTAAAATAGAAAAATCATGATAGTTGTAGGTGCAGGAAGTAGAAAATTTGGCATTTTATAAGGAGGATAAATTGAAATTAGAGTTAATTAACTTGCACAAAAATGAATAAATGAAGAATTGATTTGATATTGACATAGGATTTGAACCGATAAATCGGAAGTTTGTATAAAGTTTTGGAGAGGAGACTTTTCTATGAATAGTAATGTTTTGAAGAATGAAGACATAACAGAAAAAATAATTGCTTTTAACCTACGTCAGTCCTACCGTCCAAATTTGACAGAACGCGAGCTATATGATTGTACAAGAGGATGCTGGAGAATAAGCCGTGAAAACGCTCAGCAGTATGCATATGCTTTCAGTGTCAATGAAAACATTATAAAAGAGGTCTATAAAATTGAAAAGTGGCTGTCGGCAGAAGAACTTCATAGAGAAACTATTCCTTATGAGCAGAATGATAGTGGAAAATATGGGTTTGAAGGAAAAATTGCAGAGAAAGAAATACGAGATAAATACTTAGGAAAATCATTAGAAAATATATGTAAAAAGGGACAATATAGTTTCAAATATTTGCCTGTACACGATAAAAATAATGACGAAATAATCGAAGAAACACAAAAAATAGAAGAAAAAATTAATTCTTTAAATTTAGATGGTGCATCACAAAAAGCAATTGTAAATGTCAGGGTTAATCAAGGAAGATTTAGGGATTTATTGCTAAAGAGATATAACAAATGTTGTCTTTCTCTGTGCGGTGTGAAAGACCATGCACTATTGATAGCGAGTCATATCAAACCTTGGGCAGAAAGTGAATCAAAAGAAAAATTACATGTTGATAATGGTTTTTTGATGTGTCCTAACCATGACAGATTATTTGATAAAGGTTATATTACTTTCGATGATGATGGTAAGATTATCATTTCTGACAAATTAAAAACTGATTGGGTATATCTTAATGTCGACAGTAGAATGCATATAGAATTGACTGATGGTAATAAAAAGTATTTGAAATTTCATCGAGAAAATGTTTTTAATAAATAAAAATTCGGAGTTGTGAGGGAGGACTTTAAATGACAGCAGAAGAAGTTTTTAGTGATTTATACGACAAATATGGTGAGGGTTTTAATTGGTATATGGTTCCATTATCACAGTCAAATGGAACTTTTGTTGAGGAATTGAAAAAAGAAATTGGAAAAGACCATTTCCTATATCATAAAAAAATTTGGGCTGTCGCAAAGTGTGAATCAAATGATGATGTGTTATATGTTACAGGAAGTGGGGCGGGAACAGATGCTTACTACATTTTTCATTTAACCTATTCTAAACAGAATCAAAATGGATTCCCTAAATATGAAGAATTTGTAGACATATATGCAGTAAAAGAATTTATTGAACAGTCATATATTGAGAATTATATGTAGGGAAATATGTTTGAAAATTGAATAGCTACATTGACATATTTTGCAGACTTGGGGCGGTTATTTTTGTTGCCAAGCACCCGGAGGAAGCTGCCGGTGGCAGGTTCTGTAGGTGTCTTGCTATTTCTACCAATCGAATAGCCAAGACTGAAGCAAGCAATGCATAAGCTGATAACAGTTATTAATCCTTCGATGGTGAGAATAAGCAAAATCCTCCTTTTTATAGTTTTCTGTAAGCAGATTTCTATGTAATCGGAGGTCACAGTCCTCCGTAGAAGACTAACCGCCTACCGTGTGGGGTAGCACAAAATCATTATATCAAACATATGTTCTTAAAGCAAGGGGATTTACAGGGATGAAAGAAGTATAAAATTATGAAAAGGGAACTTAAAAAAATTATGTTTATTGTGTTTATTATAATTATCTCTGCTATTGCACTTTCTGTAATTTCGGTTTTGGCTTTGCGCCTGATAAACAGCAATAAAAACAAGATTAATACAGAAAATGGCATTCAGGAATCTACATACATAGATATTGGAGGAATGAAACAATACATTCAAATACGAGGAGAAAACACCGAAAATCCCGTTATGATTTTCGTTCACGGTGGCCCGGCAAGTCCTATGGGATATGTTTCTGCTTATTATCAGAGGGAGCTCGAATCAGAACTTACTATTATCAATTATGACCAGCGTGGATGCGGCAGGACTTATTATGCCAATGATTGTGATGCAAAATCTGACATAGATTTGCTTGTTAATGACCTTAATGCAATCGTTGAATATGCAAAAAAACGCTTTGGCAAGGATAAAGTAATTATTGCAGGACATTCCTGGGGAACTGTAATCGGCAGTATCTATGTGCAGAAATATCCTGAAAATGTAAGTTGCTATATCGGTATCAGTCAGATTACAAATCTTTATGAAAACAAACTGAACGTTGCACGAGTGGCTCTTGAAAAGGATGAAATCAAAGGAACAGAAGATGAGCAGAGACTTACGGAACTTATCAAAAGAATGAATCAAGTGAAAGACTATGATGATATGTCGCTTGAAGACCTTGGTCAGCTTGTTTCTGTCACATCAAAATATATTGCTTGTGAAGGTGAAATGTCTGGGTTTTCTCAGATGATTACAGGCATTACTTCTCCTAATATGAATTTTGATGATATGAAATGGTTTATGTTACAAATGGATACAGAAAAATTCTTTGCTCAAAATAAAGAAATAATGGAGTATGCTTTCTTTGGCTTTGATATTGATATCTTTTCAAAAACCTATAATGTGCCTGTATATTATCTTGCTGGCACAGGTGATTACGCTGTTTGTCAGAAAGATGCCCAGGTTTATTATGAAAATATTGAAGCACCTGATAAAGCCTTTTATTGGGTTGAAAATGCAGGTCACAGCATGTTTATGGATAATCCGAAAATGTATAGTGATATAATTAAAAATATTTTATCCAAAATGGATGATTGATTTCTACAAGGAGGACACCTATGGAACTGATGAAAGGACGTCCGGAGGATACCGCCGGCAGATTAGAGAAAGAAATTAAGGTATATAATTTATTAGACAGTCTCGGGATAGAATATGAGCGAACCGACCATGAAGAAGCTAACACAATGGAGGCATGTAATGCGATTGACAAGATTCTAGATGTCATTATTTGCAAGAACCTGTTTTTGTGCAACCGGCAGGAAACACAGTTTTATCTTTTGATGATGCCGGGGGACAAGCCCTTTAAAACAAAGGATTTATCAAAACAGATTGGCAGCGCCAGGCTTTCTTTTGGCAAGGAGGAATTTATGGAGAAATACTTAGATATCAAGCCGGGAGCGGTATCCATTATGGGCTTGATGAACGATACAGAGCATCACGTTCAGCTATTGATGGATAAGCCGGTGGCAGACAGTGAGTATTTAGGCTGTCATCCGTGTGTCAGCACTTCCAGCCTGAAGCTGAAAACAAGGGATATTTTGGATAAATTTCTTCCAGCAGTGGGACATGAACCTATTGTGGTGGATTTGCCGGTACCAGATGCGGAATAATGGTTAGGAGGAAAGAATTGCATGTTTACAGGAATTGTAGAAGAAATCGGAACGGTGGTTTCCGTCACCCAGGGTGCGAAAGCCGCAAAGCTGGCATTGCAAGGGAATTTGATATTTGAGGATATGCATATCGGAGATTCCATTGCGGTCAATGGTGTCTGCCTGACGGTCACAGAAAAAACATCAAATACCTTTATAGTGGATGTCATGCCGGAAACCTTGCGGCGTTCCTCGTTAGGAAAATTGTCGAAGGGAGGTAAGGTGAATATGGAACGTGCCATGGCGGCAAACGGACGCTTTGGCGGACATATTGTCAGCGGCCATATTGACGGAACCGGAGAAATCGAAAGCTTTATCCGGGAAGATAATGCGGTGTGGGTAACAGTAAAGGCTTCCCCGAAGCTGTTAAAATATATTATCGAAAAGGGTTCCATAGCCATTGACGGCATTTCCCTGACGGTTGCCTATGTGGATGACCGCTGTTTTAAAGTGTCATTGATTCCTCACACAGCTTCTAATACAACTTTGTTGGCGAAGAAAGCCGGGGACATTGTAAACCTGGAAAATGATATTGTGGGAAAGTATATTGATAAGCTTCTGCATTTTGAGGATTCCAGGGCAGAGGCAGACGGAGCTGGGGAAAAAGCTTCCGGTGGAATTTCGGTGGACTTTCTTGCAGAGAATGGATTTATGTAAACACATTGATTTGCGGTGATAAAAACTCATTTTTGTAAAATTATAAAATAAAAAACACAATAGATACACAAGGAGGTAGCGAAATGTCAGAATTTAACACAACATTGGAATTAGCTGAGGACTTGAAGGCTGGAAAATGTATCGTGATATTAGATGACGAAAACAGGGAGAATGAAGGAGATGTGATTTGTGCAGCGGAATTTGCCACCACAGAAAATGTAAATTTTATGGCAAGCTATGCAAGAGGTTTGATTTGTATGCCAATGGATGCAGGCTATACGGACAAGCTGAATCTCCCACAAATGTGCCTTACCAATACAGACAACCACTGTACTGCATTTTCTGTGTCAGTGGATCATGTCAGCACTACTACAGGAATTTCCGCTTATGAGAGAGGAATTACAGCCCGTAAATTTGTGGAGGATGGTGCAAAGCCGGAGGATTTCAGAAGACCGGGACATATGTTTCCGTTAGAGGCAAGACCGGGCGGAGTCATTGAAAGACAGGGACATACGGAAGCCACCGTTGATTTTATGAAGCTTGCAGGCTTGAAGCCGGCAGGCCTTTGCTGTGAAATCATGAAGGAAGACGGAATGATGGCAAGGAAAGAGGATTTAATTGCTTTTGCAAAGAAGCATAACTTAAAAATCGGAACCATCGCAGATTTAATCCAGTACCGAAAGGAACATGAAGTATTTGTAGAGTGTGTTGCCAAGGCAAAGATGCCAACCCGCTATGGTGAATTTACAATATATGGTTATGTAAATAAGTTAAATGGTGAGCATCATGTGGCACTGGTAAAGGGTGACATTACGGATGGAAAACCGGTGCTCTGCCGGGTGCATTCCGAATGTCTGACCGGAGACGCATTGGGCTCCGCCCGCTGTGACTGCGGGCAGCAGTATGATGCGGCAATGAAAATGATTGCAAAAGAGGGACGGGGTGTGTTACTGTATTTACGTCAGGAAGGCCGTGGAATTGGTCTGATTAACAAAATTCGTGCCTACGAGCTTCAGGACCATGGCAGGGATACCGTGGAGGCAAACCTGGAATTGGGATTTCCGGAGGATGCAAGGGATTACACGATTGGAACCCAGATTTTAGTGGACCTTGGTGTAAAGGAAATGCGGTTAATGACAAACAATCCGCTTAAGGTGTATGGTCTGGAAGGGTATGGCTTAAGTATTGTGGAGCGTGTTCCGATTGTTATGGAGCCGGGGAAATATGATGAATTTTATCTGCGCACCAAGCAGGAAAAGATGGGGCATATTTTGAACTATAAGTGATTCCATAGCAGGCAGCGGTAAATCAGAATTTGAGGGAGTAAATGTATGAACATTAATGATTATTCAATGTATTTTTCTGCGGAAACAATGATGGGACCCAATAGTGCAAGGATTTTAGAGGAATTATTCACGAAGTACCCTTTACACCTTACAGGAAAAGATGAAGTTCTTGATTTAGGGTGCGGGACAGGCTTAACAAGCCTTATCATTGCAAAAGAAACCGGTGCAAAGGTCTATGCAAATGACCTTTGGATTCGTGCAGAGGACAATGCAAAGCGTTTTGAGCAGTGGGGTGTCAGAGAACAAATTATTCCTATCTGTGAGGATGCGAATGAATTAAATTTTTCCCATAATCAATTTGATGCATTGGTCAGTATAGACTCTTATCATTACTTTGCAGGTGAAATCAACTTTTTTGAAAATAAGATTTTGCCATTTCTTAAAAATAAGTCCGTGGTATTGATTGGTATTCCGGGTATTAAAAATGAATATAGCGGCCACTCGGAAGAATTACTCTCCGAGTGGCTTGGTGATGAAGCCTATATGTTTAAGAGTACAAGCCAATGGAAGAAGATAATCGGAAATAGCGACAGAATCGAAACGATAAAAGTATGGGAGATGGATTGCTTTAGCAATGCCTGGAATGAGTGGTTTGCTACGAATCACGAATATGCTGACGGTGATAAACAATACTTTGAAACATTGATTAAGCCATATACTTGTTTTGTTGGAATTTATGTTAAAATAAAATGATAACTTCAAATTTGCAAGGAAAAAGCCATAAGGCATAACACAATAGAAAGGAAAGAAAAATTATGAAAACATTAGAGGGAAAATTAGTTGCAAATGACATGAAAATCGGCATCGTTGCCGCAAGATTTAATGAGTTTATCGTATCCAAGTTAATTGGAGGAGCCATGGACGGATTAACCCGCCATGATATTCCAGAGGACAATGTTACCTTAGCCTGGGTGCCGGGAGCCTTTGAGATTCCGGTGGCAGCCAAGAAAATGGCACAGTCCGGAAAGTATGATGCGGTAATCTGTCTGGGAACCGTAATTCGCGGTGCCACCAGCCACTATGATTATGTATGTAATGAGGTGTCAAAGGGAATCGCGCAGGTTTCTTTGGAAACGGGAGTTCCTGTTATGTTTGGCATTGTTACTACGGAAAATATTGAGCAGGCGATTGAGCGTGCAGGAACCAAGGCTGGTAACAAGGGTTATGACTGTGCACTTGGCGCAATCGAGATGGTGAATTTGTTAAAGCAGATGTAGAGCGCACAATTACCCGGACTTAGTTATATGGTAGGTGATTGCGAAACTCTTTATTTCAAAATGTGAGTTGTGCAAATGCAACAAATTTATGTTTGTAGGACATTTGAGAACGTCAGTGGTTAGCGAGGTGTTTT
>URMF01000013.1 GCA_900548855.1 uncultured Eubacteriales bacterium
GCCGGTACCGCTGGCTTTTCTTCTGGCTTCTTGACAGAAACCTTTCCTGAAAAACGGTCTTTCACCTTCTGGGCATCCTCATCGGATACAGAACTCATATGGTTTTTTACTTCAATACCATTTTTCTTTAAAACTTCAATTATTTCTTTACTATCTTTATTTAAGCTTTTTGCTAATTCATATACTCTAATCTTTGCCAATTATTGCACCTCCAAATTATTGAAACTATCGATTTGTTTTTCAACTGCCCTTGCAAGCCCGGCATCCAGTACTGCCAGCGATGCCCGAAACTCCTTGCCACAGGCAGCTCCAAGCGAGTTCTTATCCGAAAATTCCCGCATAGCTACTTGATAATAATTACACATATTCCGAAATTTCTTTTTTGTGTTATCCGATGCATCCTCCGCTACAATCACAATACAGGCTTTCCCCTCTTTTACTGCTTTTTCCGTAGAAAACTCACCGGTTGCTGTTTTGCCCGCTTTCGTAGCCAGTCCCAGCATGGACAACGCCTTATTTTTGTTCAATGCCTGCCAACTCCTTCTCTAAATCATCATATATATCTGAACTGATAGACATTTTAAAAGCTCTTTCTAAAGCTTTGGATTTGACGGCATATGAAAAGCATTCTCTGTTAAAATGTAAATATGCCCCTCTCCCATTTTCTTTTCCCGTCGGGTCTAATTTAATTTCGTTGTCCTTTGTCTTAATTATACGAAGCATATCCTTTTTTGCTATCATTTCACCACAACCAATGCATTTACGAAGCGGTGCTTTTTTTGCCATTTCCATCACATCCTATCCGTTTCACCCATTTAGGCTATTATAAAAGCTTACGCCATATGTCTTAAATCTATGCCTGAAATCCTCTATTCCTCATCTTCATACGCATCAGAGTATTCATCTTCTCCATCATAGACAGCCTCTTCATCATATTCCTCTGCATACTCATCATTCCCGTCATATTCCTCCTCGTAATCACCATTTTCATCATAGTCGTCGGAATATTCATCATAGTCATCATAGCCATATGCTTCTCTGGCTTGAGACTCACTCTTGATATCAATTTTATATCCGGTAAGACGTGCCGCCAGCCGTGCATTCTGACCCTCTTTGCCGATTGCCAGAGACAACTGATAATCTGGAACAACAACCTGGGCACTCTTTTCTTCTTCATTTACATTGACAGATACTACCTTAGAAGGACTTAAGGAATTTTCAATAAATATAGCCGGGTCCTCACTCCATGTAATAATGTCTATTTTTTCACCCTTCAAATCATCAACGATTGCATTGACACGGTTTCCGTTCATACCAACACATGCACCAACCGGGTCAACATTCGGGTCATTTGACCAGACTGCAATTTTGGAACGGGAACCAGCCTCTCTGGAAATGGACTTAATTTCCACCGTTCCATCCGCAACTTCCGTCACCTCTTTCTCAAACAAACGTTTTACAAGCTCCGGATGTGTACGGGACACAATCACCTTTGGTCCCTTATTTGTTTCCTTGACCTCTACGATATATAGCTTAATCCGGTCTGTGGGTCTGTAATGCTCCGATTTAATCTGCTCATTTTCCATAAGCAGTGCATCCATTTTATCATCAAGACTGACAGAAATATTTCTACCTACATAACGCTGTACAACACCGGTTACAACATCCTTCTCCTTACAATAGAAGTGTTCATATAAAGCCTTCTTCTCCTCTTCCTTGATGGTCTGGACAATAACACTTCTAGCCTGCTGTGCTGCGATACGCCCAAAATTCTTCGGTGTAATCTCCACATTCACAATATCCCCAGCCACATGCTTGGAGCTAATCATAAGTGCCTTTTCCAAAGAAATCTCTGTCGCATCATCCGTCACTTCCTCTACCACGGTTTTTGCCGCATAAACCTCAATGGCCCCGGTTTCGCGGTCCATATTCACTGTAACATTATCACACTTACCAAAATCCTTTTTACATGCATCTAACAATGATTTCTCAATCGCTTCAATAATTACTTCTCTTGAAATTCCTTTCTCCTTTTCAATCTGCTCCAACGCAAGCATTAATTCTGACATTTTTCCGATTCCTCCTTTTATTTTCCTCTCTTCGTTTTCTTTTATTTAGGTAATTGCGAAACTCAAAAAAGTAGATATGCATTTGTGTAATATACACAACTTTGCGACAGCATTA
The DNA here is from genome assembly GCA_900548855.1 of uncultured Eubacteriales bacterium. Classification (GTDB taxonomy): domain Bacteria; phylum Bacillota; class Clostridia; order Lachnospirales; family Lachnospiraceae; genus CAG-590. The sequence goes on from URMF01000013.1 coordinate 2,185, forward strand.
GGAACGTTAGCCGAGCAAAGTTGTTGTATATTCACAATACGCATAACATAAAGTATATGTTTCGCAAACGCCTATTTTCTTTTATTATGAATTACCACTCAAATGCTAATCTAATAAGCGCTAAATTGCTTCTTTCTATAACAAGCTCTTTGTCGTCTTCCGACAAAACAGTAATTGTTTTGTCATCATATCCCTTTAATTCTGCCTCAAATTCCTTATTTTTACTCTCGTCTAATGGTTTAAACAATTTAATTTCCACCATTTTGCCAACATTTCTTGCAAAGTCCTTATCCTTTTTCAAAGGCCGAAGCAATCCCGGCGAGCTTACTTCAAGAATGTAAGGCTCTTTAAACTCCTTATCATAAGCATCCAGCTTCGGATTCAAGGCACGGCTTACCTCAACGCAGTCGTCAATCGTAATCCCGCCCTCCTTATCTGCATAGACACGTAGATAATAATTAGAGCCCTCTTTCACATACTCTACATCCACCAATTCAAAGCCACGCTCTTCTATAATGGGAAGCACCAGTTCTTCACAGACAGATTCAATTTGTCTCTTAGTCATAAATGACCACCTTTCCATATGAAATTGTAAAACATGTAAAGAGAGTGGACTATTTGCCCACTCTCTTACAAATCAATATGTTACTATGCAAGAATACCACTACTTTCCAAAAAATGCAAGTATTTTTCTAAGATTTCCTCGTATGCAGCTTTGCTGCCGTCAGCGCCAGACAGGTCTGAACAGTAATTTTGGAATAGTATTCCGGATGCTATTGCATCTCCGATAATGCCGGATAAGATGCAATCGCACCTGGTTTCATTACACTTTTCGCACAGTATAGATTGGAAAACTGCAGCATTTTCTCCAATGTCTCTTTTGACAAAGCATCAAGCCTTTTATTTCCTTCCAATGCGCTCTCCAGATTAAACAGAAAAGAACCGATAAATGCATCCCCCGCTCCGGTGGTATCCAAAGCCTTCACTTTTACACCCTCCGCATGGGCAGCCACACTTCTTGTATATGCGTCTGCTCCGTCTGCTCCCTTTGTGTAGAGTACAAGGGAAACATTTCCCACAAACAGGCTTTTAATCGCCTCACTCTCATCCTTGATACCGGTAATAAATGCTAACTCCTCATCTGAAACCTTCAGTACATGAGCATATGGAAGGAATTCCAATACGGCTTGTTTCAGTTTTTCCTCCGACTCCCATAAATTGAAACGCAAATTCGGATCAAAGCTTATGATGTTTCCTGCTTCCAGCGCATATTCGATTGCTCTTTTATGTGCCTGTTTCATCGGAGTGTTCCCCAGAGAAACCGAACAAAAATGCAGGGCAAAGGAATCAGCAAACCATTCTTTTTTAATAGAAGACTTATCTAACAGCATATCTGCACTGGGATTGCGGTAAAAAGAAAATTCCCGGTTGCCATCTTCCATAAGCGCCACAAATGCCAGAGCTGTATTCGCCTCTGATGTACGGCTGATATATTCTGTACGGATATTAAATTCCGTAAAATTATCAATAATTTTATCTCCAAAAGGGTCACTTCCAAGCTGTGTCACCATATAGGATTCGCCACCAAGCTTAGAAAACGCACCGCATACATTAGCCGGTGCCCCTCCCACAATAGGAGAAAAAGCAGACACATTTTTAATCAGCTTTCCCCTTTCTGCTGGTATCATATCAATTAATGCTTCACCGATTCCAATCAGTTTTCCCATTTTTATCCTCCATTCTCTTTACCATATTATTTTACAATGTATCGACTGTAATCCGTCCCATCCGATAGGCAGCAATATCTGCATTGCCACAGTCCAATGCTATCTTTGTTCCTTTTTCTCTCTTATAATAACGGGTTGTAAATACCACTTCTCCATCATTGATGTAATATTCCAATATAGAGGAATCCACAAGGATTCTCACCGAATGTACATGGGAAACCGGACATTTCCGGATATCTCTTCCACATCCGGTCTCTTGTGTAAGGGTAAGTGCTATATAGCTACCATTATAAGAGAATTTTACGCTATCTGCAATTGTTATTGCAAATTTCTCAGGTAACCCATTACACTCAATATCCCAATATTCTGAATCCAATTCCATCACTGGATTATCAAACCATCTCTGTTTTTCACCGCGGAGTGCTGTAATTTCACTGACCGGCTGCTGATATACCTTTGTAATGCCTGTATCTTCATCTGTTCTGACCGTCAGGCTTCTCGGAACCGTGAAACAATGCTGCCAATTTTCCGCTTCTACTTCCCGGTTGAAATATTCTGCATCCGGTACGCCTGCCCATCCAATCAGAATACGCCTGCCCTTTGCATCCAAAAATGTCTGGGGTGCATAAAAATCAAACCCCATGTCCCATTCATAAAACCGGTTCTCGCCAAACACTACGTTCTCCGTTACAGGATTATAATCTGACACAAAATAACCGGACTGGTATATATTCTGATACATAAACTCCTTTTTTTCCAGACCCTGCGGGGAAAATGACAGAATATATTTATCATCCAGTGAAAACAAATCCGGACATTCCCACATATATGCAAAATGGTCTCTTGCTGCCAGCTCCTTAAGCAGCGACCAATTTAATAAATCCTTAGACTTATAAAGAAGAATTCTGCCCTCATCCTCTCTGGTTCTTCCGCCAAGTACCATATAATACATCCCATTTTCCTGCCATACCTTAGGGTCCCGAATATGGCAGCTGTAATGCTTCGGATAATCATCGGTATGGATTACCACCTGCTTCGGACTAAAATGAATTCCATCCTCACTCTCTACCAGAACCGTATCTGCCCTTCTGCCAGAAGTAGTAAAATCATGTTCCCCGGATAATAGTACATTTCCCGTATAAAAAATATGCATTCCTCTATCGTCCACAAATGTACTTCCGGAATAAACTCCATCCTTGTCAAAGGGTTCATCCGGAACAAACGGGGCACCTGCGTATGTTATATGACAGAAATCCTTCGTCATATAATGTCCCCATACCTTCATCCCACCTCTTGCGTCCAATGGGGAGTACTGAAAAAACAAATGATATGTATCTCCAAGCTGGCACAATCCGTTGGGGTCATTGAGCCAGCCTGTTGGCGGCATAATGTGAAACCCTAATCTATAACGGCAGTTCCCACTGGATATCGCCTCTTTTTCTGCCTTTTTAATCAAATTTTGAATTTTTTCATACTCCTGATTCATATAGCTTCCTCCAGTCTGTTTTTCAATCTATATATCTATAATACATATACCGTCTCTATTTTGCAGACAGCCTATTTATCATTCTCAAAAATGAATTCCCTTTACCGGAGAATGTCGATTCCTCTTCTCCCCTGCTTACCTCTGCAATGCCTGCAGCTGAAATGAACTCATCATAAACCCTGTTTACCTCACCTGCACCGAAAATAATCTGCAGCTGTCCTGCAGCTACAAATACCCCTTTCACTCCCTCAATATTTTCTAAAGCGTCTTTATCACACTTTTCATTATCGCCAATAACAAGGCGCAATCTGGTTGCGCAGTGGGTTGCTGATATAATATTACCACTTCCGCCAATCATATCCAATACCTTCAACGCTGATTTCCTATAATCCATTCCTGCTCCTCCTTTCCCGCACAATAAATCTTAGGTAATTGCGAAACTCTCTTAACTTTACATTACAGTTGTGCAACATATACAACTCCATAAGCAGGTACTTTGGAGCCGTCGGTGCTTGCATGGCGTACTTTGGCATGTTATGCACCGCTACGAGCGACAAGTAGCGCAATGCCTGTATACTTGGCGAAACGAAGTTGAGCCTAGTAGAAAGGTATGCACAGCTGCGTGCCAGCGTTGGATTGTATATATTGCACAACAAAGGAAAGAGAAAATCGAGTTTCGCAATTACCTAACAATAAATCTACTAAATTATTATATACTCTGTATACTCTTTTATACATGAGAAAAGACCTTCCCCATTGCCGGAAAAGGTCTTTGTTCCTATCATTTTTAAGCTTCGATGATTTCTTTTTTGTTGTAGCTTCCGCACTTCTTACAAACTCTGTGAGGAACCATTAACTCTCCACACTTAGAACACTTTACTAAGGTTGGAGCGGTCATCTTCCAATTTGCTCTTCTCTTATCTCTTCTACCTTTTGAAGATTTATTCTTTGGACAGATAGACATTATTCACACCTCCTTAAATTGATTGAAGATATCACTAAAAACTGCCATTCTTGGATCTGGAACCGCCTGGTCACAATTACATGTGCTCTTATTCAGATTGGTTCCACACACCTTACAAATCCCTTTACAATCTTCTTTACAAAGAACATTCATAGGAAGCTTGGTATATAACTCATCCAAAACGAGCATGTCTACATCCAGAGTACAGTCTTCAATATAACTTATTTCATCTGCTTCTGAAAGCTCATCTTCCGTATAAGCCTCTCTTTTTGCCATATTGATTGTCCGCTCAATATGTAAATCATATTCACAAACAACTTTTTCAAGGCATCTGCTGCAGACCCGTTCCACAGTTACCGCTATATCAAACTTTACAGCTACCGTATCCTTCTCCGGATGTCTGAGCTCTATATCAAAAGGCTCTTTACACCGAATCTTCAACGACTCTCCCTGAAAGGTTTCCTGTAACTCTTCTATCCGGGCACTCACTGTTTTTTCCTGACCCACTGCAGACAAAATATCATATAAGTTTATTCTCATAGATTTATCTCCTAAACTCACACGTTGGTTATTATACATAGTTTGCATATCTTTGTCAATCTTTTTTTACGATTGTTATTATACAAAAAAGTATATATCATACCCCTATGAAACCAGTTCCACAGTCTCCCTTGCGATAGCAAGCTCCTCATTTGTAGGAATTACATATACCTCTGTTTGGGAATCCTCTGTAGAGATTCTAATTTCCTCTCCTCTGACTGCATTTGCCTGTTCATCCAGAGCCACTCCCAGATATCCCAGATACTCACATATCGCCTTGCGCATTTTTGAATTATTTTCACCGATTCCTGCTGTAAATGCAATCGCATCCACGCCATTCATTGCCGCAGCATAGGAACCAATATACTGTGCTGCACGATAAGCAAACATCTCCAGAGCAATCACCGCCCGCTCATTACCATCCATACCGGCGCTGTCCAAATCCCGAAAATCACTGGAAACCCCAGAAATTCCTTCCATGCCAGACTTTTTATTCAGAATATCAATTGCTTCATCCAGGGAACACCCAGTCTTTGCCGCCAGAAACTGGATAACAGCTGGGTCAATGCTTCCACTTCTGGTTCCCATAATCAAACCATCCAGCGGTGTAAATCCCATACTGGTATCAAAGGATTTGCCGTCTTTAACCGCAGTGATGGAGGAACCGTTTCCTAAATGGCAGATAATAACCTTTGATTCCTGGTTCTCTTTTCCGATAATAGAAAGCAGTCTTTTTGAAACAAAGCTGTGAGAAGTTCCATGGAACCCATATTTCCGAATCTTATAATCGGTATAATATTCATATGGCAGACCGTATAGATATGCCTTCATTGGCATGGTCTGGTGAAATGCCGTATCAAATACAGCAACCATCGGTACATCCGGCATCAACGCTTTACATGCGAAAATACCAATCAAATTCGCGGGATTATGAAGCGGTGCCAAATCATTACATTCCTCGATTGCCTGAATGACTTCATCAGTTATAACAACCGAACCAGCAAATTTTTCACCACCGTGCACAACACGATGCCCTACTGCATCAATAGCAGACAAATCCTTAATAACCCCGGATACGGAATCTGTCAATGCCTCCAGCACATAAGAAACTGCGCTCTTATGGTCCGGCATAGCTGCCTCTTTCACAAGATCTTCCTTGCCCGGAACCTTATGGGTCAGTCTACCATCAATTCCAATTCTCTCACATAATCCTTTTGCAATCACCTCTTCTGTATCAGAATCAATCAGCTGATACTTTAGGGATGAACTACCGCAGTTTACTACAAATACATTCATTTTCTGTCCTCCATATTATCTTATAATTGTCACCTATTTATATACCTATTCTCTGTGAATACTTCCATCATCCACATTAATCTGATGCCTTCCATGCTCCTTTGCATAATACATACACCAGTCTGCCCGCTTCAACAAATCCTCCGGGTCCGTACATACTTCGGGATAAGCGGTCACTCCCACACTAACACTCATATGAATCTCATATTCATTATACTGAACCACCTGCCTGCAAAGAGCCTCAAACAGCTCCTCTATAACTGGCTGTGCAATCTCTAACTTTTTCCCTGGAAGAACTGCCACAAATTCTTCGCCTCCGTACCGACAAACAAAGCCATCATATTGCTCGATACATGTTTCTGTAACAGATGCAATCCGCTTTATCACCTCATCACCTGCAAGATGCCCATAGGTATCATTTACGCTTTTAAATTTATCTATATCCAATAATGCAACACTCATACACCCATTCTCTGCCTGCATCTGTGCTACTGCCTCTTTAAACAGCTGGGTAAAGTAAATACGGTTATTAATTCCTGTAAGCCCATCTTTTCTCGCCATCTGCTGCATCCCATTATAAATTTTCGCATTACTGATTGCAATATCATACTGCGCAATAATTGCATCATAAAATGACATATTGCTAAGAAATAAATCCTCTCTGCTGTCGCCAATCATAAACAATCCATAGGTATCATTATCCAATCCTAAAACCTTAAGATAAACTGAATTGATATTCACCTCTTTTAAAAAAGGAAAGATTTCTTTGATATTTTCATGAAATACGGCTTCCATTTCCTTTCTCGCTGTCATATCAACATATAATCCCGCCATATTCTCCTTGATTTTACTTTGTAAAAGTCCGATATCCGTCCGGATAACATAATTTGCATATTTATTTAAATACACATTTTCCCTAATATAAACCGCACAAAAGCCCAATTTTTTAACCTGCATTATGGCATCTATAATCTGGTTTGATATCTTGGATACATCAAATGACATTGCAATATAATGTAAAATTTCTGCCTGCGCAATCATTTCCTGGTTCGCCATCTTAATCTGTCTGTTGGCATTCTGCAAATCAATCTTTTGAATCGTCAGCTCATCATTTGTATTTTTAAGCTTTTCCTGCATTTGAAGAATTCTTTCATTCTGTTCTGCAATACTGTCCAGTTCATGGCGCTGGTTAAATATCATGCTATCTATATTATCCATATAATTTACAAACGCCAATGTTTCAAAAAACAACACTAGAAACAGAATTATGATATCAAAAAACAAAAACAGCCACTGGTTACTGGAGGAAACAGAAATTTTTCCGATAAGAATTACTAGAATTGGCATTCCTATAGAAATCATATATATGGTCAGACTTTCCTTATCCATAACTCTCATTGTAAGGAAAAAATCTATCAAAAACATTATAATCAATGCAATCACAGAAATATCAGAAAAATCATTGCCCTGAATAAAGCACAGCATTATAATCGCCAGAACGCATTGAATATACCGGATATACCGTAGAATAAAAATTCTCTTAAAATAACTAAAATGGTAAAACACTTCTTCCAAAACCGCACACAGTACCAAAAATCCCAGAATATACATAGTGTTCTCACGTTGCACACTCCTATCCAGAATCTGTAATAATAATCTTGATAAAAAAAAGACTATATATACCAGACGGTGCATCAATATTCCCTTTTTTTGTAGTTCAATAAGCGATTTGGTATCCATTCATTATTCCTTCCAATATAATTCAACCACGGCTCCGTTATGAAGCGGGCTGAAATGCTTCGCCGGCTGCCCGTCAATTTTCTGTACAAGGATTGTTCCCTTTACTGTCTTCAAATCAAAGTCATATTTATCAAAAATATCCACAAATACATAGCTGGATTTCCCAGTCAATGTAACGGGTTCCCCATTTACCACCACATTCATCCGGATGGCTTCTTCATTCTTTTCCCTCTCTTCAACCCATTGATTAACCAAATCATTCTGGTCAGGGTTGTCATCACTTTGCCTTTCTTCCACAACAGGTTCCTTTTCCTCTGTCACAAAATGTTCTGTTTTGTATATCTCCTCCTTGTCAATCCACGCCACATTAAAATTTTCATATATTTTGGTATCCGCACCAGCTCTTGCACCATTCACAAATACCTCATGAGGTGTTTCAATGTCCATAAACTGCATCAGCTGGCTGAGTGTATAATAATTGAGTACTTCTATCTCATCCCCATCATTAATATGATAAAACTCAGATTCTAACCGGCCATTGACACTGGCATATTTCGGACAATTTACCACAACCTCATTGACAATAAAGGAAATGGTAGATGTTACATTCGTTACTTCATTCAAAACAGCAGCAGCATCCTCTCCCTTTGTAGATTCTATTATCTTAATCTGGTCACCCGCTTTAACTGCATGATTCATTCCAGCCTCTTTACCATTTAATAAAATGGCCGCCGCTTCACCGGCACTGCCCCGGATAAACTTCTTCTTTCCATTTAATGTATAATTCAAGTCTGCCCCGCGTTTTGGAAATATCGAATCATTGGATAAACCATATGCCAGTGCAGCATCAAAAACGGTCAGCTTGTCATTATCATATAGCTTTACCCGCTCATCATTTACCAGCAGATAGACAAACCGGTTCTTCTGGTCATAAAAATTCAAACAGATACCGATTGGTGTTACCAACAGCGGATCCTTTTTCACACCTTCAACAAAAATATTTACAAAGCCCAGTACCTCCTCACCCCGGAGTGCAACCCTTTCCGGTGGCAGATTCAAATGTCCCGCAAGCTTTTCGGTAAATCCTGGAAGCTTACCACCACCGCCTACTATAAAAGCAGCAGATACCGGCTTATCCCCATTCAGTTCCACAATTTTTGCCGCAATCTGACTGGTAATATCATCTATAATGGTATCTAATTTGTCGTATACCTCCTGGGGAGTAATCTTATGGCTGATTCCCATAATATCCTTATAGGTAAGACTCTTTTTTCTTGAGCCAATCATCTTAATCTTTTCTGCCGTGGCAAAATCTACCAGATATTCCTTAACCAGCGTTTCACTGAGCTCATCCCCCGCTTTGGGAAGCATTCCATAACCGATAATACTTCCATCCCTGGTTATACAGATATCCGATGTACCCGCTCCCACATCAACCAGCGCAATATTCAATAGCCGATAGTTCTCCGGAATGGCAACCTGAATTGCCGCAATTGGCTCCAAAGTCATATTTGAAATTTCAAGATTTGCCTGGGAAACTGCGGCATACAAGCCATCAACTACCTCCTCCGGCAGAAATGTTGCCAGAACATCTGCGGCTATATTATGTGCCTTATGCCCCTCTAAATTCCCAATTTCAAAATTATTCAGGTAATATTTGATTACCGTATACCCCACACAGAAAAACTTCACCTCCGTATCATTTTCCTGTATCATCTGTTCATGTGCCTTTTCAACTCCTAACATTTCTAAGGAATGAATATATTCCTGATTCACGACCGTAGTATCCGGAAATTCGTAATCCCCTCTGCCAACCGCAGTTTTTAAGACACGTCCAGCGGCAGCAATACAGACCTCCTTCAGTTTTCTTCCTGACAATTGCTGTTCCAGATTCTCCTTAACATAAAGAATCTCATCTCCAACCTTGTTAATATCATGAATCTGCCCATCCAGCATCGCTCTGGTATCATGAAATTTAACACACTGCGCCACAATATTAAATTGATTTCCCTCTTTATATCCTACTGTACCAACAATACTTCTGGTTCCGATATCAAGCCCAAATACAAGTGGTTCTGGATATTTTGTCACTGCTGTCATATAACTCCCCATTAATCATCTGATAGAGGTCTTGCACACCCTCCACAAGTCATTTCAAAAGCTACATATAGATATATATTACCACATTATCTTGTTTAAGACAATAATTCCTTTACTATATTTATGGTATGCTCAAAACTGCCTCCATTGTCAACCACATAATCACAATTCATACGATAATAGTCATCAGAAGATTGATTTCCTATTACATGCTCCCATTTTTCCCTGCTGCCGCCCCGCCCGGCAATCAGCCTTTTAATCCGTTCTTCTCTCTCTACATAAATGTACCACAATTCATCGCAGATTGTCTTATAGCCGTCTTCAATTAAAAGAGCTGCTTCAATTACATAATATTCGACATTTCCCTCTTTTTTCTTTGTTTCCATGTCCTGTAAAATATACTGTTTCACCGCCGGATGGACAACTTCGTTCAGCTTCCTTAATGAATCTGCATCCTTAAAAACAATTGCCCCAAGCCTGTTCCTGTCAATTGTACCATCTATGTTTAAGATATCTGTGCCAAAAATATCTGTAATCCGATGATACACTGCTTCTCCCGGCAGCATCAATTCATGTGCCAGCTTGTCGGCTTCCACAATATAAGCATGATATTCCTGTTTTAAAAGATTAAGAACCGTACTTTTTCCGGTTCCAATCCCACCGGTAATTCCAATAATTTTCATGTGATTTTCTTTTGTAATCCTCCTATTTAGCCTCATACCAGCTTTTTCCGGAACTCACCCCTACTAAAAGCGGCACGGAAAGCTCTGCCGCATGCATCATTTCCTCTGTCAGAATCTGCTTTACCAGCTCTTCCTCATCCTTGTGGGTCTCTATCAGAAGCTCATCATGAATCTGAAGAATCAATGAGGACTTGCAATGCTCCCGCTTTAAGCGCTCGTGGACACGAATCATAGCAATTTTAATGATATCCGCAGCCGTTCCCTGAATCGGTGAATTCATAGCAATACGCTCGCCAAAGCTGCGCTGCATAAAATTAGAGGATGATAATTCAGGAATCTGTCGGATTCTTCCGAACATAGTCCGGGTTAACCCTGTCTTTTTGGCATGTTCCACTGTATCATCAAGAAAATGTTTTACCCCGGGATAGGTGGCAAAATAACTGTCTATATACGCAGAAGCCTCCTTTCTTGAAATCTCCAAATCCTCTGACAGCCCAAAAGCACTGATTCCATATACAATTCCGAAATTCACTGCTTTCGCATTTCTGCGCATCAAATCATCCACCTGGTCAATCGGTACGCCAAAAACCTGGGATGCTGTCAATGCATGGATATCCTGATTCTCATGATATGCCGCAATTAGTTTTTCATCCCCTGAAAAATGTGCCAGCACCCGCAGTTCAATCTGGGAGTAGTCTGCATCCACAAAAATATAACCATCCTTTGGAATAAATACCTTCCGAATGCTTCTCCCAAGTTCTGTACGCATAGGAATATTCTGTAGATTTGGTTCTGTAGAGCTGATTCGACCTGTAGCAGTAATGGTTTGGTTAAATGTACCGTGAATTCTGCCATCTTCCCTTATAAACACAGACAATCCGTCTGCATAAGTGGATTTTAGCTTTGCCACCTGTCTGTATTCCAGAACATCCCTTACAATTGGATAATCGTTTTTTAATTTATTCAGCACATCTACATTGGTAGAATACCCCGTTTTCGTCTTTTTCGCCCCTGGTAATTTGAGCGTTTCAAATAATACCTCTCCCAGCTGCTTCGGTGAATTAATATTAAAATGTGTTCCGGCTTCCTGGTAAATTGTCTCTTCCAGCGCTGCAATTTTCTCTCCCAGTATCTCCCCATATTCTTTCAAAGCAGCTCCATCCACACGGATTCCCTCTTTTTCCATATGCTCCAGCACATATACTGTGGGAAGTTCAATCTCTGTATATAATTGATACATATCCATGCCATTTAACTGGTCACAAAGTTTATCCCATGCAAGATAGGAAATACCGGTCTCATAGGAGAGATATGCTTCCACCTTCTCTTCCTGAAGTATAAATGTATTCAGCTTCATTTTATCCAAAAGCTCTTTTTTAGACGGTACGGTCAGATTTAGATAATCCCTTGCAATATCATCATAAGCATAGGTATCCTTTATCGGGTTTAACAGATAAGCGGCTACGGAAGTATCCTCCACCCTGCCCTCCGACTCTAATGGCAGTACTTTAAGCAATGCTTTCAAATCATTGGTAATAATCTTCATTTCCGGGTGTTCCCTGTAGACAGACATAAATCGGTTCACAATCAGTTCTTCCGTTATAAACATGGAACAGACAATAAAATCTGTGTGGATACCATCCTTCGTAATTCCCAAGCCCAAAAACTCCCTGTCTTCAAATAATCCAAAAAGGCCAATCCGTTCCACCTTGCCAAATCCGGAAAAATAGTTCTCCATATCTCCCAAATCAGAAATAATATTGGTATGAAACTGAATCTGTATTATCTCTTCCGGAACTTCAAAATATTTCAACAAACTCTTCAGTTCCAGATTCTTAATGTAATCATATGCCTCTTTAGTGAAAAGGGATTCCATTTTCATTTCTGAAAAATCTATATCAATTGGCACATCCAGTTTAATTGTAGCAAGCACCTTACTCATTAATGCCTGATTATAATATTCTGCAAGATTTTCCATCGCTTTTTTCGGTTTAATTTCATCTAAATGGACATAGGCCTCCTCAATAGAATGGTAAGTTGAAATAATCTTGGAAGCTGTTTTTTCACCAATTCCCGGAACTCCCGGAATATTATCAGAGGCATCTCCCATCAGCCCTTTCATATCAATAAATTCCACGGGAGTCACCCCGTATAAATCCGCAACCTCTTTTGCATGGTAGCTCTCTACGGTTGTACCTCCACCCTTGGTTTTAGGAATCCGGATTAACACATTGTCTGTTGCAAGCTGTAATAAATCTCTGTCTCCGGACAATACCGTAACCTGCATGCCGGCATTTTCTCCCATCCGGGAAAGGGTTCCTATCACATCATCCGCTTCAAAGCCAGGTCGTTCTATCACGGTAACACTCATAGCCTGCAACACCTCTTTCATAACTGGAACCTGACTTCTCAACTCCTCCGGCATACCCTTGCGGGTACCTTTATACTCTTCAAACATTTCATGCCGGAATGTTTTTTGATGCACATCAAATGCTACTGCAAGATGAGTAGGCTTCTCCTCTTCAATAACCTTCAGTATAATGTTGATAAAGCCAAGAACCGCATTGGTATGCGCTCCCTTAGAATTGGTCAAATCCGGCAGACCATAAAACGCCCTGTTTAATATACTGTGCCCATCTACTAATAAAATCTTGTCCATATATACACTCCCCTATCGCCTTAAATAGTTATGCTGTCTTATTTTCTCATAAAAACTGATTTCTACTTCCTCTTCAGATGATATATTAATATCCTGTACCATTTGCTCCGTTTCCGGCAAAAACAAAATATCATCAAAGGTCTGACTGTAATAATATTCCCCCTGGGCTTCCTTTAAAGCTGCCTGTTCCTGCTCGTGTAACAAATTCAGAAAATTCACATAACCGAAGAGCAGAAAGCCCATTGCCGCTACAATTGTAACCGCTACCGAAGAGCGAAAAAAATCCCTCTTTTTTCTACTGCTTTTCAGCTCCCTTTCCATCCGGTCATTAAGTTCCTGAGTAAAATCTCTGGATAACGGCATATTTTCATCCAGCTGCCTCATGCCTTGTATCATGGTATAATATATATTAAGCTCTTCTTTGCAATCATTACAGCATTGAATGTGCTTTAAGAAGTCCTGTTTTTCATCCCGTTCCAAATTATGGTCGATATAAGCAATAATTTTTGATTGCGCTTCTAAGCATGTCATACTAAGACTCCCTCTCTAAAAAAATTTTAAATGCCGTGGGCAGGGCATATTTATTGCCAAATTCTTCTTTTTCTACCCATGTGAGTTCACTCTTCTTGTTCCGGCAAACAATATAATAGGCAGTCATACGCCATTCCACATGGCTAAAAATGTGCGTATATGGCAATTCTTTTTCAATCCGTACCGGTTCAAAGCCCCTTTCACTGATATAGCGAACTGCCTCCGCCGCAGTAAGCCTTTCATCTGTATGATAAAATTCCCACATGTTCGCTAATAATCCATTGTCGTCCCGCTTTCGTATACCATACTGCTCCCCATCATGGAGGATAAATACGGTTTTCTCCTCTATTTTTCTTTTCTTTTTTTCCCTGCGGACAGGAAGCTTGGCATAGGTATTCCTTTTATATGCGACACACCTTTCCTGAAGTGGACAGCTGTCGCATTTGGGCATTCCATTGGGAATACATATCATTGCTCCCAATTCCATCAACGATTGTGTCAGCAACCCGCAATCCCCTTCTTCATATAATGGCAGAAGGTTCTCTCTCACCCTTTTTTTCGTCTTTCTATCATCAATATTATCGTGACTGTCCGTCAGCCGTGCCACCACTCTCAACACATTTCCATCCACTGCCGGAGTAGGCAGATTAAAGCAAATCGAGCAGATTGCCCCGGCAGTATATTCCCCAATTCCCGGAAGCTCCAACACCTCCTCATAACACCTTGGAAATATCTCGCCATACTTCTCCATAATACAGATTGCTGCTTTTTGCAGATTTCTGGCACGGTTATAATAGCCCAGCCCTTCCCAGAGCTTTAAAAGCCTGTCCTCCGGTATTCTTGACAAGGTCTCAATATCCGGTATTTCCCTCATAAAACGGTCATAATATGCCTTAACTGCTTCCACACGGGTCTGCTGAAGCATAATTTCTGAAATCCATATATGATAAGGATTTTTCGTATCACGCCATTTCAATTTTCTATGGTTTTGCTGATACCACACAGCTAACGGCTTTCTTATATCTTTCCAGTTAAATTCCATAACGCCACCCTGCTATTTATACTTCACTTTACTATATCATTTCTTGTTCTTAAATACAAATATTTTCCCATTTCCTCTTTTTCAAAAAAGATAAAAAATATTTTTTCGTCACTAAGTATTTACATTTTTAAAAAATCATATTAGAATAGGATGTACGATATATAATTATGTGAGGTTATTTTAAATGGATTTACAAATTTTTAGAAACAACCTAAGGGCTAAACTAAAAGAACAAAAACTTACACTGAGTGCTTTGTCGCTTCGTGCTGATTTATCCGAGGATACTCTCCGTTCGCTCATATATGGTAAATCCCATGATGTAAAAATGTCCACCGTCACTAAAATTGCAGATGTCTTTGGCTGCTCCATTGACAATTTATTAGGAAGGTCTTTCTATTCTGTTCAAGAAGAGGAAATTATAACAAAATTAAGAACCCTTTCCAAGCGTTCCTTTCATTCCGTCCAGGCCTTGATAAAATTAGAGGAGACAACAACCTTAAATCCATCCAATATAGGAAAAGATATAATTCCGGTATTCCTTCCCACCGGGAATATGAAGGACAGTCAGTTCTATGACAACAGTATTTTTGAGACCTTAGATATTACAGAATATCCCCGCAGTCTGAAGAATACCGCCGATTTTGGAATAAAAATTCTGTCTGCAAATTTTGAACCTATGTATTACACAAATGATATTTTGCTTCTATCCCAGACGCGGGTTCCTGAGTATAATGATATTGTAATGTATTTAGACCAAGACGGAAAAATATATATCCGCAGATACACCTCCTCGGGGTTAAATCCAATCAGTAAATTTGGAAAGAAAATTCCACCCAGTGAAATACATAACTACACTACCGCCGGCGTCGTCCTCAAGGTTGTAAAAGAATTTAATATTGAGCAATACCGTTAGCCCCGGTCTGGAAAACCTACAGAACCTGCCACCGGCAGCATTAGGTTCGCTGGACTTTTTCTCATAGACTGGCAACAAAAAATGCCGGAATCCCTTATAAATCAAGATTTCCGACACATCTTTATATACTGCCGATGACGGGAGTCGAACCCGTACGATGTCACCACCGCCAGATTTTGAGTCTGGTGCGTCTGCCAATTCCGCCACATCGGCATGTTGAAACCAACGAAAATGATTATATAGTGTTGCTGGCAGTTTGTCAAGTCCCAAATATATGAATCTCCAACAGTCTTATTTATTGTATCTTCTTTGCAATAACAGCAAATCGTCCGTCCTCAACATGATATGCACAAGTAGACAGCGTAATCAGTTTATCCCCATACTCCACTTCTACCCCGGTATCAATCACTGACATCTTTTTGACATTCTCTACAAAATCCAAAAACTCTTCTTCCCTGCCGGCATTGACAAATTCATAATACTTAAATGCTGTGGATTGCTCCGGCAGAATCTGCCCATAAAAAGCTGCCACCACCTCATAGATACCATCCCCATAGATTGTATCAAAACGGAAAGTTTTATGACCGTTATAGAACCTCTTATCCTCATATTGCAAAATATCATGAAACATCTTTCCCGAATTCATGTTATGTCCGTAAACAATCAGATTATCGGTCGGTTCCTCAATTTCACAGTTTCCGTCCACAAAAGGAAGGCCTGCGGCAGAATACTGTTTGTCATAATCCCGGTGGATATAATATTCTCCATTTTCCCCATCCTGAGGAGTATACATAACCGGATAATCTACATTCGTATCCTCAATCGTGAGCCAGCCAATAAAATCATGGTTCTCCCGATACAGTTGTTTAAACTTCTTTTGTATTATTTTTCCATCTACTTCAACCATTTCCGAACTGCCATTTTTGTCTGCATTGTTATCTGTGATATTGCTATCTTCAATCTTATCCCGCAATCCCTCTACTGCATTTTCACTTTTGTTACTGTTGTAATAATAATATGCCAGATAACCACCACAGCCTAATGCAACCAGCAGGCAGAATACCATCAATATATTAATTATTCTTTTTTTCTTCATGACGGATATCCTCTCCTTGAAAAAATGTGCATATGCAATCTATTTTCTCACAAACACTGTTATCACCTACATATATAAAAAGAAGCCAGAATCTTTCCCAGCTTCTTTTCATTAAAAATACTTTTTTGATCCCCACAGATTACTCTGCTTCAAATCCTGATATTCACCATAGGCTTGCTCTAATATCTGTTTCTCATTGGGAAACTTCAATAAATGATATGCCTCATGATACTTATAATATCCGGAATCCATAAAGTATTCTTCCCGTTGAGGTTTGCTGTAATAGCTGTCAGCCATCATCAGATACCAATGTACATCTTTATTCACTACATCATATGCGGTATTAAAAGTATAATTACTTTTATTCACATATTTAATAACCTGTGCGCTTACTCCTGTCTCCTCTTTTACTTCACGAAGCGCCGTCTCTTTGTACTCTTCACCTTCTTCTACCGTACCCTTTGGCAGAACCCAGCCTTCATACTTGTTCTTATAGTTCTTATAAAGTAACAACACCTTACCTCTGAAGATTACCACACCGCCACAGCTTACTGCTTCTATCATAGCTGTTCCTCCTATACTGTAAAGACCTGTTTATAAATAGGCTTTACGAACACATGGTGTGTTGCCTAATTAAACCAAGTATAGCAATTTATGAATAAAAACGCAAGGTAAATCTAAATATTTATTTATAATACTGGTCAAAAATACTTCTCGCTATAGCACTTGCCTTGATACCGTTTACATCAGACTCTTCTACAATAATGCTGACTACCACATCCGGATCTTCTACATTGCTATACCCCACAAACCACGAGTAATCATGCGCTCCGTTAGCATACTCCGCTGTTCCGGTTTTACCTGCCGCTTCATAGGATGCCCCTGCAAAATAGCTTGCCGCTGTTCCCTCTGTTACAACCTTTCTAAGATACGGGGTCAGTATCTCCACCTCCTCCGCTGTCATTAGCGTGTCATAGGAGTCCGGAGAAAATTTCTTTATGCGGGTTCCTTTATAATTTTCAATGCTGTCAATAAAATACGGTTTCATCATCAGACCCCCGTTGGCAATGGTGGACATAATCATAGCATTATGAAGTGGTGTAATCAAAGTGTCCCCTTGTCCAAATGCCGTCTGCGGAATATACCCCTTGTCCGATTTACTGTCCAGATAAAAACGGCTTGTGGCACTTGCATCCGTGTAAGGAAGAGACTTATTAAAAAGAAAGCTTTCCAATGTATCCCGCCATTTATTTACATTTAAACTGATACCAATATCTGCATAGGCCTGGTTACAGGAATTGGCAAGTGCCTGTGACAAATCCTGCTGTCCGTGAATTTTTCTTCCAAAACAATGTACGGATACTCCATTGAATATCTCTTCTTCAGAGGAACAATTATAGCTATAATTTTCATATTTCCGGGGATTCTGCCTCATATAAGCCAGAGTTGTCAAAACCTTAAAGGTAGAACCCGGAGGATATAATCCCTGGGTTGCACGGTTTAACAATACAGAACTGTCTGAATCTTCGCGGTTTGCTTCTGCCCACACTTCATCAATATGATTGGGATTAAAGTCCGGCTTTGAAACCATAGCCAGAATTTTACCGGTATCCGGTTCCATAACCACCACCGCACCATCTGCACTGCCAAGTGCCTCATAAGCGGTCTTTTGCAAATCATAATTTAACGTAGAAACAACGGTGTCCCCTTCGTTCTTCTCTTCCCGGAGTGTATGGATAAAACGCTCCAGTACATTTGCATGGCTGTCAGACAGATAATAATTGCCGACAAGCTCAATGCCCGCCTTGGTATATTCAGAATATCCCACTACATGGGCAAACAAATTATCATATGGATAATACCGCTTGTCCCCATCATTGGTGGCTACCGTTTTCCCATCACTGGTTACGATATCCCCACGGATTACATCTGCTGCATATTTATCCAGTCTGGAATTAGCAGCATTTGCAATCACCTCATCCTTTTCCACAATCATAAACCGTAGGATATACGCCATTAATCCGATTATTAAAAATGCAGAAAGATACGTAATTCCAAGTACCGGACGGTTTAATTTCTCATTAATCTTATCAATTTTTTCTTCCTTTTCCAAAAACGCCTGCTGGTCAGGAGTTAACAGCTTGCGGTCAACTTCTCTTTTTTTATGCCTTTTTTGTTTGCCCTGCGTTTTGTTCAATTTTTCTTCTTTCTTCTTCAATTTTCTTAGCCTCTTTATTTTCAATCGTACTGATTCCCTGCATGATGGAGAACATCACAAGGGAACTTAACACCGAGCTTCCTCCATAACTTACTAACGGTATCGTAACTCCTGTAGACGGAATGAATTTGGTTACTCCGCCGATGGACAAAAAGGTCTGGAAAATATAACAGATTGCAAATCCAAATGCCATAGTCTTATAAAAACGGTTACGTACCTTCATAGCTATATTCACAAAGCATATAAAACAGCTAAAGCACACTAAAATCAGTGCCAGTGCAAATAATACACCAAATTCCTCCGAAATCGCAGAGAAAATGAAATCACTCTCACTTACAGGAATCACATCCGGAGAACCCTTTGTTAATCCCGAGCCAAAATATCCACCACTGCCTATAGCAAACAATGACTGGGTAATCTGATATCCCGAACCGCTGATATCTTCCCATGGATTCTTCCAGACATTGACACGCACCATAACATGGTCAAACAACTTATCCTTAAAGAGCAGGAATGCCAGACCAGCCATGGCAAAGCCTCCGGCAATATAAGCTATCAGATATCTTATCCTGCCTGTTCCCACATAAATCATACATATGAAAACCACAAAGAAAATCAGCGCTCCACCTAAATCCTTTTCCAGCACCAGAATCATCATATGCACGCCGGCAAAGGCTGTAGTAATGATTATCTGTTTAAAATCCCTGCTCTTGGATAGCATGCTTGCAATAAAGAAAACAAATAGAATTTTAACAAATTCGGATGGCTGGACTGTAATGCCAAACAGGTTTATCCAGTTTCTGGAACCATATTGCTCCACACCAATAACAAATACCGAGCTTAATGCCAGAATACCGATAATTCCATAGACAATACCATAATTTCTCAGGTTTTTGTATTTATCCATAATCATTGGAATTACAGATACCAATATCAAAGAAACCGTGGCAATCACAAACTGCTTTTTTGCCTTGGAAAAGTCAAGCCTTGTCAGCATCGTATAGCCAATCAGCAAGAGAAAGCTCATATTATTGGTTATAACTCTTGAGGAAAACGGATAAATATAATGGTAAATATACATATAAATGGTTGCCACAAAAATCTGCAGCCCATAAAAAATTACAATTTCCATCATATGCTCTGTATCACTTAATGCCAATGTCAGATAACACAGAAAATGAATCAAAAACACATAAATAATCTGTTTATTCAACTTCTGGTTCTTTTCTGCCTCACTGCCTTCCTTGAAAACGGTAAAGCATGACAGTGTATACAGCACCATCAATATTAAAATAATATACTTTGATATGTTAATTATAATACTTGCCATTATTCTACTCCACGATTGTAATGTCCTCTGGTTTTATCTCCGTCATAACTTTTCCCACCAAAAAAAACATCTAACACCTTCTGTACTTCCTCTTCACTTTCTTTTGTAAAATGTAAACGCAAGACGCCCTTTCCGGTAAATTCTTCCCGCAATAAATCAAAAATAACCGTAGGAATACCATTATAAATAATGTTATAACAGTATTTGCAGATACAGGAAACAAAAAAGGATTTGTGATATCTATCCTGCATCCGGAATGTCTCATTTGTATAGCTGCAATGCCTTAAAGTATTTTGCAGACATTGGGCGCTTACCATAAGCTGCTGGTATCCATAAGCCTCTATCTCCCAATCCCTCTGGATAAACGATAATTTTTTTATCTGTCTGTGATTCAGTTCCACAGGAACCGTAACTCTGGCATTGGGAAAAGCTTTCTGTATAAATGCTGCAGCGTAATTATTCATCACATAAAGACTGTTATCGATAACAAGCTTTCCCTGATAGCCCATATGATGCAGATACGCCAATTCGTCCAGATTCCGGACAACAATACCGCATATGCCATGTTCCTTTAATCCATGTAAGCCTTCCATATTCTCCAAGTAGCATGTGCGCAGAACCGGAGGCAGAACCAGATAAAATTCCCTATCTCTATTATTACTTACACTGGTTATTATATCCTCATTTTTAAAATACTGCAAATCCAGATATATTTTTCTTATTCGTAAATCCTTTTTTACGACATTAAACTGTTGGATTCCAGATACCATTACCGTTACCTCTGACGCACCTTCCTCCTTTGACTGCGAAACCCCGGCTGCAACGCTCTGCTTCCACATATCCCTTTCCTCTGGTATGTCCGCATACATCTCCATTCGTCGCCTGCCGGACGAAAGAATTTGTATTTCCAGCTTCTTTATTGCATTTCTTCTCAAATCCTTAAGGTCTTTTAAAGAATAAAACGCATCTGCTGATATATTGCTTTCAAAATCCTTAAAAAAATATCTTGTATTTCCCGTTTTTCCAATTTTATCCATTACCAGTGCTTCTGTAACCGGCCGGGCAGATGCTTTTTCCACCATTTCTCCAGTCTGCGTAACAGAATATTCTCTGCCCTTAACATTTACACACAATGTAAGCTTTGCCGGAAATCCGGTAAGCAATTCTATCTTCCCCACCAGCGGAAGCCTAAGCTCCTGCTGTATCATTGCGCCTAATTCATCCATCAAGGGCTTTAAAAGCATCCTTGTAACTGCCGCATTTTTAACAATTTCCTGTTTTTTAGGAACATTCAGGGTTATCCTCTTCCCCTGCTCTGCATCCACATTACATGTCAGTGTAATCTTATCTTTTCTGCCATTTAGTACAAGAATATCTCCTTTATATACCGTTTTATTAAGTTTTACCTGAATCTGGTTCTTATAAATATCCGTTACATTCCCGATTAATACTCCGGTATTTCCAGAATTTTTTACAGATATCATGTCCTTTCCGTTTTTCTGGTAATAATATCCCCTTGTAAATCCACCCCGGTTAAAAACTTCTGCCATTTCATTTTTATATGCATCCACAAGCCCGTCGGAATACTTACCGTCCAATACGGCATCCACAATTTCCCTATATGCCCTGACACAGACCGCAACATACTCCGGCTTCTTCATTCTGCCTTCAATCTTAAAGGAATCCACCCCTGCCCGGATTAATTCCGGCACTGCCTCTAAACCGCACAAATCCTTTGGACTTAAAATGTGTGCTCCCTCTGTATCCACCCGTTTTCCTGCTACATCAAAAACAGTATATGGCAGCCGGCAGGTCTGGGCACACCGTCCCCGGTTACCGCTTCGGCCTCCTAACATAGAACTCATAAGACATTGACCGGAATAACAATAGCACAATGCTCCCTGGACAAATACCTCTACCTCTGGAGGCTCTGCGCCGGTTTTTAAACTTTTGATTTCCTCTATGGATAGCTCTCTTGCCGGAACGATTCTTGTCACACCATATTCCTTTAAAAGTGCATATGCATATTCCGTGGTAATGGTCATCTGCGTAGAGGCATGGATTGGCAGTTCAGGAAACCATCTGTGAATACAGAGCATAACTCCCAGGTCCTGCACAATCACCGCATCTAATCCCGCTTTATAAAATGGTGCCAGATAATCATAAAGCTCTTCTATTTCCTCATTACGAAATAAGGTGTTAACAGTCAGATAAACCTTAACACCATATATATGACAATATTCAATTGCCTGTATCAATGCGGTTTCATCAAAGTTGTCTGCAAAGGCTCTTGCCCCGAATTTGCTGCCCCCAAGGTACACCGCATCTGCACCGGCAGAAACTGCTGCTTTCAAAGCATCCATAGAACCTGCCGGCGCTAAAATTTCAGGTATCATTCTTTATTCTCCATTTCAGATATTAACATGCTGCCTTATAGTATCCTTATCATTCCTGTCTTGTTTTCTCCGCTTCCAGCTGGATAATTTTTCTTTGGAGGGCATTAACCTGTTCCTTATACTCCTCTACCAGCCGCATGGCAGATTCATATTTAATCTGGGTTTCTATAACCTCATGACGCAAATCATAAATCTGCTTTTCCTTTTCATCATCCTGGGCAGTGAGCTTTCCGGTTTCATTCTTTACCTTGAAATAATCATCCGCAATATTAATTGCAAGAAGGATATTCTGATATTCTGCATTTAATCTGCGAAATCCATCTGAAGCCTTACATTCCGCAATCTTGCTATTCATATAATTGGCAACCTCCTGCAGGTAATCCGTATTCTCATATCCACTTAAGTTATAAATCCGTCCATTAATAACAACTGGAATATCATTCTTATCTGTCATAAATTTGTACCACGCCTTTCCATTCTATTTTCTTTCAGTATGAATTCCTCTCATCCAATAAATGAGCCAGTCCGAAATGCCGATATGCCGCTTCTGTTGCCACTCTGCCTCTAGGTGTCCGGGAAATCAATCCATTTTGTATCAGATACGGCTCATACACATCTTCAATGGTTCCTGCATCTTCCCCGATGGCTGCTGCAAGGGTATCTAATCCCACCGGTTTACCGCTGAACTTTTCAATCATTGTCAAAATAATATTCCGGTCTACCTGATCAAGACCAAAGGAATCCACTTCCAAACGATCCAATGCTTTTCTGGCAACCTCCTCACTGATATATCCCTCAAAAGACACCTCTGCAAAATCTCTGACGCGCTTTAACAATCGGTTTGCCAGTCTAGGTGTTCCCCTGGAACGTTTTGCAATCTCCATAGCTCCTTTTTCATCAATTATAACCTCTAATACCTTCGCTGACCGGAGCACAATCTGGGAAAGCTCTTCCTTCGTATAGAACTCCAAACGATTTACCACACCAAAACGGTCCCTTAGTGGTGCTGTCAGCATTCCTGCCCTCGTCGTTGCTCCCACCAGGGTAAAATGTGGTAAATCCAGGCGGATGCTTCTGGCAGCCTGTCCCTTCCCAATCATAATGTCAATTGCAAAATCCTCCATTGCCGGATAGAGCACCTCCTCTACCTGACGGTTCAGTCTGTGTATCTCATCAATGAACAGCACATCATTCTCGTTCAGATTGTTGAGAATGGCTGCCAGTTCTCCCGGTTTCTCAATGGCTGGCCCCGAAGTAATCTTAAGGCTGCTTCCCATCTCATTCGCAATAATGGAAGCCATAGTGGTTTTTCCAAGTCCCGGCGGTCCATATAACAATACATGGTCTAATGCTTCACCGCGATTCTTTGCCGCTTCAATAAATACTTTTAAATTATTCTTTGCTTTTTCCTGCCCGATATAATCCGAAAGCAACGCTGGTCTTAAATTATTCTCAATCTTTACATCCTCCGGAAGAATCTGGGTACTTATCATTCTATCTATCATATTACTCCATTATATATTTTATATTATATGAATGCCACTGTATTTTACTAAATTTAATATATTTTTAAAATAATTTCTTCAATGCTTCCTTCAACAGAACTTCCGGCTCCATGGAATCTGCTCCCGGAATCTGCTTAACTGCTTTCACTGCCTCAAATTCGGAATATCCAAGACTTACCAGTGCAAGTACGGTATCCTGAATCCCACCGCCTTTGGTATCTGCCATACTGCCTGCTACACCTTCTGCGCTTTCATCCTCCTGCGTCACAAACAAATCATCCAGCTTCAGTTTATCCTTTAATTCCATGATTATCCTGCCTGCTCCCTTGGCACCAATACCGTTTGCTTTGGTAATTGCTTTCGTGTCCCCTGCCATAATGGCAAGCGCAAGCTCCTTTACCGATAATACCGTCAAAACTGCAAGTGCTGCCTTAGGTCCGATTCCATTCACACCAAGCAGCAACTTAAAAGTATCCAGCTCCTCTTTGGTGGGAAATCCAAATAGTGACAGCTCATCCTCTCTGACATGCATATAAGTAAACAGTTTCATTTCCTGATGTACACCAGCAATGCTGTCTAACACCATTCCCGATGTATAGATGTGATAACCCATTCCATTATTTTCTAAAAGTACACTGTCTGCCAGAATCTCTTCTATCGTACCTTTGATATATCCAATCATAAAATTCCCCTTTATTGATAAACTCTCTCTTTCGCTTTATTGATTATAGCACATTATCATGAATTATGCTATTATAGAATTACTAGATATTGATATTGGGAGAGCTACGATATGAAGACCTTTACATACACAGAAAAAACCGAACAATTTCCCATACCAGAATACTACAAATATTTTTATCCGGAATCCAGATTACTATTTTTTGATATTGAAACAACCGGGTTTGCTGCCAGAAACACCACCCTGTACCTAATCGGCGCACTGTGGTACGAAAAGGACAGCATACGGATAATACAATGGTTTAATGATGACGGTTACTGCGAAAAGGAAATGCTGTCTGCCTTTGATGTATTTTGCAGGGATTTTACCCATCTGGTTCATTTTAACGGACTAGGATTTGATTTACCTTATTTAAGGCAAAAGGCTGACCTGTTGGACATTCCATTTTCAGTAGATAAACGCCTTATTCAAATAGATATTTTTAAGGAAATCCGTTCCTATAAAAAAATATTTTTCTTAGACAGCATGAAACAAATTTGTATTGAAGAGTATCTTGGAATTCAAAGAGAAGACACCTATACCGGCAAAGAATTAATCAATATATACCAACGGTATGTTGCACATCCGGATTGCGAAAAACAAAAGGTACTGCTTCTTCATAATCATGATGATTTGTTAGGCATGCCCCAGATTAGCCGTATTCTAAATTACAAAGCGTTTTTTGAACAGATAGACGTTACCTCTTTAGAAGCCATGACGGATGACAAACAGTTAAAATTCAGCTTTACCTATGCCGCCTGTGCCTGTCTGCCAAAGCGGCTAACCCTGTCTGTCAGCGGCATATATTTAAATGCTTTGGAGCAAAGGGCAGTTCTCTGCATTCCCATTGTACGGGATACATTAATGCATTATTTTAAAGATTATAAAAATTATTACTATCTTCCACAGGAGGATATGGCAATCCACAAAAGCGTTGCCGCCTATGTAGCTGCAGAAAACAAAGAAAAAGCAACAAAAAGCACCTGTTACATTAAGAAAACAGATGCTTTCATTCCATGCTTTTCCGTAAACGAATATGATGTATTTAAATATTCGGTGACAGATAAATACAATTACCAGGTCTTGGATTCCCTTCTCTTTGCAGACCAACCTAAGCAGATATCTTATATTAAAAATGCTTTAACAGCCTTTAAAAGTTATTCAAAATATTTACTGTAATCATAATCTGATTTGCTAAGCTTGGGCATGCCCTTTGTATTGTATTTGTATACATTTCCAAAATATTTTTTACTGGTTTTACTACCAATCAGAAAACAAAAATATCCACCTGAACTATCATTTAACTGGGTATCAATCAGATACCACTTTTTATTCACCTTTACCAGATTCCATTGATGAGCGGGATTCATCGCCTTAGAATTGGCATGTACATATCGGCATCCAATCCCCATACCATCGCACAATGCCTTAAATGCCCTGGAATATCCGGAACACTGTGCTTTCTTATAGCGAAAAGCGCCGTAAGCGGTATTTGCAGATTTTACCCACCATCCCTTATCCTGATAGGAACAACGATTACATATATAATTATGTGCATAAAACACCTTCACGAAATCATCCATTCCAGGCTCTGTATAAACATTCACAAAATTTGCAACCGCATTTTTTACATATTTCAGCTGGCTTTGCGTCAAAGCCGGTCCATACACGGAACCAGTTTTATAATTTCCCTTCACTTTCACTTTTACTTTAATGTTGCTGGTAACTCTGCTGTTGTCCTTTAACAAGGCAACCACCTTGTAATAATAATTTTTCTTTTCTTTTAATTTACTGTTCTTATATGTATTCTTGGATGCCTTCACTGTGGCAATCTTTTTATACCCATTCTTCTTATTATATGAACGGTATATATAATATTGGGATACATTGTCAAGCTTCTTCCATTTTAACGTCACGCTGGTGGCGGTAGCAGCCTTAACCGACAATCTCACCGACTGGACAACCTGCTGTCCGGCAGTCTCCTCCCTGCTGTCTGCCTGTGTGCCTGCAGCCAAAACATCACCCGGGCACAGCATCACAACCAACATAATACATAAAAAAACGGAAACTATTCTCTGACTACTTCTCATATTTCCCCCCTTACTTATGAAAGCATTTAATCTAGGTCTATCTTCTGGTAAAAAAATGAATCTGTGGCAGCAAATCCAATTTCCCTGGCGTGGATAATCTGCTCTGTATTTCCAATAAACAAAACACCATTTTTAACCAGACTGTTGTGGAAATTCTTATACACCTGGTCCTTTGCCTCATCCGTAAAATAAATCACCACATTTCTGCACACAATCATATGCATACCTATAGGATATTTATCTTCCAACAAATTGTGCTTGCGAAACTCCACACATCTCTTGATATCATTATTAATCTGGTAACCATTTTCCTTTTTCGTGAAATGCTTTACCAGCAATTCTTTCGGAAGACGTTCTAAGCTTCTTGTCAGATAAAAGCCTTCTTTCGCAATTCTAAGTACATCCTCATCAATGTCCGTAGCATAAATGCGAATTTGATTCAGCGGAAAATATTTTGCCAGAAGCATTGCAATTGTATAGGGCTCATCTCCTGTAGAACAAGCAGCACTCCATATATGAATCTGGTTTCCGAACGCCCTTTTCATATAAGGAATCATCTCATTCTCAAAAACTTCCCATTGTTTGGGATTTCTATAAAATTCTGATACATTAATTGTAAGATAGCTCACAAAGGATCGGCGCAGGGAATCATCCTTCTCCAGTGCAAGGAAATATTCTTTAAAATCATAATATCCATTCCGGTTCATTAAAGATTCGATTCTCCGTTTCATCTGCCTCTCTTTATATAAGGTTAGATTAATATTCGTAAGTCTATAGACATCCTTCTTAAAGCTTTCATAACCATATGCCATTTGTCTACTCACATCCTCTCATTTTCATCAACCAAAACTCAAAAATGTCCACTGGACATTTTTCGCATATGCATGGCAATAAAAAACCTCGCCCTAGTATTCCTAAAGCGAGGTTATTCTATAAATTAATTATTCCTCTGTAGCAGTTTCCTCTGCTTCCTCCTCTTCTGGAAGTAAAGCTTTCATACTCAAGCTGATTTTTCTCTCTTCTAATCTGAAATCAACCACCTTAGCCTCGATTTCCTGACCGACAGACAATACACTTGATGGCTTTTCAATATGCTCTCTTGCAATTTGTGATACATGTAATAATGCATCCACACCCGGCTCTAATTCAACAAATGCACCAAAATCTGTCATTCTTGCTACTTTGCCGGTTACAACGTTGCCAACTGCATATTTTTCGTCCGCAGTCAGCCATGGGTTTGTATCTTCAAACTTAAGGCTTAACGCAATCTTCTCACCCTGAATATCCTTGATAATCGCCTTCACACTATCACCAACTGTAAACAACTTCTTAGGGTTCTCAACCCTTCCCCATGACATCTCAGATATATGAAGCAGTCCATCTGCTCCGCCTAAATCAATAAATGCACCGAAGTCTGTCACATTCTTAACAGTACCCTCAACGGTATCTCCAACATTAATTCTTGCAAATAAGGCTTCCTTTGCAGCCTTCTTCTCTGCTTCAATTAACATCTTACGGTTACCGATAATTCTTCTCTTACGAGGATTAAACTCTGTAATCTTGAACTCAACTTCCTGGTCTTTATATTTTGTCAAATCCTTTTCATAGGTATCTGATACAAGACTTGCAGGAATAAATACTCTTGCTTCCTCAACTGTAACACTTAACCCGCCATCTAAAACCTGAGTAACAATTCCCTTTAATACTTCCTCATTGTTATATGCTTCCTCAAGCTTCTCGTTTGCTTTCTCTGCGGCTACGCGCTTAACAGATAAGAGAACCTGACCATCACCATCATTCGTCTTAATAACCTTAGCTTCAATTGTTTCACCAATCTGAACCTTATCCTTTAATGAAATATTCATATCATTCGAATACTCATTCTTTGTAATAATACCATCTGCTTTATAATTGATATTTAAGATAATCTCGTCATCTTTTACATCAATAACGGTTCCCTTTACAATCTTTCCTACACTAATTCTGCTCTCCTCTGCCAAACTGGCTTCGAACATTGTTCCAAAATCTTCTGCCATGCTACCATGAACCTCCTTAATAATTTGATTAGGGGTAGATGCCCCTGCAGTAATACCTACCCTACCAACGGATTCAAAAGCAGCCAAATCCAAGTCAACGAGTGTCTGTATATAGTAAGTATTTGCACATTCTTTTTTACTGATATCAAATAACTTTTGTGTATTTGAACTGTTCTTTCCACCGATCACAATCATTGCATCTACCTGCTTAGCAATAGAAGCTGCTTCTCTTTGCCTTTCTTCTGTTGCATTGCATATGGTGTTATAAACGCTTATATTATAACCTTTTTCTTTGAAAATTTCAACCACCTTATTGAATTTCTTGTGATTAAATGTCGTTTGGGACACCAAACTTATCTCTTTATCGCCTGAAAAAGACAAATTTTCCGCCTCTTCTTCTGATTCTAACACAATAGGAGCCTGATTGCACCAGCCAACAATTCCCATTACTTCAGGGTGGTTTTTATCTCCAATTATAATAATCTGCTTTCCCTTGGCACTGTCTGTATCGACAATATTGTGGATTTTCTTAACAAAAGGACAAGTGGCATCCACAAGCTCTAATCCTTTTTCCTTTATTAATTCATAAATGCTGCGTTCTACTCCATGGGAGCGTATTACCACCGTTCCCGCCTCTAAGTCCTTTAACGCCTGCTCATCTGCGAGAATCCGGACACCTTTTTCTTCTAAATCCTTTACCACCTCTTCGTTGTGGATAATCGGACCATAAGTGTACACATTTCCCTTTTCTGCCTGTTCATACACTGTATCCACGGCCCGCTTTACTCCAAAGCAGAAGCCTGCTGTTTTTGCCAATACAACATCCATAAGTAAACCTCATACAAAATATTTTACGCTACCACTATATCACAATATTTCAACAGAAACCAGATAAAATATCTTCCAGTTCCTTCCCGTTGGATTTTATCTATTGCAGCTTTTCCCCTGCTACAGATAAAATTCTTCCTACAACCTCTTCAATCCCCATATCAGAGCTATCCACCAGCACTGCATCCTCTGCTTTTTTTAGGGGTGCGATTGCACGGTTCATGTCCCGCTCATCCCGCTCAATGATATCCGCTTCAATTTTATCAAAATCCGGACTTTCTCCCTTTTCCAGTAATTCCTTATATCTGCGGTTTGCCCGCTCCTTAGAAGATGCCGTTAAATAAATCTTAACCTCTGCATCAGGAAGCACATTCGTCCCGATATCCCGCCCATCCATTACTACATTATAAGCTTTTGCCATATCACGCTGCAAATCAAGCAGCGCTGCACGAACAGGCGCCTTTGCAGAAGACTTAGAAGCCATATTACCGGTCTCCTCTGTTCTTAAATAGGGAGTTACATTTTCCCCATTCCGATACACCTGCTGGATGTCATCTTCGTACTTTATTTCAATTGAAATATCGTCACAGGCTGCTGTCAAAGCAGCTTCGTCCTCTATATCAATCTGATTCGTCACAAGATAATGTGCAATTGCCCGGTATAATGCCCCGGTGTCCACATAAATATAACCCAATTCCTTTGCCACTCTTTTTGCGATGGTGCTTTTCCCTGCGCCTGCCGGTCCATCAATTGCAATGCTTGCCATAATCCTTCTCCTCCACATTTTAATGTATAATATTTTTATCCGCTATATCTTTTTGTCACATGTAAATTAATTATACTGTCTTTCCAATAAAATAACAATTCTTTTCGATGCGCACCCGTTCTAACAGGATATACCTGCCAAATACCCGGTAGACCATGCAATCTGTAAGTTAAAACCGCCTGTCAATGCATCCAGGTCCAGCACCTCACCGGCAAAATAAAGACCGCCTGTCAGTCGGGATTCCATTGTTCCAGGGTCGACTTCCTTTACCTTTACGCCGCCCTTTGTGATAATTGCCTCATCCCATCCCCGGAGACCCGTTATGGTAAAGGGCAGGTTTTTGATTGTATACCCTAATATTTTTCGTTCCTCTTTTGTTATTTCATTAATCTTTTTTTCTCCATCCAGACCACTCTTTTCAATAACCACCGGAATTAAGGCTCGAAGCAGCAATTTATCCAGACTGTTTTTTAACTGCTTATTTTGAAAAAGCTTGAAATCCTTTAAAATCCTCTCATCCAGCTGTTTTTCATCCAAAGCCGGCTTCAAATCAAGCGTTAGCGATAATTTCTTATCCAAATATTTATGGATGTAGGCACTTGCCTTAATAATAATCGGTCCACTAACCCCAAAATGAGTAAACAGCATTTCTCCAAAATCAGAATATATCTTTTTCCCATCAGCATAAATAACAGCCGATACATTTTTTAAGGATATCCCCATCAAATCTGTACAGCAGCTATCCTTCAATTCAAATGGGACTAAAGAAGGTTTTCTATCTGCTATAGTATGTCCTGCCTGCCTTGCAAAACCATAACCATCTGCACAGGCTCCAGTTCTCGGATAAGACACCCCTCCTGTTGCCACAATCACACTGTCAGCATACAGTTTCTTTACATGCTTTGTTTTGTCCTCAATATCAAGCTCTGTAAGTTCAACCCCTCTACAGATATTATTTTCTATAATTAAGGATTTTACCTTTGTGTTTAGTAAAATTTCTACTTTTTGCTTTCTCAATTCCTTTTCCAATACCTTGATAACATCGGAGGAATGATCAGATACCGGAAATACCCGGTTTCCCCGTTCCACCTTGTATGGCAGTCCGATTTCTTCAAAAAAATCCATCACCATCTGGTTGGAAAAGGAATAAAATGCACTGTATAAAAACTTTGGATTCGTTACAACATTCTGAAACAAATCCTCTGTATCACAGGCATTGGTAAAATTGCATCTGCCCTTCCCTGTAATAAATAATTTCTTCCCCAGCTTTTCATTCTGTTCTAATAATATTACTTCTTTTCCATTTCTAGCTGCAAAAATCGCCGCCATCATTCCGGCGGCTCCTCCGCCTATTACAATTATCTTTGACATGGCCGTTCCTCTTTTTCAAATTTAACACCTTTATCTCTGAATACTTGAAATATCAATTTCAAACACTCCCCTATCTCTTCTGTCTCCCTTAAATATACCACACAGGAATTTCAAGAATATTCTCCCTTAAGGCTCCCGGCTGTGGACACAGACTTACAACTGCCCCCGTTCCTCTCTTTTTATCCGGAATCTTGTCTAATATCTGAAATGCACTTGTTGCGCTGGCATTTTCAGAAGTATTTTTCTTTATTTCAATGGGATACAGCATACCATTCTCCTCAATAATAAAATCAATCTCGCTTTCTAACTCTATCTCCGTACCATTTTTGTTAACCTTTTTTTTATCTTTTCCCCGATAGTAAGAAACACAGTATCTGTAATCAATTCCTTTATTGGAATAGGATTTTAGAATTTCCGAAATAACAAAGGTTTCAAACATTGCTCCACTCATCGCTCCATAAGCCAGAGTTTCCGGAGTCAGCCATCTGGTAAGATAAGCAGCTAATCCGGTATCCCGAAAATAGATTTTGGGCGTTTTTATTGCCCGTTTTAATACCGCATGCGTATATGGTTCTAACAGATATATGATTCCAGACGCTTCTAAAATCGATATCCAGTTTTTAATTGTTCCCACATCCTTTGCAACTTCATCTGCAATATTACTATAATTAACTATCTGACCTGTTCTTGCCGCTACCGCAATCATAAATCTGCGGAAAGCATCCAAATCCTGAACTGCGGACAGTTCTCTTACATCTCGTTCCAAATATGTTTTTACATAACTTGCATAAAATGACTGCCAGTCTACCTCTGGATTCCGAAGTTCCGGATATCCCCCTCTATGAATAATATTCCATATATTATCCGGTTTCTTTACGCTCTTTTGCCGTTCCAAAACATATTCCATTGTTGGGAGGAAAGGAATATTAAAAGAATCTCTGCTTATTTCTCGCATAGAAAGTGTAGAAAGCTCTATAATACACACCCGGCCGGATAAGGATTCTGATACATTTTCCATTAAACGGAACGGCTGGGAACCAGATAGACAAAACAATCCTCTTTCATCATGTTCGTCGCAGACCACTTTAATATGCCGAAACAATTCCGGCACTCTTTGAACTTCATCCATAATAATCGGTGGCTGATTTAGAATCATAAACATACCTCCGTTATTTTTTGCCTGCTCCTCTATAAAAGGATCATCAAAGGTAATGTATTTTTTATCAGGAAACATTTTTTTTAACATCGTTGATTTACCCGTCTGCCGGGCACCTGTAACCAATACTGCTTTAAATGTTTTTTCCGCATTATCTATAATTTCTTCAACACTTCTCTTAATATATTCCATATAATAGGCTCCTTATAATATGTTCTGACTGCCAATAAATATTTATATGATATGTCTATTTTTGATTTCGATTCCAAATTAGTCGAATTATAAACCAGATATGTGAAAAAGTCAAGCTAAAAAGGGAAGACGCAACCGCATCTTCCCTAATCTGTCATCATATAAGGAACAAAGCTCCTATACGATAAAATATATTATCCTGTACTATACCGGATATACTCCATTTTCAGTGTCAGCAACTGTTGCATCCACTTTCGTCTGCTGTGCTTCTCTGTACTTAAAGAACTCTGTAGCAACTTGCGGGAACAACGCATAGGACAATACATCCTCATCCTGCTGCTTGTACTGTGCCATTTCTTTTTCCAGCTTTTCAAGCTGTGGCTCAATATCATCTGCCGGACGATAAGTAATCGGCTTATCCATTCCAAGTGCATCCAATGCCTTCTTTTGAACCTCTGGATTCATCGGCTTAACCGTCTGACCGTATTTACCAACCAGCAAATCACGGGACTCTTTCGTCATATTCTTATAACGCTCTCCCATAACCACATTTAATACAGCCTGCGTGCCGACAATCTGGGAAGACGGTGTAACAAGAGGCGGCTCACCAAAGTCTTTTCGAACACGTGGAACCTCTTCTAACACCTCATCAAATTTATCTTCCTGTTTCATTTCCTTTAACTGGGAAACAAGATTGGATAACATACCACCCGGTACCTGATACAATAATGTCTTGATATTTACGCCCATTACCTTCGGACTCAATAATCCTGACTCTAACCATTCCTCACGCATCGGACGGAAATAATCAGCAATTTCAGCTAACAGGTTCTGGTCAAATCCAGGATCATACTCGGTTCCCTCAAATGCTTTCGCCATAACCTCTGTTGCCGGCTGGGATGTTCCCATGGAAAGCGGTGACATTGCCGTATCAATGACATCACATCCGGCTTCTACTGCCTTCATATAGGTCATTGCTGCCACACCAGAGGTGTAATGTGTGTGTAACTGAATCGGCAAACTGGTTCCATCCTTTAATGCCTGAACAAGCTCTGTTGCGGCCGTTGGAACCAAAAGACCTGCCATATCTTTAATACAGATGGAATCTGCACCCATATCCTCAATCTTTTTTGCCATGTCCTTCCAATATTCCATTGTATAGGCATCTCCCAAGGTATAAGAAAGTGCAACCTGTGCATGACCCTTCTCCTTATTGGCAGCCTTTACTGCAGTCTGCAGGTTACGAAGGTCATTCAGACAGTCAAAAATACGAATAATATCAATACCATTTGCAATAGACTTTTGAACAAAATATTCAACCACATCATCTGCATATGGTGCATATCCTAAAATATTCTGTCCTCTGAATAACATCTGCAATTTTGTATTCTTGAAGCCGTCTTTTAATTTTCTAAGTCTCTCCCATGGGTCTTCCTTTAAGAAACGAAGAGAAGCATCAAATGTTGCACCACCCCAGCACTCTACAGAATGATAGCCGACCTTATCCATCTTATCGACGATAGGAAGCATCTGCTCCGTAGTCATACGGGTAGCAATCAATGACTGATGCGCATCACGTAAAACTGTCTCGGTAATCTTTACCGGCTTTGCTGCTTGATTTGCCATTTTTTAATCCTCCATATTATTTAAAATCACGATATTCTCTCTAACTGGTATAGATTCCTGTCAGAATCTATACTGTAAAAGCTATCTTAAAATACTCCAAAAATTGCCATAAATGTGCCGGCTGCTACCGCAGTTCCGATAACGCCTGCTACATTTGGTCCCATTGCATGCATCAATAGGAAGTTTGTAGGGTCTGCTTCCGAACCAACCTTCTGTGATACACGGGCTGCCATTGGTACGGCAGACACTCCCGCAGAACCAATTAATGGATTTACCTTTCCTTTTGTAGCCAAGCACATCAGCTTACCAAACAATACGCCTGCGCAGGTTCCAATAATAAATGCAATCAAACCTAATACCACAATTAAAAGTGTATCCCAATTAAGGAATGACTGTGCTGTTGTAGTAGCACCTACTGATGTTCCAAGCAAAATGACAACGATATACATAAGTGCATTTGATGCAGTCTCTGTTAACTGCTTTACAACACCAGATTCTCTAAACAGATTACCGAGCATTAACATACCAACAAGTGGTGCTGTGGTAGGGAGAACTAAAACCACTACGATTGTAACAACAACCGGGAATAAAATCTTCTCAAGTTTGGAAACTGGTCTTAACTGTTCCATTTTAATCTTACGCTCTTTTTCTGTTGTAAGAAGCTTCATAAATGGCGGCTGGATAACCGGTACCAGTGCCATGTAAGAATACGCTGCCACTGCAATCGGTCCCATCAAGGTGCCACCCATTCCAAGCTTTCCGGCCAGAAAGATAGAAGTTGGTCCGTCCGCACCGCCGATAATAGAAATCGCTGCTGCTGCCTTATCACTAAATCCAAATAAGATTGCGAAAAAATATGCGGAATAAATACCAAACTGCGCTGCAGCCCCTAAAAGAAAGCTCTTTGGATTCGCAATTAACGGTCCGAAATCCGTCATGGCACCTACCCCTAGGAAAATCAGGGAAGGTAAAATACTCCATTCATCCAATAAATAAAAATAATGTAATAATCCTCCATCTGCTATGATACCTGGAAACATATTTGCCAGTAACATACCAAAAGAAATCGGGACTAATAACAACGGCTCAAAGCCAAATTTAATCGCCAGAATCAGGAAAACACAGGCAACTGCAATCATTACAAAATTACCCCAGTAAAGATTTGCAAATGCGGTCTGTCCAGCCAGATTCTGCAATGTGGTCCATATATAATCCATTTGCACTGCCTCCTGTCTAAAATGATATCATTCAATCAATTAGTTTAATGAAGCAAGTGTATCACCGGATTCTACGCTATCACCAACTGCAACATTGATACCTGCAATTGTACCGTCTTCCGGAGCTGTAATCTCGTTCTCCATCTTCATTGCCTCAAGAATCATTACAACATCACCACGTTTTACTGCCTGTCCTGCATTTGCTTTGATTGCTAAAATCTTACCCGGCATTGGCGCTACAATCTTAACAGCACCCTCTGCACCACTGGCTGCCGGAGCTGCCGCTGCTACAGGGGCTGGAGCAGCAACGGGCGCTGCTGCTGGAACTGTTCCTGCACCTAATTCTTCTACTGCTACATCATAAGCGGTACCATTTACTGTAATTCTATAATTCTTCATTCTGATTTCCTCCTAAATTATCTCTTTGCTTTTCTAATTGAACGAACGATTAACTTATCACTGCCTCCTGATGAACTGTTTGCTGCTACAACTGCCGCAGTAATTACCGCAACTAACTGTGCATCATCCATCAGATTCGGTACTGTGGTCGAAGCCGAAACCGCTGCCGGCTTAACAGAAGCATCCTCTGGCTCCTCTGCCTCCTTTTTACGGTTGCGCCACCATGCTGCTATTTTTTCACTGGCCTTACCGATTTTCTCAAACTGGCCAATGATAATAGAGATAAAGATTAATACGATAAATACGGTTCCCATACCCATTAAGGTATTCGCACCTGCCTTACCCATCTTCTCGCTAAATGTATAATCCGGAGTTGCCGTAATCTCCTTTATCTGATATGGTGCAACCCTTTGCTCATATAAATCATATGCATATGCATATGCCGGATTCTCCTCATATACGAAACTATACTCCACATCCCGCTTTTCATGAACTGCAGTCAAGGTAACCGTAACATTACCACCATTTTCTTCTACTTTTGCCTCTATAAGGCTTAAGAAATCGGTCAACTCTGTATTCAGCTGTGCTAATTCATTCTCATCCTGTGAATTAAGCTTCGAAAAATCGAACATGATACTGTCTCCGCCCTCTTTTGAACGGTAACCCTTAAATTCACCACACTCTTCCCTGGCACTATCAAAGTTAGATATGCCAGTCAGCATTACCTGTGCCATTTCTTCTTCTGAATTTTCCAAGTATGCTCGATATGCATTACTTATATTCTGAAATTGATAGGCTTGATATGCAGTTGAATAAATAATATCGGTATTATTATAATCAAAGGTCACTTCTTCCTGTCCACTGCTACAGGCTGTCAGGGAGACAAAAACAGCAATCATAGAAAAGAATAAAATAATTTTTTTCATTTTCATATGGCTATCCCCTCTCTATACTGCTCCATGCTTTTTTAATGGTCTGTCTTCTCTTTTGGTATAAAGCATCTCAAATGCAGCAACTAAGCGTTTTCTGGTAGCCGCACCATCAATGATATCATCTACATATCCGCGTCTTGCTGCTGCCTGCGCGCTGGACATTTTCGCGGTATATTCTGCTTTCACAGCAGCAATTTTTTCTTTGTCATAACCATCCTTTGAAAGCTCATCCGCATACATAATCTTAACTGCCTGTTCCGGCTCCATTGTTCCAATGCTGGCAGTGTTCCATGCATATTCTATATCAGCGCCAATGGACTTGGAATTCATAGCAAGATATGCACTTCCCATGGCATTGCCCATTACAAGATTAACCTTAGGCACTGTTGCATTTGCAAATGCATAAGTAAGCTTTGCTGCTGCCTTTGCAATTCCTGTTTCCTCTGAAACAGTAGCCTTATATCCCTTCACATTTGTCAGGGAAAGTACCGGAATGCCAAATGCATCCAGGAAATTAACAAATTCTGCCGCAATATAAGCACCCTTTGTTGACAACATATCTCCGCCATCTTTAACCTGGTTTGCTACACAGCCAACGGTTGTTCCATTTAACTTAATGAAACCAATTACCATATCCTTTGCATATTCCTTCTTAAGCTCAATAAAGACATTGCTGTCAGAAATATGGGTAAGTACTGCCCTTGCATCATCTGCAAGTCCTTCTAAGTTAGGAATCTCTCTGTTAAGGTCGTCCATGCATTCTGCAAAATTAGAATCATCTTCATTATTAGACGGAAGGAAGGTTACAACCTGTCTAATTCTTCCAAGTACAGCAGCATCATCCTCCAATACTTCGTCTACCAGAGCGGAATTACTTTCCTGATAAGAAGCCTCAGCAGTATTTAACTTTTCTGCGTAATTCTGTTCTAACGCATTCGGACTGTTTACAAATAATTTGGCAGAATCCTTTACCATAAAGGTGATATCTGACAATGCTGGAATAATGGTACTTCCACCGCCACATACACCAAAGATACCTGCAATCTGCGGCACTACGCCAGAAGCGAAAGACTGCTTTAAATAAATATTACCAAACGCATTTAAAGAATCAACTGCCTCCTGTAATCTTAAACCTGCACAATCTATCAATCCGATTACCGGCGCACCCATCTTCAGTGCCATATCATAGATTTTTGCGATTTTTGCTGCATGCATTTCACCAATGGAACCACCCAATACTTTGGCATCCTGACTATATACATACACTAGTCTTCCGTCAATTGTACCGTAACCTGTTACGACACCATCAGCCGGTGTTTCAGTGTCCATTGTGTTAAAGTCGGTATTTCTAGCAGTTACATAAGCACCAACTTCAACAAAACTTGAGTCATCAAGTAAAGCTGCAATTCTTTCACTTGCTGACAACGTAAGTTTATTGCTCATTTTTAGCCCTCCGTTTTTATTTATTATAAGGCTCACTAAAGCAAGCCCAATTTTAGCCAATTATATTTTAGTACTTTTATGTCATTATTTCAAGGAAAACTTGTTACAAAATACGACAGATTTTTATATCTTCAGCAAAACGTTTTTTACTCTACCGGACAGACTTTTCTATATAGTAAAAAGGACGATTACAAGATAACCTGCAACCGCCTTTCATTTGCTTATTCCCAATTTACACATTGTTTATACACATATACTATTTTTTATCTTTTCACATATCCAATTTACTTATTATTTTCAGCAAGAACACCCTTGTTATGAACTAGATAGTCAATCAGGGAAACTATCGTAAGAACCAGCGCAGCATAAATCAAAATATTTTCTACCAGATGAATTGCTCCTGCCGCCCCTGAAAATACACTGCCTAAATCTGCTAATAAAACACACAGCATTACCATCTGTTCTGCTGTTTTTACTTTTCCCCATATTCCTGCAGCAATTACAATGCCATTGTCAGCGGCCACCAGACGGAACCCACTTATAATAAATTCCCTTGCAATAATTACAATCACAATCCAGCATGGAATCCGCCCTAATTCAACAAATGCAATCATGGCAGAGGATACCAAGAGCTTGTCCGCAAGAGGGTCCATAAATTTCCCAAAATTTGTAACCAGATTATACTTTCTTGCAATTTTTCCATCCAGCATATCCGTCAGGGAAGCTGCTGCAAAAATTACAAGTGCTACCCAGTTCCCATAAGGTACAGCCTCCCACAGCATTGCCACCAAAAAAAACGGAATTAAAATGGTTCTCAAAATCGTTAATTTATTCGGTAAATTCATAACTTCTTTCTCCAATCAAATCATATTCATTAAAATTTGTAATCGTAACCTCTATAAAATCACCAGATAAAAGTTCTTCTTCCGATTCTACAAAAATATATCCGTCAATTTCCGGTGCATCCATATAAGAACGGCACATGTACATCTGCTCTTTGTAAAGATATCCCTCTACAATCACTTTCAAGGTTTTTCCCACCATAGCAGCATTTAAATCATAAGACACCTCCTGCTGGAGTTGCATGATTTCCTCCCGCCATGCCCTCTTCGTTTCTTCTGGAACCTGATTCTCAAATCCAGCAGCTGGAGTGCCCTCCTCCGGAGAATAGGTAAACACGCCAAGACGATTAAATTCCACCTCATCTACAAAGGAAAGCATTTCTTCGTGTTCCGCTTCCGTCTCTCCAGGGAACCCGGTAATCAAAGAAGTCCGAAGCACTATATCCGGAATTTCTTTCCTAATATAGGCTATTGTCTTTCGGATTTCCTCTTTTGTTGTTTTTCTTCCCATCCGCCGTAAAATGGCATCCACACAGTGCTGAAGGGGCATATCTATATAATGGCAGACCTTGGGGTTATCCCTGATTTCAGCAATCAGCTCCTCTGTAATCTCCTCGGGATAGCAATATAACAGGCGAATCCATTGAAGCTCCTTAAGCTGTGATAATTTCTTCAGCAGCTCAGGAAGCTTCTTTTCATTATATAAATCAACTCCATAAAGCGTCGTCTCCTGTGCCACCAGACAGATTTCCGTAATTCCGTTTGAAACCAGATAATTTGCCTGAGCAATTAAATCCTCCATCGGGACACTGCGATAACTTCCTCTTACCTTTGGTATAATACAATAGGTACAATGCTTGTCACACCCTTCGGCAATCTTAAGATATCCCATATAAGTACCGGATGTAATCACCCTTTTCGCATGACTTGGGGCAAGGTAATTAATATCCTCAAAATGTTCATATTCTTTTCCGGTAAGAGCTTCTTCCACTGCCTCCACAATGGATTCTGTGCTGGTGGTTCCAAGAATGGCATCCACCTCCGGTAACTCCTTCCGTATCTCATCCTTATACCGCTGCGCCAAACATCCTGTTACAATTAAAGCCTTCAGTTTTCCTGTCTGCTTTAATTCTCCCATCTCTATAATATTTTCAATACTTTCTTCCTTCGCATCATGAATAAAACAACAGGTATTAATAACAATAACATCTGCTTCCTTTTCTTCATTTGTGATTGCATAGCCCTTTTCCTGCAGCAATCCCAGCATAACCTCGCTGTCCACAAGATTCTTATCACAGCCAAGGGATACAAATAAAATCTGAATCATTTTCTGACTCCAATCTTTTACTTTTTATTCCTCAAACATGGTAGCTGCCTCAACGCAGTTGTTCATCAGCATTGCAATTGTCATAGGCCCTACACCACCCGGCACCGGAGTGATTGCGGATGCAATAGGTTCCACACTATCAAAATCCACATCACCGCACAACTTGTTATTTTCATTACGGTGGATTCCCACATCAATCACAACTGCTCCTTCTTTTACATAAGAAGCATCTATCATCTTTGGTCTTCCAATGGCAACAACCAGGATATCTGCGCGCTTGCAGATCTCCTTCAAATTCTTTGTCTTAGAGTGGGTAATGGTGACGGTTCCATTTTCTCTTAACAGAAGAAGTGCCATCGGTTTCCCGACAATATTACTTCTTCCAATTACAACACACTCTTTTCCCTCTATCTCTACATTGCTTCGCTTAAGCAGCTGGATGATTCCGGCAGGCGTACAGGAAACAAAGCCAGGCTGTCCAATACTTAAAGCTCCTACACTTTGTGGATGAAAGCCGTCCACATCCTTTTTCGGAGAAATGGCTTTTATGACAGTATCTTCATCAATATGCTTTGGAACCGGAAGCTGGACTAAAATACCATGAATCCTTTCATCCTTATTGAGCTTGTCAATTAAGGTGAGTAATTCTTCCTGTGTGGTCTCCTCCGGCAGCTCATAGCTTTCGGAATGGATACCGATATACGCACAGGCCTTTTTCTTATTGCCTACATATACAGAGGATGCAGGGTCATTTCCTACCTGAATAACTGCCATGCCGATTTCTTTCCCCTCTGCCTTTAATGCTGCTACCTTTTCTTTTAACTCATCCTTAATCTGCTTGCTGATTACCTTGCCATCAATTAAACTTGCCATTCTTATCCTCCTTTTAACACGCTGCTGAAAACCTACCTATTAACTCTCTATTCTCCTGCCGCCAAACGCATGGATTGTGCGGGTACCGGCTATTACTCTGCCATGATGCGGAACTTTCTTAGGTATCAGCAATTCATCACCTGGATTTAACACATGCTCCACACCATCAAAAATCTCCACATATTGTCCTGCCACACATACGATATATTCATCAAACTCATGCACATTTTCCTTTGAATCTCTGTCTGAATAATATGTCCAATACGCAATCTGGCTGCCATCTTTTCCTTCAAAATAATAACCATCAATATCCGGTGTATTTTGCTGACTGCTGTCAATATGATTCAACACATTTTTCATAAAATCTGGAAAATCCTTCATCAATAATACCTCCATTATTATATATATCTTACAAAAGCTCATCACCCTGTCTTGTAAAATATATCTTTATCAAAACAGTCCTACAATCTGGTCATTAATCACATCTATATTTTCTGCTGCCGGCACTTTAGGAAGTCCAGGCATTGTCATAATGGAACCGGTAATCGCCACCACAAAGCCTGCTCCCGCATTGACGTATACATCCCTTACACTGATATCAAAATTAGACGGTCTTCCAAGCTTTGTCTGGTCATCGGATAAGGAATACTGGGTCTTTGCCATACAAACCGGAAGGCTGCCATAGCCTAGAGAGGTAATTTTCCCTAACTGCTTCTTGGCTGCGGCTGTATAATTTACTCCATTTGCTCCATAAATCTTCGTTGCTATGGTTTCAATCTTATCCTCAAGAGACATATCATCCTCATAAAGCATCTTAAAATCTGCCTGCTTATTCTCTAATACATCTACTACCTTCTCTGCCAGCTCTAAGCCGCCTTCGCCGCCTTTTTCCCAAACCTTTGCAAGGGCAAAATTACAGCCCTTTCCTTCCACAAATTCTTTTATATAAGACAACTCTGCTTCGGAATCTGTAATGAACTGGTTTAACGTAACAACAATCGGCACACCATACTGCTGTAAATTCTCAATATGCTTCTCTAAGTTCACAATACCCTTCTTTAAGGCATCTACATTCTCATGATTCAAGTCTGCCTTTGCAACACCACCGTTGTATTTTAAAGCACGGACAGTTGCTACTAACACAATTGCATCCGGTGCAATCCCTGCCTTACGGCACTTGATATCTAAGAATTTCTCTGCACCCAAATCTGCACCAAAACCAGCCTCTGTTACTACAATATCGGATAACTTAAGAGCAAGCTTTGTCGCACGTACAGAGTTACATCCATGTGCGATATTTGCAAATGGTCCGCCATGTACAAATGCAGGAGTATGCTCTAAGGTCTGAATCATATTTGGCTTAATTGCATCCTTAAGCAGGGCTGCCATCGCTCCTACTGCTTTTAAATCCTTGGCAGTTACCGGATTGCCCTCCACAGAATAAGCCACAATAATCTTTCCAAGCTTATCCTTCAAGTCCTCCATATCATTTGCCAGGCAGAGAATTGCCATAATCTCAGAGGCTACCGAAATGACAAAATGGTCTTCTCTCACAAATCCATCCATTTTACTGCCAAGACCAACTACAATATTACGAAGTGAGCGGTCATTCATATCCAGGCAACGCTTCCACACAACCTGCCTTGTATCAATATGTAAGGCATTTCCCTGTTGAATATGATTGTCAAGCATGGCTGCCAACAGATTATTTGCAGATGTAATCGCATGAAAATCACCTGTAAAATGCAGATTTAAATCTTCCATTGGCACCACCTGGGAATATCCACCGCCGGCAGCACCGCCCTTTATACCAAAGCAAGGTCCAAGGGAAGGCTCGCGCAAAGCGATAGAGGCTTTCTTTCCCATCCGTCCAAGTGCCTGCCCAAGCCCCACCGTAACCGTTGTCTTTCCCTCACCGGCAGGTGTAGGATTAATGGCGGTCACTAATACCAGCTTTCCATCTTTATTATTTTCGATACGTTTAATCAGTTCATCGGAAAGCTTTGCTTTATATTTTCCATAAAGGTCTAATTCATCCTCAGAAATATCCAATTTCTTAGCTACCTCTTTGATGTGTACCATTTCTGCTTCCTGTGCAATTTCAATGTCTGTCTTCATATTAGCCTCCTTTTGCCCTAAAGCATTTCTTTTGCTTTGCTTCTCTCGATTGTAACGATATAAAACAGGTTCGTCAATATCATTTTTTAATTATTTATGAGTCCGGCAGATATCTGGAACAGCCCGGCGAAGCGGGATTGCAATTGCCTGTTAAAAATATTCATCTATATACTCTTCAAACTGTTCCTCACTCATCAGCACCTGTCTCGGTTTTGTACCCTCTTCCGGTCCCACTACGCCTGCTTCAAACAGTTGGTCCATAATACGTGCGGCCCGATTAAAGCCTATTTTAAACATTCTCTGCAGCATGCCGATGGATGCCTTATTTTTCTCTATAATAAATCTACCTGCCTGTACAAAATACTCATCATGGTCATTGACTGAAGAACCATCACCAACGGCTGGCGTGCTGTTTAATCCGGTAGAGGTAATCTGGTTTGTCATCTCTTCGCTATAAGTG
The DNA here is from genome assembly GCA_900548855.1 of uncultured Eubacteriales bacterium. Taxonomy (GTDB): domain Bacteria; phylum Bacillota; class Clostridia; order Lachnospirales; family Lachnospiraceae; genus CAG-590. The sequence continues at coordinate 46,808 of URMF01000013.1, forward strand.
GTTTCCCCATTCTGAGCCTTTAGATATTCAACCACATTTACCACTTCATCATCTGAGATATATGCCCCCTGGACACGAAGAGGCTTTGGATACATGGTAGGATAAAACAGCATATCTCCATTTCCTAAAAGCTTCTCTGCTCCGACACTATCAATTATGGTTCTGGAATCCACTCCGGAGGATACGGAAAGCGCAATACGAGATGGCACATTCGCTTTAATCAGTCCGGTTACTACATCCACTGATGGTCTCTGGGTGGCGATTACCAAATGTATACCTGCTGCTCTGGCAAGTTGCGCCAGCCGCACAATAGCCTCTTCCACTTCTGCCTTGGCAACCATCATCAAATCCGCAAGCTCGTCCACTATAATCACAATCTGGGGCATCTTTTCAAGCTTCTCTTCCTCAAGCTTACCAGACTCCTGTACTTCTTTTACCCTGGCATTGTACCCCTGAATATTCCGGACATTACACTCGGAAAACATCTGATAACGCTTTGTCATTTCTGCCACAGCCCAGTTCAGTGCTCCAGCCGCCTTCTTTGGATCTGTTACCACCGGTGTCAGCAAATGGGGAATACCGTTATATACCTTCAATTCCACCTGCTTCGGGTCCACCAAAATCAGCTTGACCTCATCCGGTCTCGCCTTATATAAAATGCTCATGATTAACGTATTGGTGCACACGGATTTACCGGAGCCTGTGGCACCCGCAATCAACAAATGCGGCATCTTTGCAATATCCTCCACCACTACATTTCCTTCAATATCCTTACCTACAGCAAAGGCAAGCCTCGATGGATGCTTGATAAATTTCTCCGTATCAATCAACTCCCGAAACCCGACACCACTTCTGCTGCTGTTTGGAATCTCGATACCCACTGCTGATTTACCCGGAATCGGTGCCTCAATACGGATACTCTGTGCTGCAAGATTCATCATAATATCATCTGCAAGCCCTGTAATCTTGCTGACCTTAACTCCCTGCTCCGGAACCATTTCATACCGGGTTACAGAAGGTCCACAGCTATAATTCGTCATGGTCACATTCACACCAAAGCTTTTTAATACCTCTTGAAGCTTAATGGCATTCTGCCGTATAACATCTTCCTTGGCGGCTGCCTGCTTCTTTCCCTTTTTTAACAACTCCATCGGTGGAAATTGGTATTCCGAATCGCTCTTTCCTACTTCCTTTGCTGATATATTTTTTACTTCTGCAGCAGTTTTATTTTCCATTGCCAACCCTGCGGCATCCATAGCCTCTGTCTTTACGGATTCAGCTGCTACAGGCATTTCTTCCTCCGGCAATACTGCCGGAACAACATTTTTCCTGCTTCTCGGCTTACGGGTTGCCTTTTTGGCATGCTCCTTAACCTCTTCCTTCTCAATCTCTGTGATAGCAATATGTTCCATCCCCTCCCCGGGCAGAGGCAGCTCATAATCCATTGTAATCTCATGAACCTCTTCATTTTCCGGAAGCTTATCCACTATCTTAGATGGTAAAATTCCCTGGTCAGCATCCGATGGCAAAACAGAAATCTGCTCAAGTACGGAAGCTTTTTTCCTCTGTGTGAAAACTTCATCCCTGTCATCTGGATAATCCTCCCTTACAATCTCCTTAAAATCGCTATCCTTTTTCTGTTTCTTCCTTTTTCCCGGTTTCCTGTTTTCTGGAAGTTCCTCAGAAAGCATTTCCACATCTGCTTCCTTCTCTCCAGCAGCATTTGCCAGTTTCTTGATAAAATCAATAACAGAAACTTCTGCAAACAATACAACACACAGTATAATTGCCAAAATTATAATGATATAGGTTCCAACCAGCCCTACACCTCTATGTAACAAATAGGCAAGCGAGCCGCATAAAATTCCTCCACCCAGCTGGTCATCAAATCCCTCTTTGAACAATCTAGCAAAATCGTATGTATCCATTCCCACTGCAAGCTGTGCAATCATGCCAAAACAAAGCAGCACACAGGAACCAAATATCACCTTCTGTACTGCCCGCTTTTTATATTCATTAATATGTAAAAAAAATGCGGCAAACATAACCATAATCGGCAGAATATATTCAATCATTCCAAATATTCCGAAAAAGAATCTGCTAATATTATTAATAAAGCCACAAAGTCCGAAATTCCCAAGTTCAATTATCAGCATCACCGCACAGATAACCCATACTGTAATCTCAGCAGCAAAAGATGCCTCTGCCTGCTCCTGGTTCTGTTTTTTCTTAGAATTACCCTTAGAAGTGCTGTTCTTTCTGACAGAACCTCCACCAGAACCTCTATTATATGAAGTTCGTTTTTTATTCTGATTATTACTACCAGCCAAGCTGATAACCTCCCTTTTTTTATTTCTGATTCTATATACCACAATATTTATATACTACTATTTTTTTGTTGATTTATCAAGCCATATAAATAACAAAACGCTTCATGAATCCCACCGACTTCATCAATCAGACCTTCCTTTACCGCCTCTTTTCCAACCAAAACACTTCCTACATCCTTTGCCAGTTCCTTTGTATTAAACATAATTCTTTTCAGTTCCTTTTCAGATATGGAGGAATGATTGCAGGTAAAGGATATAATTCTATCCTGCATTTTATCGATATACTCATAATTGTGTTTTACACCTAATACCGTACCGTTCATCCGAATCGGATGTACAACCATGGTCGCTGTTGGTACAATAAAAGAATAATTGCCGCATACACTTAATGGAACACCAATGGAATGACCGCCTCCTAACAGCAGGGTTACCACCGGAACCGACAAGGAGGCAATCATCTCTGCAATGGCAAGTCCCGCCTCCACATCTCCTCCCACCGTATTTAACAAAACCAGCAGACCGTCAATGCGGCTATCCTCCTCCACTTTGGCAAGCTCTGGCAGAACATGCTCGTACTTGGTGGTTTTGGTTCCCGGTCCCAGGCATTGATGCCCTTCAATCTCTCCAATAATATTAAGTAAATGTATTTTATGACCGTACGGATTTTCCTCTAAATCTAACTGCCCTATATCCTTTATTTCTTCTCTTTCATTTTCACTCTGTTCCATACTTTTTCCTTTCCTTGGCGCATACGCAATAAAAATTTAAAAAGAGGAAGATTTTCCAATCCCCCTCTTTAGTATCGCTTATTTCTACATTTTTATTCTAAAGGAATGTACAGACCAGATATCCCACTAAAATACCCACCAGAATTCCGCCTATTACCTGACTCGGAGTATGTCCTACATATTCCTTTAATATAATTTTTGCCCATTCTCCTTTGTCTGCATCCTTTAAATGTTTCATAATCTCTTCATTTTTCAGAAACAGGTTAAGAATAACTGCCTGCTTTCCGGTTTCCATCCGGACATTCATCGCATCATACATAACAATAAGAGCAAATGCTGCCGCCATTGGAAATTCAAACCCCGCAATCCCTTTGCAATATGCCGTGGCATACATAAGCCCTACCACTGTAGCGGAATGGGAGCTGGGCATACCGCCGCTTCCTATTAAACGTTCCGGATTAAACTCCTTTGTTAAAATAAAATTAATAATTGCCTTCAAAATCTGTGCTGCAGACCATCCAAGTATGGGTGCCATAAGCATTTTATTGTGCAAGAGAATTTGTAAGGTTTCCATCTGACTCCTCCTCAGTATTTTTTCACCGCACATATATCCTCTGTGCCAAAATACGCTCCTTACCTTTTCTTATAGCTCAACAACAATTTCATTGCTGTCAGCCAGCAAATCCGCTTTAATATAATTATCCTCCAATAAAGTGCCATTTACACTCATTTTCGTAACACCGGATTCCCTGCCGTTTGGATTTTTCACCGTAATATGAAGCTTCTTACCCCGAAAATCCTTATCTATAGTAATTTCCTTCCAGTCAGAGGAAATAGCCGGATTAATGCGAATTCCATTAAAATCGGGTCTTAAACCTAAAATACCTTCCACACAGCCCACCATAACCGTAGATGCTGTTCCGGTCAGCCAATGCACATGTGCACGGCCTTCAAATGGAGAATCCGTACTTTCCGTAAATTGTCCATGACAATAAGGCTCTAATTTACGAATCTCTGCCTTATCATTCATGGATGCCGGAGAAGACTCATTGAAATACTCAAAGGCACGGTTTCCATGTCCCATTAAGGCTTCTGCCAATATAATCCACCCCTGCGGCTGTGAGAAAATTCCGCCATTTTCTTTTGTAGAAGGATTGAATAACAGCATCAATGCCCCATCAAATGCATGCTTTACATAGGATGGTGCCATCAATCTTACACCATAAGGGGTATTCAGTTCTCTATGAACAGATTCCAATGCAAGCTCTGCCTGCTCCTTTGTTGCCAATCCAGATATGACAGACCATGACTGCGGATTTAACCACATACTTGCCTCCGGGTGATGCTTTGAACCAATCAGCTCCCCATCCTCCTTGTAACCGCGGACAAAACGATCCTCCTCCCAGCAGTTCTTCTGTATGGTATCCCCCAGTTCCCTCTGTACCTTGTCAAGATATGCGATATATTCCGTATCCTTTTTTCGCTCAGCAAACTCACGAATCACTGTCATGGCATAGTATAACTGCATCGCCACAAAGCTGGACTCACCCTGCTTTCCAAGACGTAGACAGTCATTCCAATCAGCATGAAGACCTGCCGGCATTCCATGGCTTCCCAAACGGTTCATAGAGAAATCAATTGCTCTCTTTAAATGCTCATATACCGTTCCCTCTCCGCCATTGGCAAAAAGGATTACCTCGTCCATAAAATCCACATTACCCGACTCTGCAATATACTTATATACTGTTGGGAATAGCCATAATGCATCGTCTGCACGATATGCCGGATGTCCGGTTTCTTTTACATAGGAAGCATCATCCGGGGTATCCTCATGTCCTGCATTGTGGGTAAATTTAACCAGTGGAAGTCCACCGCCATTGTCCACCTGTGCAGACAGCATAAAGCGGATTTTTTCTAATGCCATCTCCGGATTTAAATGAATAATACCCTGAATATCCTGAACCGTATCCCGGTAACCATATCCGTTTCTCAAACCGCAATAAGTGAAGGAAGCTGCTCTTGACCAGATAAAAGTCATAAAACACTGATAGGCGTTCCATGTATTAATCATATTATTAAAGCTTTCTGAAGGCGTTTTTACCTGAAGGTGGGACAACTGTCCATGCCAGTAATCCTTTAACTCTTTAAGTTCTTCATCTGTTGCCTTCTCTGTCTCTTTATATCCTGCAAGGATAGTATCTGCCTCTTTATCGGATTTCATACCAAGCACAAATGTAATAACCCTGCTCTCACCTGGTTCCAACTCGATTTTTGTGTGTATGGCACCACAACCATTGGAATTATAATTCAGTGTATTGTCACACTGCCCATTCTCTACCGCTACCGGATTGCCATAGCTGTGATATCCTCCGATAAAGCTTTCCTTATCACCGTTATAGGAAGTAATCTCTCCGCCTGCAAGACCAAAGAAACGGCATGTATTCTGATTGCCATCCACCTCCGTATGAATATTCTCATTTATTGTCTGGTAAATCTTATTTTGCTTAAAATATGTCCTTGTAATAAACAGCGTATACTGGAGATTCACCTGGTCCTGTTCATAATTACAATCATTCGTAAACTCACAATACCCAAAAGCAGACAAATTTCTCTTTCTGTCTGAATGATTGGTAACCTTAAGTCTCCACACCTCATACGTTTTATTAAGCGGCACATAGTAAAGAGCCTCCGACTTAATATCCGCATACTCTGCAACAATATTGGTATATCCAGTACCATGATGACACTCATTTTTGTACACATCTAATGGTTTACCAACCGGCTGCCAGGAAGCAGACCAATAATCCTTACTATCGTCATCTCTTAAATATATATATCTGCCCGGCTGGTCAAACTGGTTAAAAATATAACGTATAATTCTTCCATGAGCACCGCTTTTTTCAAAGCTGTAGCCTCCTGCATTATTAGAAATAATTGCTCCATACGCCGGTGAACCTAAATAGTTCGCCCATGGTGCCGGAGTATCTGGACGTGTAATAACGTATTCCTTTGCTGCCTCATCAAAATAACCAAACTGCATATTCTTCTCCTTTCATTATAGAAAAGAACCGATGCATTAAGATATTGCTTACCGCCATGAAGTTCTCCCTTAATACACCGGTACCTTTTGTTTCTTTCTTTTTATGCTTCTTCTATTGCATCTTTCAGACTTAAACTAATCTTGCCCATACGGTCAATCTCAAGTACCTTAACTTTAACCGTATCGCCGATGTTTACAACATCCTCCACCTTCGCAACTCTCTCCTTGGAAAGCTTGGAAATGTGAATCAAGCCATCCTTATTTGGTGAAAGCTCTACGAATGCACCAAAATTCATAATGCGGACAACCTTTCCTTCATATATCTGTCCAACCTCAATCGGGTCTACAATGGAATGGATAATCTTGAGCGCCTTGTCAATGCCATCCTGGTCAACGCCGCATATTGCAACGGTTCCGTCATCATCAATGTCGATTTTAACGCCGGTCTCTTCAATTATATTGTTGATTGTCTTTCCACGCTGTCCAATAATCTCGCCAATCTTCTCCGGATCAACCTTCATCTGCGTAATCTTAGGTGCCAGCGCTCCAACCGTTTCTCTCGGTTCCGCAATTGCCTTGGACATAACCTCATCCATAATATACAATCTTGCTTCTCTGGTTCTTCTGATAGCCTCTTCTACAATTGGTCTTGTCAGTCCATGAATCTTAATATCCATCTGGATGGCAGTAATACCCTCTTTTGTACCGGTTACCTTGAAGTCCATATCACCAAAGAAATCCTCTAAACCTTGGATATCCGTTAAAACAATATAGTCATCATCCGTCTCACCGGTTACCAGACCACAGGAAATACCTGCTACCATTTTCTTAATCGGTACACCAGCCGCCATCAGGGACATACAGGATGCACAGGTGGATGCCATAGAGGTTGAACCATTTGACTCAAAGGTCTCTGACACTGTACGGATTGCATATGGGAACTCCTCTACAGAAGGAAGTACCGGAATTAACGCACGCTCTGCCAGCGCACCATGTCCAATCTCTCTCCGTCCCGGTCCGCGGGATGGTTTTGTCTCACCTACTGAATAAGACGGGAAATTATACTGATGCATATATCTCTTATTAGTCTCTAATAAATTGAGACCATCAATCTTCTGTGCCTCTGAAAGCGGCGCTAAAGTAGTCACATTACAAATCTGTGTCTGTCCACGGGTGAACATAGCCGAGCCGTGTACTCTTGGAATGATATCTACTTCAGCGGCAAGCGGTCGTATCTGTGTAATGGCACGTCCGTCCGGCCGCTTATGGTCAACTAAAATCATCTTGCGAACTGTCTTTTTCTGATACTGGTAAATTGCCTCGCCAAGCACCTCCAGCCATTCTTCCTTATCAGCGAATGCCTCTTCTAATTTGTCGGTAATCTGGCGGATATTTTCTTCTCTTTCCTGCTTTTCATCCGTAAATACTGCCTTTTCCATCTCTTCCGGTGGAACAATTTCTTTGATTGCAGCGAACAGTTCTTCCGGAACTGCGCAGCTTGTATAAGAGTGCTTTGGCTTACCGCATTCTGCCACAATCTGATTGATAAATGCAATCACCTGCTGATTAATCTCATGTGCAGCGTAAATCGCCTCAATCATCTTATCTTCCGGAACCTCATTTGCCCCGGCCTCAATCATGATAACCTTCTCTGCAGTGGAAGCCACTGTCAATTTCAAATCGGAAACCGCATTCTGTGCCTCATTCGGATTAAATACAAACTCACCATCAATCAGACCAACCTGAGTCGTTGCACATGGTCCGTCAAACGGAATATCAGAAATTGCTGTTGCAATAGCAGAACCCAGCATAGCTGTGAGCTCTGGTGAACATTCCGGATCCACTGACATAACCAAATTGTTAAGTGTTACATCATTGCGGTAATCCTTAGGAAACAGCGGTCTCATCGGACGGTCAATTACACGGGATGTAAGAATTGCATTCTCACTTGCCTTGCCCTCACGCTTATTAAATCCACCTGGAATTTTGCCTACAGAATAAAGCTTTTCCTCATACTCAACGGAAAGTGGGAAGAAATCAATTCCCTCTCTCGGTTTATCAGATGCAGTTGCAGTTGACAATACAACCGTATCACCATAGTGCATAAATGCTGCACCGTTTGCCTGTGCTGCAACTCGTCCAACATCCACACGAAGTGTTCTGCCAGCAAGCTCCATTTCAAACTTCTTGTACATAATCTGTTCTCCTTAAAATAAATATTTCTTGGGTAAAGCACCGAAACAACTGAACTGGCTGCAGACTCCTGTATCCACTTCAGAAGTCTCGGTTATGCCTTATCACAATCTACACAATTATAACATAGCCTAATCCTTTTGAAAAGAAAAAAATAAAGGCAGATTTTGATAAAAGAATTTTCCTTTATCAAAAATCTGCCTGAATTTCTTATCGTCTCCTTCTGCGTCTCACAGCCAAAACCATTCCACACCCTGCCAGAGATAAGAGGAACATAATTGCTACCGGTCTGAGCGGCGATGTATCACCAGTCTTTTTACTGGTGGTCTGCCTGCTTTCATCGGTCTTCTCATCATACATTGTAATCGTGTTGTTTTTGCTCTCAGTCGATGATTTGCCATCTAATATATAGACTTTCCCATTTTTTCCAATATAGAAGCGGATATCCTCAGCCAGTTCATACCCATCTGGCGCCTCCGTTTCTTTCAGCACATATATAACCTGTTGTGTATCTGTGCTGGCCACTAGTTTATTAGCCGGAATCCGGACTGCTTTCTGTTTACTCTTCCATGAATATACAACCTTTCCGGTTGCTTCATCGACAATGGAAAGCTTTGCACCGGACAGAAATTCCTTCGTTCCAGCTATTTTTTTAGAAACCTTAAGCTGGATTGCCTTATCCACCATGGTAACGATTCTGTCCGCCACAGCGGAACCATTCACGTATAAAACATCCTTTTCATCAATCCGGAAAACAATGCTGTCCGTATAGACATATCCATTCGGTGCGGTTGTCTCCGTCATAATATAGTCTGTATTTCTCTTAAATAAATCAATGGCCAGGTTCTTTGGAGTTTTTGTACTTACCCAGGATATTGGTGTAAAATCACTGTCCTGTGTGGATGTAATGGTAATGGTCGCTCCAGACAATTCCTTTCCATCCTCATTCTGTTTATGGAAGGTAATTCCTCTAAATTCGTCATATAGCTTAATCGTATTATCCGTTACCTTTTCTCCATCTACTCGTTTTACCATACCATTCTTGTCAATCACAAACTGGATAGGCTGTGCCAGTGCATATAACTCCGGCGCTTTTATCTCGGATAACGTGTAAACATATTCGTTTCCATATGGGGATACATGCAGCTTTTTCGTATCAAGGGCATGTGGTTTTCCGTCTGATACCCACTGCTCCAATACTGTACCGTTGGAATCAGCTACCTGCAGGGTTGCACCGGCAAGCTGTGTTGATGTTCCCAAAACATATTTTTCAACGGTAACAGAAAACGGACTATTCTTCATAACGATGGAGCTGGTCTGCTGTGCTTTGCTATTTACATAAACTATTCCGTTATCATCAATCTTAAAATGAATGGATGCAGCATATGTATAGCCATTTACGGTTGCAGCCTCTACCAAGGTATAGGTCACATTCCGCTTAAACATACTGTACCCGAAATATTTTGCCGTTCCATCTGTTGTCCAGTTCTGGACGGTAAAATCTTCATCCTCAGATGATATGATTCTCAGCTGTACACCTGCTACAGGATTTCCAGTTGCAGCATCCACCTTCTGGAAACTCACCTGTTTCTCGCCATCAATAAAAATTACCAGATTATTGTCTATCAGATTTCCATCTAAGTCCTCTGCCCTGCCGTCCTCGCGGATATGGAAATACACAGGCTCCGCTATATTATAATTTTCCGGTGCTTCCTTTTCCACAATGACATAATAACCACCCAGCTTAAAGTTCTGATTGCCCAAAGTCATTGTACTTCCGGTAGATTCAAATGTATCCAGCAATTTTCCAATAGTTCCATTTGCGTTTGATTCATGAAGTTCAAACGTTCCACCAGCCAGAGGCTGATATTGGTCGCTCCACTTCACAAACCTTACCGTAATCGGCGCATCATGACTGGTCAATGTCAGGGAATTTACACTCAGGTTATAATCATTCCCCTTAACAATCTGAATATAATTTGGAGTCCCCTGTACCACATTAAAGGTAATCGGCTCTTCCAGTTCATATCCAGCCGGTGCAGACTCTTCCGTAAATATATATCCCTCACCCGGTTCTAACTGTACATTCTTCGGTGTATTTGTACTAACCCACTGCTCTCTTATGGCACCTGTATTATCCCTGATTGTAAAGGATGCACCTGCCAACGCTTCTCCTGTTACAGCATCACGCTTTGCAAAATAGAAATTGACATACGCCTCATCTGTCATGGTTACGGTTTTATCCGTTAGTTCGGTGCCTACCGTTCCATCCTCGTTTACCGAATACACTTTCCCCTCCGAATCAATTGCAATTCTGATATCTGCGGTTAAAGCATAACCACCCGGAGCACTGTCCTCATGAACCGTATAATAGCGATATCCACTTGCTGGCACAGAAAGCTTATCAGAAGGAATGGCCTGTGCTGTCGTGGTCGAAGTAAAGCTATACACTTTCTTTCCGGTAGCATCATCAATCAGCGAAATAGCCGCACCGGCAAGATTGGCACGCGTACCTGCAGTTGTATCAAGCCCCTGTTTCAAGATTCTCAGGGTAATCGATGCATCCCGCATTATAACATTGTTGCCGCTCACGGAACCATTTGCACCACTTACATAAGTAATGGACCCATTACTGTTAATGGTAAAATATACGTCCTCAGACATAACATATCCATTCGGTGCCGACTTCTCATGTATAAAATAGGTCTTTCCCACCTCTAAATTGTTATGCGTTAATTTCTGTGCATTATTCGTTGTGGTCCATCTCTGCAAACAGTTTTTCAAATTTGTGTCTCCGGCTTCATATAACTCCAGTACTGCACCGGACACCTGTGAGGAACCGCCTACTGCAAATTTATTAACGGATACATTGATAGCTGTATCCACAAAGTTCATCTGGATTGCAGCCTGGTTATTATCTGGAAACGTCTCTGCACCAATAACCACTGTTTTTTCGTTTGCTGCATTTAACACATATCCCTTTGGTGCCTTGGTTTCCTTCACCATATAGGTACCATACGGCAAATCTTTAAAAATTGCAGTACCCGTCGTATCTGTTGTGACAACATAATCCCGGTTATCTTTATCCTTATACACTTCATATTTACTGTTAACAGCATTGTATTTGTACAGTGTAAACTCTGCACCGGAAAGCTTGTTGTTTGTACCCGTGCCTGTTTTTGTTACACGAATAGCTCCCAGGATTTGTGTGTTCTGATAGGTATAAATTGTCGGAACATTTTCAAAGCTGTCGAGCATCTCTATGTGACCGATTACAGTACCTGCATATGTAGCAGCCGGAAGTTCCGCATAAGTATATTCTTTATAATATACCTTTCCCCTGTCATAGCCGGCTGGTGGCTCTGCCTCTTCTACCCTATAAAGTGTGGTATCCGGGTCATCCGCAATCGCAATATTATAAAATTCTACAATACCATCCTCATCTGAATAAGCCGTTGAGATAACCTTATAAGCCTCTCCCTTATACTTTCTTAAAAGATTAAACTTTGCACCTGCCAAAGGAGTACCTGACTGATCTACCTTCTTCACTTTAAAGGACATATACTTGATTGCGGAAGGCAGCTTTGTATTATCAACATAAGCTTCCCCTTTTTCTGCCAATAAGCCATAATCCAGAGCATATGTGTCATTTTTGTCGACTGTAACCTTCCATTCCGTAGCATCTAACTGATACTTATTTGGAGCCTTTGTCTCTTTAATTGTATAGGTATCATAAATCAGATCCTTAATGACAACCTCACCAAGAGCACTCACATCATCAGAGGACACAACAGTCTGTACCAGTTCACCGGAACTGTTATAGACAGAAAATTCTGCCCCTGCCAGATAAACATTCTGGTCATCGCCATCCCGTTTTCTAAACTTGATTGTAGCGCTCTGCTTATCGTTCACAAATGTCTTCTCAATAATTCCATCATTTGCTATCTCTCCCGGTGTAATATATTGCGGTGTAGAATCAACCGTATAACCCGGCAGACCTTTTGTCTCTGTCACGGTATAGCTGCCATATGTAAGATTGCTAAAAGTAATGGTACCGTCTGCACCAGTCTCACCACCGGCAACCACCGCTCCCGTAGCTGTATTTTTAACCGTAAAGTATACTCCGGATAACGGATTTCCACTATCATCCTGCTTAATCACTCTGATGCTGAACTGAATCACTTCATTGACAACTGTAATTTTACTTCCAGTTGTGGTGTCCACCGTAACCGTTGTTCCCGTTGTATTCACAATATATCCGTCCGGTGCCGAAGCTTCCTTTACAACATAGGTTCCAAACGGAATATTCTGGAAGATTGCCACTCCTGATGAATCTGTCGTTGCCGTTGCCTGACTGGAAGAAGACGGATATGGTGTGGTTCCATCTTCTTTATATAATCGAAAGACAACCTTCGCAAGTCTGTTTGCTTTTGCCGTATCATCCGTCTTTGTAACCTGTATGTAACCCAAAGCCTTCTCATCCTCAACCGTTGTAGAGGCAGACACATCTTCATGCTCCTTACCGGTACCAATTGTAATGGAATGTACTGTTTCATCCAGCAGATATCCTGCTGGGGCAGAGGTTTCGCGATAATAATAGGTATGCCCCAGGGTCAGACCTGTGAATTCAATTTTCCCGTTTGCATCTGTTGTTTTCGTATCTACCTCATCGCTGCACTGAACATCTGCATAAAGTGTATAGACAGCCCCCCTCACATGGGTACTACTGTTTCCTGCTTCCACCTTCGTAAGAACCAGAGAACCCTTTGCTTTTGCATTCGTCAAGGATATTACATCGTCATAGCCATTTATGGTATCCATATTCACCACAGCATTGGTATCCAGATTCTTACATGTAATCTGTCCATCCGTATCGATTGTAACCTGATACACTGTATTCGTACCGGCAGATTTATATCCGTCTGGTACAGTGGTTTCTTTCACATAATAGTTTGTTTCTTCATTCTTACTGTACTTCACCGTAAAGCTGATAAGACCATCTGCACCAGTGGTCTTAACTGCCACCGGAGTGGTACAGGCAGCGTCACTGTATACCGTAAAGCCTGCGCCGGATAAAGCAGCATTTTTCTCTCCTGTTTTATAAACGGAAAAAGCTGTGCTTACCTCTTCATTAATGGACGTATTGGTTACGGACTCCTCATAATACCGGACACCGGTATTCTCTGTCAGCAGCTTCGCATCCGTAATCACAACTTCAATGTCTTCATCCTTTTTCTCATATCCATCTGGCGGCGTTGTCTCCTTCAAAACATAGCTATATCCTGCAGCACTGGAATTCACACCCTTAAATACCGCATATCCGTCAGCGCCGGTAGTTACCGTTGTAACGTAATTACCGTTATGATACAGCGCAAAAGTAGCGCCGGCTAAAGCATTCCCCCGTTTATCCACCTTTTTGATTCGCAGTTCCTTTTCAAAATATGCACCGGCAGAAGAAGAAGAAAAACTCACATTCTTTACCTCATTGGAGGTGACGGATTCCTGATAAGCATCCCCCTCAAACTCAACCGTATTCTTAATGGTCTCATTTATCAGCTTCGCTGCCGTTACGTTAAACTTTGTCCGGAATGTAAATTCATATGTCTCATCCACAATATCCGGCAGAGAAACCACCATATCATTATTAATTACGGCAACAGAAAAATTCGTCACTTCCGTCCTCGTTCCATTCTTCACACGGTATAATTTTGCAGAATTCTCCACATAGTCAAAATAGGACTCTAAATGGTCACGGATAACCGGATTCTTTACATTCATGGTATAGCCACCTTCATTGATGGTAACCGTCCAGTCCACATAGTCATTACCATTCTGATAAGCCGCTTCTTTTCCCAAAGTACCTCCGACTTCGCCCTCAACAGTCTTTGTCGCAGTATCCGTAACCTCCACATCACCCTCATAATTCACAGTCGCCGTCGCATTGTTGGTATATGTCTTGTGCGTGTTAGCATCCTCCAGCTTTTTCTGTTTTGTCTTGTAATGTATTTCAAAATTACGGTTAAGATAATACTGCAATGCCTTTGATGAGGTATTATCAATAGTCAGAGACATATTATTTCCGCTGACACTTGGCTCCTGTTTTACCTTTGTTCCATTGGTCCATGTATTCTCCATAATCTCCATGGAGCCTGCCACATATTCCAATCCTTCCGGAAGCGTATCTGTAATATGAATAGATTCCTGTGTCAAATTCTGGTAAGTAAAATAGATAACCCATTCAATGGTACCATCCCCATTCAACGTACCATTTTTGGTAATCAGCTCAGGTGTTTTGTACTGGAAGCCCTTGGATGCATCTGCTGTGACAGAATTTCCATCCCATGTAAGACTTGCCCTGTTATATGCTGTTACCCAGTCGCCATCCTTCCATTTATTCTGACCACTGGCAAGCATTTGCTGACCTGCTTCATCTAATATTTTTGTGACAACCGTAATGTATCTGGTTTCCGAACCAAAAGATGGAAATGTAACGGACCCTGCTGACTCATCAATCGTCCAGTCACCTGTAAGAATATTACCATTGGCATCTGTGACATTCATACTGACAAGCTCCATCTTATTCTGCCATCTGTCTGGAACATTATATATATCTGTAACTTTAACTTCTTTTCCTGCAAAATCATACCTCTGTTCATTTACAGCCACTCTCCAGCTAAGCTGCTTCGTAACTTCATTATAGCTGGTGTTGGTCTTGGAAATTAAATTGTAACCATTCACCGTTCCTGTCACAGAAGCGTCAAATCCATTGTTTTTCAACTCACCGGTATTGGTATATCTCGACATGGTATAATCATCAATCTTCGTCTGATAGGTAAGGGTAATGGTATCGGTTACTCCCGCATTCGCCGTAAAGGTAAAACCACCATTTTGGGTGGAAACCGTACCAGTTCCCGCTGGCTGCACTGTTACATTTTGTCCGGCTGCCCAGGAATAACCGCTGCCAAAGGTATCGGTATAGGTTGTGCCGCCCACATTCAATTTATCCCGATTAATGGTAACCGTCCAGGTTATCACACCGCCGCTTTCGGATCCGGATTTGGATAATACATTTGGTGTTACATAGCAGTTACCTGTACCCGGCACACTGGTAACAGAACCCTCTTCGTCAACAACAACTGTATTCTCTACATTTACACCGCTGTTATTACTTATCGTTGTACCATCAAAAATTTCATTCCCATAATAGGTATAAAAAGTTACATTGGTCCGGTAATAAGAATCCGCTCCCTCAACATGAATAGAAACTGATTTATCTCCATCTGCAGAATTGCAGGAAACACTGCCTTTGCTGCCGCCTGACAGCTGTGGATAACCATCTACCTTTGCATAGGTAAGTCCTTCCGGCAACATATCTGTGATATCTGCAGTTAAACTGTCCCTGCCATTAAGATTAAGAGAAACCGACCACTGGATAACTGGCACACTTTCACCATTCACATTTATATAGGTCTTTGTTCCGGACTTACTGACTCCTAAATCTCCCGGCTCATCCGATTCCGTTCCTTTGTTTGACCCCGTAACATCTACCATGTAATCAAAAGAACCTCCTGCAGTAGGGAATGAGATTTTTCGCTCCCCAAGGTCCTCTTCCGAGTCAGCGGAAAACCCGCCCTCAAAGCGGACATAAAACGGAATATTGCTTTGTCCTACAACGGAATCATTAAACACGAAGGTCAATTTACCATCCCTTGTAATATGTACCGTACCAATAGAGGTTCCGTCCACAGTTGTAAGTGGATGTGTCGCATCCACATCTACCCTGATATCCTGGGGAATGTTATAGACATACTCTTTCCCCACAACAATTTCATCGCCATCATAAAAAATGAAATTAAAATACATATTAATATCTGCATCAACCGGTAGTTTCACTTTATCTGTTGTATTTAACGCAACATTCTGTGTCACATTATTTTCATCTACATAAGATGCTTCCAGAGTAAGATTCGTTAAATTAAAGGTATCATTCTCCAGCAAAATTCCAGAGGCGGCACTCTTTTCGTTTCCTGCTGCCACCTTATCCGGCTTATCAGAATCAGAGGATGGCTCCACCAAATCCTCCCCCTCTGTCGTATCCGAAATTTCAGTCTGCACTTCTGATGTCTGTATATCAGCGGCTGTGGAAGCTTCCGTTGTTTCGTCAGGCAAAGAACCCCCTTCTTCTACTTCTGTTCCGGCTTCCGTAACACTTTGCTCTGCCTCTGTGCTGACAGCAGTTTCCGCTTCCGTTGTGGAAGCCGTTTCCTTTTCTGTTGTCATATCTTCAGCCGTTTTTTCTGTACTTTCCGCTTCCTGTACACCAACAGCTTTATCCGCCCAGTTTAAGTTTGTTGGCAATAACGTAAATAACAGGATTGCCACCATGCATAACGCAATCCATTTTCTCTTTGATAACCAATCCATCATACTGCATTCCTCCCAATATTATACATATATTTTACTACCCCAAAATCCATTTCATAACTTTACATAATCATAATTTATTATATCTGATTTATAAGAAAAATTCAACGCTTTTACGTTGATTATAAAAAGATTTCTGAAAAAACTCAAAAATGGTCCACTGGACCATTTTCACATATGCTTGGCAACAAAAAAAACAGTAAATGGATATTTTGCTCCATGTACTGCCTTTTTTGCACATTCAAGTCTTATAAAGATTATTTTCTTAAACCTAAGCTTTCAATCAATGCTCTGTAGCGTTCAATATCAATCTTCTTTAAATAAGCTAACATATTTCTTCTCTGTCCAACTAATTTAAGAAGACCTCTCTTAGAATGATGATCCTTTGGATGCGCCTTAAAATGATCCTGTAAATCCAGAATTCTTGCTGTAAGCAATGCAATCTGAACCTCTGGTGAGCCAGTATCATTTGCTCCACGACCATATTTTTCAATAATCTCTTTCTTCTGCTCTGCTGTTACCATAACAACATCCTCCTTATCAATGAATAATCGCCTGTCACCCAGGAAAAGGTCGGAGTGTCCTAATTCTGAGTAACGGTTAACGTACTGTGATATAATAGCATAGCCTTATTTTTTTGTAAATATATTTTTGTTTTAATTGCTAAAAAAAAATATGTATGCTATGATAAATTGATTTCAACAAGGAAAAAACAGGAGGCGGCTATGGCAGGTTCAACATTTGGAAACATTTTCAAAATATCAACATGGGGAGAATCCCACGGTAAAGCCATCGGTGTTGTGATTGATGGCTGTCCGGCAGGTCTTGCTCTTTCTGAGAGTGACATCCAGCCATTTTTAAACAGAAGAAAACCCGGTCAGTCCATCTATTCCACTCCCCGGAGCGAGGATGACACAGTGGAAATTTTATCCGGTGTATTTGACGGAAAAACCACAGGCACTCCAATTTCCATGATTGTATATAACAAAACCCAGCAGTCACGGGATTACAGTGAAATTGCCTCCTATTACCGTCCGGGACATGCAGACTACACCTTTGATGCCAAATATGGTTTCAGGGATTACAGAGGAGGCGGACGTTCCTCTGGCAGGGAAACCACTTCCAGGGTTGCCGCTGGTGCAGTCGCTATTAAAATATTAAACCATCTGGGTATTCGTTTTACCACCTTCACCCGCTCCATCGGCAATATCACAATAGATGAATCCCGGTTTAATGAAGCTGAAATCTTCAATAATAAGCTATATATGCCTGATGCCGATGCCGCAGCACAGGCAGGCGAATATATTATTGAGATGACAAAAGCCCACGATTCCGTAGGCGGCTGTGTGGAAGCCCGAATTACAGGTGTTCCCGCCGGTCTGGGTGATACGGTTTTTGAAAAGTTAGATGCCAATCTTGCCAAGGCAGTTATGTCCATCGGTGCCGTAAAATGTGTAGAAATTGGTGACGGGAAACGAGCCGCAAAACTAACCGGTTCCGAGGATAATGACGGATTCATCATAAATGAAGATGATACCATTGGAAAAACCAGCAATCATGCCGGTGGAATTCTCGGTGGAATGAGTGACGGGTCCGAAATCCGGCTTCTTGCAACTTTTAAAGCCACACCATCCATCCTGAAATCCCAACACACAGTTAACAAAAAAAAGGAAAATATTGAAATATCCATCAAGGGGCGCCACGACCCGGTGATTGTCCCAAGAGCAGTTGTAGTTGTGGAATCCATGGCTGCCATTACTATACTGGATGCCCTCTTACTCAACATGACCGCAACAATGGACGGAATCAAAAGTTTTTACGACAAATAAAACACTGCTATTCCACCATTATGAAAATAATATCATAATAATAGATTCCGTCCTTTTCATAAATCCCTAGTCCGGTCTCTGAAACGGTCCCATTCTTCACCACCTGCATCAAATTCAAATCCCTCTCCATATCGGCAATCAGACGTTCAATCCCATAATCTGCAACTCCTCCATAGGAAAACTCATATCCACCGGCACATTTCACACCCCGGTTTCTTAACAGCTCCTCCAAAGTTGTCCCAGTACCGCTTTCCGCCTGTCCGTATCCATTCACCAGTTCGGATGCCCGTAAAACTGCACAGGCCTGTACCTTTGAATTCATAGTAAAGGCTTCCTGTCCTTCCTCTGTTCTTATCTCGTTTAAATATTCATACACTGGATAAAGTGTAGTTGCATTCTCGTCAACACTACCATCTTTATTAAATATATAAGTCACTCCGTCAATCTCCAATACCGCATCGCTGACTCTGGTTCCATCCGGGTTTAAATAATAGCGGTATCCATCCAGTGTCAGAAAACCGGTCATAATTACACCCTGGTCATCCGCATAATACCAGCTTTCGTCGTATTTAAACCAGCCGGTAACCAGCTCCGCTTTACTGTTAAAATAATAACGGTTGTTGTCATATTCTACAAAGCCAGTCTGGATTTTTCCTGCATCATCTGTGAGATAAAAGTTCTTTTTTGTTTGAATTACACCAGTTTGAACCACACCATTTTTGTCTGCGTAGTAATAGGCATCTTCCTCCTTCACGTAAAATTTCCCTTTTACCAGATAACCATCCTCATCAAAATAATACAGCTTCTCTTCAATTTCTGAAAAACCCACTGCATACTGTCCGTCATCCTTTTCATATTTTTTGCCGTTCTCCTCATCTACCCATGAAGCAAGGGACTGCTGTTTGAAGAAAAGCACCATCCCTGCCACTATTCCAAGGGAAACAATTATAGCAATCACTGTTGTTCTATTTTTTTTACTCAATTTCTTCATCCTTTTTCCTCTTCCTCAACCCGTAAAGGCTGATATTTTTATGCCGCAGCAACACTACCAGAATCCCCAGCAAAACGATACAAACCGGGACTACAATAATTGTTACCACTTTCACCATGGTTCGTGTTCCATTTGGATACAATGCCACCTGGTTGCCCACATCCTTGCCTTCAATCCAGACATTTGCCTCCGTTCCGGTTATCTGTCCGAGAATTTCGATAAAAAACCTTCGGTTTGCTCCCTGGGATTCTGCATCCGCTTCCTCATTAAAAAATATGTTCGAGGTTATAAGAAACAGGAAGCCCTCTTCCGGATTCTCAGAGCAGGACGCCACGCTAAAGGGACCTGAAATGTCATCCTCTGCCTTTGTTGTCAGATTATCAAAATCACTTATCTTAGAATATGCCGTACTGCCTGTTGTCAGAACATCCGTGCATATATATCCGTTTGCCTCGCCATTTTTAACGATTCCTTTGCTGGTCATTGTCAATACGTTCAGATTTTCTTTCACAATCTCCCGGGTATATTCCGTATCCTCCATTTTAGGAGCCAGATAATACGGAGTGTCATAAACATAACGACTTGCCTCCTGTTCCATGACAATTCCCGGCTGGATATCCAGACCATATTCTTTTAAAAAAGCAGTAAAACATTCTAAATCCTCATTTAATGGGTCAATTGTAACAAAAAGCCTTCCTCCAGACTGTAAATAATCCTTTAATATCGCAATCTCATCCTCTGAATAATCATTCTGCGGTGCGTTAATCAACAGTGCTTTGCAGTCCTCCGGTATTGCCTCCTGCATGGAAGCTGCAGCATCCGGCAAATTCACTTCCTCAAATTCATAATTATTCAGCATCAAAAGATTCTTAAAGCCACTGTTCAGCTCTTCTTCACCGTTTCCAATTGCTACATACAGCTTATCCATCTCTTCGGCATTCGTATATACGATTGCCCTTGTAAGCTGTTCTTCGATTTTCAATATTCTATCATAGGAATAAGCCGAAGTCTGGGTTGTTGTGACATAATCATCTGAGCTCAGATAGATATATTTCTCACCGCATACCACAAGAATGCTGGATTCACTGACAGAATTAATGCCTGACAAATACTGCTCGCGGAAAGCACTGTCCGTGCTTACATCTTTATAATGGATTGCTATATGGTCATTCAAATCCTCATATGCCTTTAACAGCTCCTGGTATGTGGCATTTGCACGGCTACGTAAACCCATATAATAGATATCTGTTGTCTTGTCAATCTCGGAAACTGCCTGCTCAGTCTGCTCCGAAAGGGTCAAAAGCTTTTCTGCTGTACAATCAATTACTCTTGTATGGGATAATGACACTAGACCGATAACCAGTGTACATGCTATCACAACAGCCATACATGCTGTAATTCTCTTCCTGCTCTGTCTGCGGATTTCCAACGAAAGCCAGGTCAGAAGGAAAAAGCATGCCGCAATGAAAAGCAGATAAATAATATCCCCGCTTCTGACAATACCAGAAGCCATATCATTATATTTATTATAGATTGAGCCCACATGAAGAAACTGATACCAGCTATCATTTTCTGCAACAATACTCTCTGTCAGCCTGCTTAAAAAAATAAGAAGATACACGACAAAGGTCATAACTGCTGCTAAAACCGGGCTGGCAGTGAGCGACGATATAAACATTCCAATTGACAATAAAGCCAATGTCGTCAAACATACCCCGATATAGCTGCTCATCAAAAAACGAATACTCATCTCTCCTCGGCCGGATATCCAGACAGGATATATCCCGCTCACAAGAACCGGTAATAACACAAATATCACAGTAGCCAGATATTTACCTGCAAGAACAGAAAAAGTCGATACCGGAGCCGTAAACAGCAGCTGGTCAGTTTTGCTTCTTCTCTCTCCGGCAAACAGTCTCATGGTACAAAACGGAATTATCGCTGCCACTATTAGGAAACTGCGGCTTAATACATAGTATCCAAACCGGGTACTATAGGTAGTAAGGCAGTTTGTCACAAAAAATATTCCTGTTACCAGAAAAAACACAGCATAATAAAGATATGCAAACAAAGAGGAATAATATGTCTTTAATTCTTTTTTTAAAACTGCAAGCATCTACACATCCTCCTTATTATTCATTTCGATAAATACATCCTCCAGTGAAGCTTCCACTTTTTCAATACCATATACACTGAATTTTTTGCCCACCAGATAACCAAATACACTATCTCTGATATCCCTTGTATTCTTTGCCGCTCCTATAAATTCAAAAATACCCTTTTCCTTTTCGCCCACATACCGGACTGTCAGCAAAGCTTCATATTCCTCCAGGCATTTTTCAATCTCTTCCCTGTCTCCTTTAATTACAAGCTTATAGACATTTCTGCTCCTTTTCCGCTTAGCACCTGCCACAGAATCATCTAATACAAGCCTGCCATCCTTTAATATAAGAATCTCATTACATAGCTCTTCTATTTCCGTAAGGATATGCGAACTGATTATAATTGTATGCTCCTTTTGAAGGCTCTGAATTAACGCCCGCATACTCTTTTTCTCCTCCGGGTCAAGCCCCACCATGGGCTCATCCAGAATCATGATGGATGGATTGCCAAGCAGCACCTGGGCAAATCCAACCCGCTGCTGTAAACCCTTTGATAAATTTTTGATATAATCATTCTGACGGCTTTCTATATCCAGCAATTTCATTACGCTGGCTGCTTCTTCCCTTTTTCCCCTGATACCTTTCATATCTGCAGCAAAGGTAAGATACTCCCACACCTTCATATCCTTGTACAGCGGTGGTATTTCCGGAAGATAACCAATATGCTTTTTTGCTTCTTTAGGCTTTTTACGCATATCAATCTGATTAATATAGATTTCTCCCGCCCGGGGTTTCAAATATCCAGTTAATATATTCATTATCGTAGATTTACCGGCTCCGTTTTTTCCCAGAAGACCTACAATTTTCCCATCACCAATCTGAAAGGATATATCTCTTAAAACCTCCCGCTTACCGTATGACATTTTAAGATTCTTAACTTCTACCATAGTCTTCCTCCTAATACATTAAAAAAGAGCCATGTATGTAACATAGCCCCCTTACATACTTATATGATTATACAATAAAATCATATAAGTTACAAATGATTCACTTATTTTTCACAGGTTTACACATCCAGCTCGTTCCAGTTCAAACTTGCCTGGCGCTGACGGCAGCAAAGCTGCCAAACATAATTATTACTATCGGAAGTTATAACTGTATATATGCCTTTTGCTTATAATATAGTGTATCAGTCAGCCA
>URMF01000014.1 GCA_900548855.1 uncultured Eubacteriales bacterium
TTTTCAGGGTTGTTTTGTTGTTTAACCTTTATTCTGTTTTCATTGTTCCTGTTGCCGACCTGTGTCTTTCCAGCGCCGCAACAGATAATATGATAACACAATCAATATTCAGTGTCAAGCACCTTTTTAAGTAAAAAATTAAGACATTAAAAACGGAGAAAGAGGGATTTGAACCCTCGCGCCGCGTGAACGACCTACACCCTTAGCAGGGGCGCCTCTTCAGCCACTTGAGTATTTCTCCATGCCTAAATATAATTACAATATCGATTGTATTTCATCTAGTTCTAATTTAAGAAAGAACTATTTTTGCCCAAATATACTAATTTATATTTGTGACGCTTGATTATATTATCAAATCCATTTGCTTTTGTCAATAGGTTTTTTCCCTTTTTTCCGTTGTTTTTGGGCTATTTTAGTTATACACAATTTTTAAATATTTATCCCCATGCTAGTAACAACTTATCAACATTTTATCAACAAAACTAACATGGGGATAGGACTCTTATATTTAATTTAATACAATACTAAAGGCGCCGGAAGTCATTTTTGATTTACTTACAACTCTAATATAATAATTACCTTTTGGCAGCTGTCCTGTTACAATTTTTTTCTTAGGATAATGCATAACATATTTCTTTTTTCTATAAGTAACATACGCTTCATCATCTATTACAATAGAATTCTTTGTAATTTTTTTTCCTTTTGCATTATAGAAATCGAGCAGTAGATAACTTCCGTTATTTTGAAGCAGCTTGGATTCAATTGATATAGAAAGCTTTTGCTTCTGATGCAGTTTTATTTTGTACCAAAAGGTATTCTGTCTGTCTGCTATTACCAGACCTTCCTTCTTCTTCTTTTTACTAAGAATAATGGACTTGCCTCTGGTAGTATTTTTTGCAGTTTCAACACCTTTAATCTGGTATTTAATATTTTTAATCGTTGTAGTACCGGAAGTCCTATTTTCAACATTCCATAATTTTATATAATATACCGTTTTTGATTTCACACCAATACCGCTTAAATTATTATTTTCCAGCAGAATATTTTTAGATACTGCTTTTTTCCTGCTGTTATAATATTTAACGACTAATTTATTGTCAGTATTGCACATAAAATTTAAAACGCCGGACTTGCTTGTCTTCAATTTCAGCAGAAGTGGATTCCCTTCATTTGTAAAGGATGCATTCGTAAATGTATAATTATATTTTTTTGCATAGGTAAGGGAGCTGAATGTATCTATTTTATAAGAAATGCTAAAGGTAGCATCTT
Source organism: uncultured Eubacteriales bacterium (assembly GCA_900548855.1). GTDB lineage: Bacteria > Bacillota > Clostridia > Lachnospirales > Lachnospiraceae > CAG-590. The sequence goes on from URMF01000014.1 coordinate 1,270, forward strand.
TAACTCCTTTTATCCTTACGTAATATACTTTCCCCTTTTTTGCCTTATGTAAAACTGTCTTTTTGTTTCCTATTCTTATATCAGATGCAATAACTTCTTTATTGGAATTACAGATATCTACCAGTAAAGGTTGTTTATTGGAAGTTGTTATCTTTATTGCAATATACCCGCTTTTAGATGGAACAATTTTAAAATAATTATAACTATCCTCTAAATCGCCTGCATAAGAAGCCTTAATAGATTTACCACTTTTTAAAGTGTAATCCTTTGCATTAACATTCTTGCCAGGAATCAGTAATAAAAATAATAAGAGCAATAATAATTTCTTTTTCATAAATATTCTCCTAAAAAATAATAAAGTTGGTACGTTTGTACCAACTTTATTATAACATGTTTTATTCAATTTAAAAGCAAATTATTATTTCTTATAATATGTGTAATAAGATTTTGTTGAATTATATCTCTTCTTACCGACTTTTACCTTATTGGCAACGATAACTACACCATTTTTACTTCCCTTCTTGAAGTTAGATACGGTATAAGATGTTGTCTTTGAACTTACCGTCTTTACCTTCTTATAAGATTTTCCTGAATTAGTAGTCTTATAAATTGTGTAATTCTTTGCTCCGGATACCTTTTTCCAGGTCACTCTTATTTTATTAGAAGAAACCTTCTGCAATTTGGAAATTTTGGCCTGTGGAACAATTACCTTTGTACTGGTCCAGTCGCTATACACTTTCTTTCCGTTATCTAATAAAATATAAGTTCTTACCTGATACTGCATTCCCTTATTCTTTATAGAACTCGGTGCCTTAAAAGTAAAGGAATCAATCCAATCTTCTACATCAGCATATAAGGAAACTGTCTTCTTTGAAGTTTTCTTTATTGTTTTTTTGACCTTGCCCTTTACATCCTTTGCTTTAAATTCAATTCCATCAATATACTTATATACAGTACTACCTACAGCATATGAAGATTCATCAAAATACGCAAATTCAATCTTATCACTCTTATCCCATAAGATATCTGTTGTGCTAAGCTTAGCAGGCTTCGTTCTAACATTTAAACTACTGTTACTCGCTACATCTAAATAATAATATTCATTATTATTTAAGAACAATACAGATACCGGATAAGCTACACCCTGCTTTAATCCAGTAATTTTAAGAGTTTTTGTTGTGTTAGATACCTGCTGGTATGGTGAATTACCAACATAAACCACATAGGATTCTGCATTATTACTATAAGGTGTATCCCATGTAATCGTAACAGAATCTGCTGTTGCATCTGTCTGTTTGACATAGGAAGCAGCCTCTGCCTTTACTGTTGGAGCCAGCATGAAACAGAATAATATGGCTAAAATTATTGTTTTGATTGATTTTTTCATAATTCTCTCCTTTATTATATTTAATACTTAATCATCATAGCTCTTTTATTTACAAGCTTATATGATACTGCATCACTTGGCATGTAAATCTCGGAAGTATACGTTCTATATTTCTTTGAAGAACCGGACATATAATTATATCCGTCTCTGATATATACCACGTTGCCCTTTGCATCATAGAAATAAACTGTATAACCAGCATATATATCTGCTCTCTTCTTGTATGTAATACTTGTTTTTACAGCCACTTTACCATTCTTCAAAGAAGTAGAAAATTTAACTTTCTTTGTGTAATCAGTATATTTTCTTTCCGGGTCTCTATCATATGAAAGTTTATAGGTTGTTTTGCTATAATCAATTCCATTACTAGGATATGGGTAAACTTCTGTAGCTGTAGATTTTTTAGCTCCTAAATAATACATATATGCTGTCTCTGTAGTAACCTCCTGACCTGCAGCATTCCTAAATGTTACCTCTACTTTTACATTATTACAGTACACACTGGACTTGTTATTGACCTTAACTGTAACGTATCCATCTGCTCTCCGCTCAAACTTTACCTCAATTTTTGGTTTACTCTTAACGGTAATTTTATACTTATATGTTCCCCGTGAACCCTTGACAGTGACAGTTGCAGAACCTTTTTTCTTTGCTGTCATCTCATTATATTTACCCTTTTTCTTTTTTGCTGTCACTACTGAGCTCTTGCTGGATTTAACAGATTTGATAGTACCCAGACCGATATATTGGTAGGTGTACTTTTCACCTACATACAAGGTCATTTTTTTTGTTGTTGCTGCTTCTGCTGTAAGACCTGCAAAACTAAATGCAACCATCATTACAAGCATTGTAAGAACTACTCTTAATTTTTTCTTGTTCATAATATTCTCTCCTTATAATTAATTTAAATAAAAGAATCTATATAAAACTCTTTCAATCATATTATAAATAAAACACACTTTTTTCAAAATTTCAATATAAATTGGACAAATTTTATTCAAATTGATAAATATAGCATTATGCACAAAAGAAATCATCACTTTTCCTGACAATTTAATGCAACCTTTTAAAATCCTCTACCGCCGTCTCATACAGATTATTTCCCTCACTGTCAATTACAACAATAACAGGAAAATCCTCTACTTCCAACCTGCGAATCGCTTCCGTCCCTAAATCATCATAAGCAATTACCTCTGATTTTTTGATACATTTTGAAAGAAGGGCTCCGGCTCCTCCCACTGCCGCAAAATATACAGCCTTATACTTTACGATTGCATCGATAACAGCCTGGCTTCTTTTCCCCTTACCTATCATACCATTTAAGCCATTCTCTAATAAAAGCGGCGTGTACTTATCCATCCGGCTTGATGTAGTCGGTCCTGCAGAACCAATTACCTGCCCGGGCTTTGCAGGGGTAGGTCCAAGGTAATAGATTACATTGTCTTCGAGAGTCAATGGAATTTCCCCTCCCTCTAACATAGTTTCATACATTCTTTTATGAGCGGCATCTCTGGCGGAATAAATAGTACCGGTAATATATACATAATCTCCTGCATGCAGAGCTGTCAATTCTTCTTTTTTTAAAGGCGCACTGATTCTTTTTTCCATATTTATGTATTTTCCCTTCTTTTTATCCTTTTTTAAGTAATTGCGAAACTCCCTATAATATTCTTGTTACATGCCTGTTTACATGACAACACATATTAACGGCAACCGGCAGTCCTGCAATATGAGTCGCATAGGTTTCGATATTGACAGCAATCGCTGTAGTTTTTCCTCCAAGTCCTCCAGGGCCAATACCTAAGCTGTTAATCCTCTCCAATAACTCCTCTTCCATCTTCCTGATATGTGGCAGCTTTGAGCATTCATTTACATTACGGGTCAACGCCTTTTTAGCCATAATGGCAGCTTTCTCAAAATCACCGCCAATTCCAACACCTACTACCACTGGCGGACATGCGTTTGGCCCTGCATCTAAAACCGCCTGTAAAACGGCTTCCTTTACGCCTTCTGCTCCGTCTGCCGGTTTTAACATAAATACACGGCTCATATTTTCAGAGCCAAAGCCCTTTGGTGCAATTAATATTTCCAGTTTATCACCTGGAACAATATCATAATGGATAATAGCTGGTGTATTGTCCTTTGTATTTTCCCGAAGCAATGGGTCTTTTACTACAGATTTTCTAAGATATCCTTCTGTATAGCCCTGTCTGACACCCTCATTTATGGCTGCCGTTAAATCCATCCCTTCAATATGCAGGTCCTGTCCAATTTTTACAAAAAAAACTGCCATTCCCGTATCCTGACAGATTGGGATTTCATCCTCCGCCGCAATATTCATATTTTCGCATAGCTGTCCAAGAATCTGCTTTCCAAGCTGTCCGGTTTCATTTTCCTTTGCTTTATGGATTGCCTCTTCCATATCTTTTGATAAGTGTAAATTTGCTTCTATGCACATATCCCTGACATTTTTCACAATCTCATCTGTATGAAGTACTCTCATATTTTCCTCCTGTTATTAATTTCATTTAGGTAATTGCGAAATTCTATTAAAATAACTCTTCTTCCCGGTTCTTATATAATAATTCAAATATTTTCTTTCCCACACCATCGTCATTATTAGAGGGAATGATTTCTTTTGCCATCTCCTTAATCTCGGATTCCGCATTAGCCGGGGCAAAGGAATTCGGAAATAATTCAAACATAGATAAATCATTTAATCCATCACCAAATACTGCAACCTCTTCTTTTTTAATTTCCAGCTTTTCTATTGCATTTTGAAGTCCATATCCCTTCTGGGCATATTTTGCATTTATCTCAATGTTTTCCGGATAAGAAGAAAGAATGGACAGCTCTGGAAAGGCTCTCACTAATTCCAGCCTGTTTTTTGTATTCCGTTCTGCATCTGGATTGAATACAATTATTTTACGAATTTCCAAATTCTTATTCAACATATCCTCTATTGTATCATTTCTTGTTAAAGCATCCATAAACACACTGGTTTTTCCCTGTTCAATGGCCTCTTCTAAGGTTAAAGTATGACTGCGGTCAAGACATAGCATGCGGTAACCCATATTAAGCTCCATTTTCTCTCTATTTCCACAAATCTGAGCCCCCTGGTCTGTCATATACTCGGGAATATATCCCTGTCTATCCAACTTATCTGCCAGTTCTTGAATCCTATTATAGTCAATATTGATGGTGCTGATTATACTTCTGCTTTCATCTCTTACTTCTGCGCCATTCAATAAAATAAAACCACATTTTAAATCATATTGGTCGGCTGTCGGACCAATTGTGTCCATACTTCTTCCAGTTGCAATCATAAAACGGACACCCTGTTTATTTGCTTCCCGGATGGCTGCAAGATTTAAAGGTGATATTTTTTGTTCTGAATTAAACAATGTACCATCCATATCGGATACAATTAATTTAATCATAATAATTTCCTCTCTGTTGTTTTTTATATAAATAATTGCGAAACCTGCTACATCAATAATAAACGCTCTCGCTGTATTTATCAATAGTGTTTTAGCCGCAATATTTTCATAATTTATATGAAATAGCTTGCCACCCGGAAGCTGTCAAAAACATTTTCGATATTCATTATACCATATCCCCAGATTACGTTCGGATATTCAAACCCCGGGTCTCTGACCGCATTTCTTAAAAAAATGCTTTTTATCTGACCTGCATAAAATACTCCAAATTCATCATTTTCAAAATTCCACTGTAAAAAAAGTGCCATTATTCCCGCACTATGTGCCGCCGCCACGGATGTTCCTGTTTTTGTTACAAAATTATTTCTAAGACCGGGACCAGTTATATTGATTCCGGGAGCGGCTAAATCCGGTTTTACCTGCTCCCTTGCATTATATCCCCGGCTTGCTGCGGCATAAATACTGCCATTTAAATGATTATATGCCGTCATTGTCATTACCAGCTCTGCATTACCCGGTACGGTAATGGTATTTTCCGGGTCTGCCCTTAAAAAATAAGTGGAAGGACGCAAAAACTGTCTTAAAGGCATCCACATATTAAAGGTACGCTGCTTTCCCTCATCTGCATAAACCTGGAATTTCCAAATACCGGGAGTAGGATTTGTCAGACGGATGAAAATCAATTCCTCCCCTGAGTATGTCTCCACCAGCTGATAGGCTACATATACTGTTGATTTTGCAATAGGCAGACGGATTATCTCTTCCTGTCCGAATCTCGGAGGAATTCTCTCAATCTGGTCGCCCTGGGGTGAAGTAATACTGATTGCAAAAGTAGTTGGCACATTTCCCCAAAATTCAATTGTTAAAATATCCTGTCCCCCATCTACATTTAATTCCACCTCTTCATATTCTGCATTTTCCTTTAATTCACCGGAATAATGCAGCCTTTCATTTCCCTCATTTCCTGCCGGTGCGCTTACTATAATTCCTGCATTCTCTAAAATAATATTCAGATATCTCTCTAAAAAGGTTAATCCCAGATGACCACCATTACTGGTTCCTAAACCAATAAAAATGGAAATAGGAAGTCTTCTTTGTTCGGCATATTTTAATAAATAATGCACGGCATATATAATATCCGTTTCCTGGTAAGCTGGTACACCTTCCGGTACACCAAAATAATCTTTTAAATATGGCTTTGCTTCCTTTAACTTTACTACTGCCAGTTCTGCCCCAGTTGCTATTCCCGTAAAATCATTTTCACCATTTTTTCCTCCCGCTGCAATTCCTGCCATAAATGTTCCATGTCCGTTCTCATCTCTTGAAGGAACAATTTCATAGGGATTCTCACTTTGCAGTGCATTGTTTATCTGGCTTTTTGAAAAGGTGGTTCCATAATAAGGCTTTGGCACTTCACTGCTTCGTTCGGATTCCCGGATGGTCTGGTCCCAGATTACTCCAATCCGGGTATTTCCGTTGGCATCTAAGAACAAAGAATTTGTGTAATCAATTCCTGTATCAATAAAACCAACTATCACATCTTTTCCATTTAATCCAATATTATTGGGGTTTTGTACCTGTTTCACACCAATTGCCTCCATATTAGAAGAATCCATTAGTCCGAACAATTTTGGTACAAAGGAATAAGGTGCAGATTCCAGGTTTGTTAAATACGATTGGGTACGTGGAATGTGAATAATTGCAATTTTTCCTCCAATAGGATTCAGACAGCCGGTGCGGTTTATTTCACCCGTTTCTACTGATTCCCCTACATAATTAATTGAAAAATCGGAATAATCATTGCTATATATCATTTCTTCACAGGTCATAAGGGATACCTCTAAATATAAATACTATATTTATTATATAAAAAAGATAACAGAATGTGTTATCTGCTATCTGAAAATTATTTATTTTTTTTTGCGTCATTTTCCTTCATAATGGTCTTATAAATTTTTACAACTCATACAAAAATTTTTATTTTGTCACATTTTCTGATTTTCATTCGTTCATATATTGAAAGGGCCTTTCAATATGAACAACACGAGCAAGGAGGTATGACTGTGAACGATGAAGAGTATAGCAGAATCGTGAATCAGTATACGGATATCGTATATCGCGTGGCTCTCAGTTATGCGAAATCAAAGCCGGATGCAGAAGACGTAGTACAGACCACATTTATGAAGCTTCTAATAAAAGAAGTAAACTTTCAGGACGAAGAACATATTAGAAAATGGCTAATCCGGGTGGCGATAAATGAGTGTAACAGTCTTTGGTCATCCTTTTGGAGAAAGCATGTGGATTTTACCGATAAAATAGAACAGGAGCCGAAATTTACCACAGAAGAAAAAAGTGATTTATATTATGCGGTTATGCAGCTTCCCAGAAAATACAGAGTCGTTGTACACCTGTTCTATTACGAGGGCTATTCCACAAAGGAGATTTCGCAAATTTTACATATCAGGGAAGCAACAGTAAGAACCCAGCTTGTTCGTGCAAGAAAGCAGTTAAAGCAGCGGCTTAAGGAGGATTGGAAAAATGAATAATAAAGAATTTTATACGGACACATTTAATGAAGTTCATGTCCCAGCCGCAGTGCTTGGAAAGGTCAGGGATATGAAAATGGAAAAAACAACAATTAAAAGACAGAACAAATTAAGATATGCAGTTTCGGTAGTGGCAGTCCTGGCGGTTTGTCTGATTGTATCGAACGGAATCTGCTATGCAGCAACCGGTGACACATGGATTCAAAAGGTAACCTTTTATGTTAATGGTGAAAAACAGGAATTGGATATGACCATGCATAAGGAGGGAGATACACTAGTTGGAGAAGTAACTCGTGAAATTGATGGAAAAGAATCTTATATGATAATAACAGGTAGTGATGCATCCGAATCTGACCAGGTAATGATAACAGACTCTGCCGATAAAGAAACTTCATTAGTTAGTAAAGATGATAAGATTTATCTGGTAATTGGTGATAATCTGAAAAGGATTGATATTACAGAGGATTTTGCAGATGGTAAATGCAGCGGTACAGTTGAACTGGAGGGGGTAACCTATAATTATGAGGTTACCGGAACTTTGGAGGATAACAGTATCCGTTTAGATTGCGTATCAAATGATTAAAAATTTTGCCTGCGGCAGGAAGGTATTCCTGCCGCAGGCATTTTGTTAATTAATTATATAATATAGTTCATTTACATTAATATTTACCAAAATCATCTCCAAGAGAAATAATCTGCTCATTAGAAGCTGATGTGGAACTATTATAAGAGCTGCTATAAGTAGAATTGCTTCCAGAACCCAGATTGTAAATGGAAAGCATTTCCCGCATTCTGGATGCCTGGTTAGATAACTCTTCGCTGGCTGCCGCACATTGCTCGCTGGTAGCAGAATTCGTCTGTACGACTTGGGATACCTGTGTGATTGCCTGCTCAATCTGGGCTACTGCAGTTGCCTGATAATTAGAGGATTCTGCAATGCTGTTAATAATCGATTCACTCTCCTGTACAACTCTGGCAATTTCTTCCATCGCTTTTGCAGTCTCATCCGCAATCTTAGAACCTGCATTAACCCTTTCAATTGATTCCTCAATTAATTCAGCGGTCTCACCCGATGCAGCTGCACTCTTGGCAGCCAGACTTCTAACTTCCTCTGCTACAACCGCAAAGCCTTTTCCTGCTTCTCCTGCTCTTGCTGCTTCAACTGCTGCATTTAATGCAAGAATGTTGGTCTGGAATGCGATATCATCAATTGTCTTAATAATTTTGGAAATGCTTTCAGATGACTTGTTAATATCCTGCATCGCAGTCATCATATCCTCCATCTGCTTATTTCCCTGTTTCACATCTTTAATTGCACGGGCTACAAGATTTGCAGCAGAATTGGCTTCTTCTGCATTTCCTTTCGTCTTTTCTGCAATCTCATCAATTGATGCTGTAATCTCTTCAATTGCACTTGCCTGCTCAGTAGAGCCCTGTGCCAATGCCTGGCTTGCACTTGCCACCTGGGAAGAGCTGACAGTAACCTGAGAGCCGGCATCACTGATATTGGATAATGCATGAAGATTATCTGCAACCAGTTTCTTCAAGGCATTTCCTAACACATCTTCATCAGACTTAACATCAACCTGTACTGTAAGATTACCGTTTGACACTTCATCGGCAATCTTAGCCTGATATTTTGTATTATTAATTACTTCCTGATAGCTGTCAACTAATTCACCAAACTCATCATTATGGTACTTGACCAGTTCAATATCCACCCGGCCCATAGCAATGTCCCGTGCCGCATTGGATAACTGCATAACAGATTTATTGATAGCTTTTATCAAAGAAACAGCAATCAGAACGGTAATAATAACAGAAAAGATAATCATTGCAAAGCTGACATAATTAGAAATATTAGCACTCTTATTAATACTTTCCATGCCTTCTGTACTTACACTGTCGATAGTTTCCATCAAAATTTTAGCTTTCGATTCATCTGCACCGATATCCTTCATTGTCTGCTCAACTGCTGCATCCTGTTCTTTTTGCATTGAAGCTACGGAATCGTTGATTCTGCTCACGGAAGACATCCCTACCATTACATTAATAATTGTAAGTATAATGGGAATCGCAAAACCTATAATCATTTTTGTTTTCATCTTCATGTCTTTCATAACTATACCTCTCCTTCTTCGTCTAAATTAGTATCGTTTACCTGCTCTACAATCGATAAATCCTCATCATTCAACAATTTATCCGGATCAAGCAATAATTTTACGGCATTTCCTACCTTACCAATACCATAAACATATTTGTTCTGTACCTTGTCTGCATGACCAATTTTAGGCGGTGGGAGTATATTGTCTTCGTTAATCTCAACCACCTCTGCAATTTTTTCAACAATGAGTCCTACTACAGATGATTTTACATTAATGACAATAATACAGGTTCTATCATTATACTCCTGCGGTTCCTGTTTAAAACGTAGCCTTACGTCAATTACAGGGACAACCTTTCCACGCAGATTGATAAGACCTTTGATATAATCCTCTGTTTCAGGAATTGCTGTGATTTCCTGCATTTGGATAATTTCATTTACATATTGAATCGCTAATCCAAAATACTCATTGCCCGATTTGAAAGTCATATACTTACCCTTTTCACTGTTTTCATCATTTGAATTGGGTTCTGGTGACAATCTGTTTAATTCGTTTATCCCATCCATATCGTTACCGTTCCTTTCTATATTTTTATTCCATTAATCCTGCAGCATCCAGGATTAAAGCAATACTTCCATCTCCAAGCTGTGTACAACCGGATAATCCTTTGACTTTTTTGATATAGGAAGGAATCGGCTTTACAACAATCTCCTGTTCCCCAACCAACTTGTCAACTAAAAGACAGATTCTTTGATTCTCTACTTCAAGAATTAACATTACTCCATCTTCAACAGATTCACAATACTTCTCCAAACCGTACCATTTTCCCAGCCTGAGTACCGGATAACACTCCCCACGAATCATAATATACTCATCTCCGTTAGGTTCATATATCATCATATCTTCTTTTACGCGCACAAATTCTTTAATAACACCTGTCTCTAATACAAAAGAGGATTTGCCTATTTCCATGACAATACCATCAATAATTGCAAGCGTAAGAGGAATCTTCAGGCTCATAGTAGTGCCCATTCCCGGAGTACTTTCAATATCCAACGTACCTCCAATGGACTGAATATTCTGGACTACAACATCCATGCCCACTCCACGTCCTGAGTACTCTGTGACCTTCTCATTGGTGGAGAAACCAGGTAAAGTAATCAACTGATATACTTCCTTATCCTTATAAGCTGCATCTGGTTTACTATCATCCAATAGGCCCTGCTGTCTGGCTTTTGAAAGAATCTTCATCCTATCCAGACCGCCTCCGTCGTCCGAAACGCTAATCCAGACCTTTCCGGCTTCTGTTTTTGCGGAAAGAGTAATTTTTCCTTTTTCGCTCTTACCGCTTTCCAGACGTTCTTCCTTTTCTTCAATACCATGGTCTACTGAATTTCTTACAATATGCATCAGCGGATCAGAAATCTTCTCAATAATATTCTTATCTACCTCGGTTTGCTCGCCTATCGTTTCAAACTCAATATCTTTTCCAAGCTTTCTGGATACATCAAAAACAATCCGGTTCATCTTCTGGAATGTATTCGTCAGGGAAACCATTCGCATAGACATAATTACATCCTGAAGATCAGTGGAAATCTTAGACAACTGTGCCGCTGCCTTATTAAAACGATCCAGATTCAGTCCCGGAACCTTCAAATCCGGATTCTGTAACACCACTGATTCTGAAATTACCAGCTCACCAATCAAATCCATTAATTGGTCCATCTTCTTGACATTGACACTGATAAAGGCATTCTTTTTGTTTTTATCCTTTGCAAGCTTTTTCTGTTTTCCTGGTTCTCTGGATTTAATTACAAAATCACCTGGTGTAATCTGTGGTTTTTCCGGTTGTTTCTCTTCCTTTTTCTCTTCCTTTTCACCGGATTGCTCCTGTACTCGTGATTCAATATCTTCTACACTTGAATCCAGGTCAATTACTACTTCCTCTTCCTGTTCGCCAAACTCAAAGCCCTGCAGAAATTCTTCCGCTTTACACTCAAAGACATCTACTTGTTTAATATCATAACCAATGCCAATGATATTACGGATTTCTTCTTCGGAACACTGTGCCTGAAGGAGAATCCTAAATCCTTCTTCCAGAATAATCTCTGAACTACTTTCATCTGATATAATGTCTTCTGGAGAATATAAAAGATCTTCTGCTATCTCCTTTAAGGCATATACAGTCTTATAAGCATGCACGTTTGCCATTTCTGTTTCCGGATAAAAGGTAATATAAATTTTGTAGAAACGACTGGCGCTGGTAGCAACCGGGGCAATATAAAAATGCTTCGGCTCCTCATGCACATTCTCTGGAGGCGATTCTTTGCCCTCCACGGTTCCACCGCTTTTAATTTTCTCAAGAAACTTGTTAAGCTCCTCAATGATTTCGCTGGCATCACCATCCACCGGATCTCCGTTACGGATTTTTTCCATTTCATTTGAAATGAAATCTTCCACCGACAGCACATGCTCCACCAGTTCCAAATGCGGCACATTTTCAGGATGCGATTCCCGTAGATAATAGAATACATCCTCAAGCTTGTGTGACACTGCCGTTATGTTATCAAACATCATAATACCGGAAGAGCCTTTGATTGTATGCATAGTTCTGAATATTTCATTAATGCTTTCTTCATCAAAACATTCTGCATCCTTTTGTTCAAGAACTCTCTCCTGAAGCTGTTCCAATAACTGTTCATTCTCAAACAAGTACATATCAAGCATGCCATCTGTGTTAAATTCTTCAGCCATATCCTTCTCCTTTCCTGTATTCTAATTTTGCTTTATCAATCAGATCAGATTCAATTTTTTAAGCGCCTGCTCAAATTTTTCCTGATCAATCGGCTTGCCGGAATAAATTGTACATCCAAGTTCAAAAGCCATTTTGACATTTCTTTCCTCATTCAATGCCGTAGTCATAATCACCTTTACAGCTTTATCCTCCGGAATATTTCTTTCCTTCTCCAGATTCCGGATGCCTACCAGAGACTGGTATCCGTCCATAACCGGCATCATAATATCCAGACATACCAAATCATACGGCTGTCCATCCTCCAGAGCCATCATAAATGCATCTACTGCTTCCATACCGTCTACAGTCACATCGCATTCACCGTACTTTGACAGAAAGTTTAACATAAACTTTCTCGTTGCAAAATCGTCTTCTGCCAGTAGAATTTTCATATTTTTTCTCCTTTACATTTTATTTAACAATGCATATGTTCTTTTTGCAATATCTCCTAATTTATCCTGATATTCCACAGCACCCAAATCATAGGCTACTTTCGGCATACCATATACAACGCAGGTAGATTCATCCTGTCCAATTGTTCTCGCTCCTGCCCTTCTCATATTCAGCAGTCCCTTCGCTCCATCGCCGCCCATGCCTGTCAGAATAATCCCCAGGGCATCCGATTTTGCAACCTGCGCAACCGAATCAAACAAAACATCCACAGAAGGACAATGTCCGTTTACTCTGGGACCGCCTTTTACTTCCACCTGATAAACGCCATTCACTTTTACAAGTCTCATATGACGGTCTCCTCCCGGAGCAATCAGCATATGACCGGGAAGCACTCTGTCTCCTGTTTCCGCTTCTTTTACCTGAATTCTACACTGGTCGTTCAACCTCTTTGCATACATTCCCGTAAATTTAGGCGGCATATGCTGTACACAGACAATCCCGGGAATATCTGTTCCAAAATCCTTTACTACAGAAAAAATTGCCTCCGTACCACCCGTAGATGCTCCTATTGCTACAATCAAATTATTTCTGGTGGTAGAAAGATACTGTTGCTGTCCCTGTTGATTCATCACCGTCTTTTTTATATTACTAATCTTAGCAGTCGAAGCAATTTTTACCTTAACCAAAAGCTCATTCCGAATAAAATCTTCCAGCTGGGCACGGTTTGAAACAGCCGGTTTTGCTACAAAATCCACAGCTCCGGCATTCATCGCATCAAATACCTTATCACTTAAGGAACTGATGACTACCACCGGAAGCGGATATTGAGGAATCAGCTTCCGCAGAAAATCAATCCCACTCATTCTAGGCAATTCCACATCCAACGTCATAACATCCGGATGATGTTTCAAAATAAGATCGCGTGCCTCAAAGGGATCCTTTGCAGTTGCCACAATCTGTATTGCTGGATCCTTGCTCAGATTCTGAACCAATAACTCTCGAAACACAATAGAGTCTTCTACGATTAAAACTTTAATTGGTGTCATACCCTTTATCTACCTCTCTCTCTTTCGGAAAATAGACGGCTGAACAATTTGGAAAGGTGTCGAACCCCTGTCAATTGTTTCTGTTGTTCCTATAAAAAAGTAACCGCCTGGCTCTAAGGCATCATACACCTTCTGAACCACTTCCCGCTTAGTTGGATCATCAAAATATATCATAACATTGCGTAAAAATATAACATGCATTTTTTTCTTAAACGGAAAAGTATCCATCAGATTAAACTTTCTGAAAATCACTTCTTTCTTTAATTCATCCTTTACCCGGAACTGCCCTCCGGGAAGAGCTTTAAAGAAATGCCTTCTCCATTGCTCAGGCATTTTATTTACCTGATCGGTACTATAAATTCCCGCCATGGCCTGCTGTAGCGCTCTTGTGGAAATATCAGTAGCCAAAACTTTAGTATCCCACTGGTTTTTCTCAAGGCCAAAGAAATCTGCCAAAACCATGGCTATCATATAAGGTTCTTCACCTGTAGAAGCAGCTCCACACCAAATGCGTAAATCCTTGTTTCTTTGTTCCTTCATTTTCAGCCATGGAAGCACCGTTCCCTTGAAAAAATCAAAATGCTCAAATTCCCTCATAAAATAGGTGTGATTCGTGGTTAAAAAGTTAACCAGCATTTTTTCCTCATTGCCGCTTTTGTCATTTTCAACGGCGTTCATGAAATCATTAAAATTATTCCATCCTTTTCTCTTAATATAGTTTTCCAGACGTCCATTTACAATGACTTTTTTTTGCGATAAGTCAATACCATAGCGTTGTTTCATATAGAACACTATTCTTCCAAATTCTTCATCTGTAATCACCGTTCATCCCTCCGTCAAAATAATATCTTTTACGCATTTAGCATAGTTGACGTGATATTTTATAACAAATCTTAAAAATATCCGGATTAAATTTAATTCCTGACTCTTTATCCATAATCGCCAGCGCCTCCTCCTTTGAACAGGACTCTTTCGCTGTCAATGTACAATACCGCTCCATAACGGCAACAATCTGTGCCCCCAGCGGAATTTTTTCTTTTTTCAGTTTATTCGGATAACCACTTCCATCCCAGTTTTCATGATGACACTGTGCTATATCAGCAGCTATGCTAACAAAATCATTATAATCATTGTTTCCACAAATGTCCATTAAGAGTTTTGCACCAATGTTTGTATGATTTTGCACAACAGCTGTTTCTTCTGCTGTCAGTTCTGTGCTTTTCTGTAAAATTTCCTTGGAAATCCCAATATTTCCTATATCACAAAGTGGTGCGGCTAATTCTAACATTTCGATATAATTATCAGAAATTTTTGACTCAAACAAGGGAGAGAGCTGCATGGCTAATGCTAAAATCCTGCAATTCTTACCAAGCCGTTCAACATATTCCTTCTCATAATTGACATTTTGTGCGGCAATGTTTGCCATAGCATATAAAATATTTTTTCTTTCCTGCTCTACCTGTTTAATCTGCTCGTTTACAGAAATCTGAAGCCGCCGGTTCATTTCCATCATTTCCCGGTTTGCTTTATAAAGGCGAAGTCTGACACCTACCCGCGCCTGAACTTCTTCTTCAATAAATGGTTTTATAATATAATCCTCACCACCCAATGTAAAGCCTTTTACGATATTCTGCGGATTATCGTATGCAGAAATAAAAATAACCGGTATATTCCTTGTACTTTTTTTCTTTTTCAAAGCCCCACATAATTCATAACCATCCATTCCCGGCATGGAAATATCCGTCAGAATCAATTGAGGATGTTCCTTTTCAGCCAGCATCAAAGCCTGTTCACCATTTTCTGCCAGGATGGAATGTACCCCCATATTGTCTATAATCTGCTCCAGAACTATTCTATTTATTTCCACATCGTCCACGATGAGGACTTTTTCTTTTTCGGCATTTTTATTCTCATAAATCATGACAAATCTCCTTCCTGCTGCAGGAAATTATCCAATACTTTAAACTCTGTAACTGCTTTATCATAATTTTCTTTTTGAACTGCCATTTTCAGCCTTAATACTGTACGTTTTACATCCTGAGATGCTTGCTGGGTCAACTGCCGGATGACTTCCATAAAATCCTCTGCCTTTTCCCAATTATCCATTTCAATACAAAGAATCAACTTCGACAAATTTTTCTGAAGATTTTTTTGATTTTCTTTTGTTCCATATATTCTAATATTTTCAACTTCCTCATCGGACCTATCCGTGAAGAAGGTCTCTCCCGGATTATACTTTAAATCATCCGGTTGCTGCAAAACTGCTTCATCTTCCTCGCAAATACCTACCCATATAGAAAATGAGAAATTACTTCCCTTATTCTTCTCACTTTCTACTTCAATACTTCCATCCATCAATTCCACAATCTGTTTACATATATTTAAACCAAGACCTGTCCCTCCATACTTTCTGGAAATGGATGCATCCACCTGAGAAAAGCTCTGAAACAGTTTATCCCTATCCGCCTTATCAATCCCAATACCAGTATCTGATACAATAAAGAACAATTCCAGCTTGTCATCTACTTTAGCTGTCCGGAATACTTCTACCGTAATTCTACCCCATGAAGTAAACTTCTGAGCATTGGATAAAAGATTATTTAAAATCTGCACTATCTTCAGTTCATCGCCGATGATATATTCTGGTATCTGAGGAGATACCGTCATAAAAAATTCCAGCCCTTTTTCGGTAATTCTGTTAATATGATTAGCCTTTACATAATCCATCATATTCCGAAAAGAAAATCTGCGTGGCTCTAACGTAAATTTTCCAGCCTCCAGCTTAGAAAAGTCCAATATATTATTAATAATTTTATTCATATCGCCACAGCAGCGCTCAACAATCCGCAATAACTTTTCCGTTTCACTATCCAGGTCTCTTTCCAAAAGTTCTCTGACATTTCCAAGCACTCCGTTTACCGGTGTCCGAAGCTCATGGGTCACATTTGCAACAAATTCAGATTTAACCTTCATTGCCTGTTCCGCTTCCTGTTTAATTCGTTCTACTTCTCTACTCAGAAACTCTCTTTCCAGAATGTCATTAAACATACATATGTACAATCCCGGTTGGGAATTTGCTTTAATAATTTTGCCCTCTGCCGGAAAACATGTTTTATTCTTACGATAAGCAACAAAATTTTGCAACCCTTTTTGCGACTCTTTTTGCAACCCTTTTTCGACATTATCATCAAAATTAATGTCTGGCACTGAAAAGACATTAGGAAATACATCACCAATCTGCTTGCCGCATAAATCATCATCGTATTCCAGTTTTTGGCGGGCTGTCTCATTCACATAAGAAATTTTTCCCGCAGCATCAAACATTATAATCATTTCCAAAGCTTCATTCATGGGAAAAATACTGTTTTCTCCCTGTTGCATATGTATCCCTCCTCAATTGTGGCTAAAAATGGGCAACAAAAACAATTATTTTTGCTGCCTATTTCCGAACTCACGATGAAAAATCAAACATCTTAATCACTTCCACAATATTAAAGAAATCTTCTTTGGCAAGAGCAAAACATTCCAATACATCCGGTGAAAATTGTCCACATTCACCGTTCATAATCATATTATATGCAATGTTGTTGGCATACATGCTCTTATATACTCTAGGACTTACCAAAGCATCATAAACATCCGCAATGGCAACAATATGGGCACTTATCGGTATTTCCTCCCCTGCCAGATGATCCGGATATCCGTTACCATCCCATCTTTCATGGTGATAACGGCATATATCATAACAATACTGATAAAATTCACCAGTCTGGTTTTCACGGAATTTTTCTAAGACTTCACAACCAATTGTAGTATGTGTTTTCATAATTTCGAATTCTTCCGCTGTCAAACGACCCGGTTTTAAAAGAATGGAATCTGGAATTCCAATCTTACCAATATCATGTAACGCCGCTGCCCTGCAAATCTCATCTACCTGCTGCTGCGTCAACCCATATTCAGGGAAATATTTCGTCAAATATTTTAATAATATTCTAGTAAAATATTTAATACGCTTGATATGCTCACCAGTCTCAAGGTTTCTGAATTCCACTACCGAACTAAGCGCATCAATCATAAATTCATTACTTTCACGGATTTTCTTTTCCTTCTCCAGGATTGCCTTCTCCTGCTCCTTAATACGTTCTTCCATATGGTGCTTATTCTGATATAATTCAATAATATTCTGTGCTCTCCGCTGTACAATATGCGGATAAAATGGCTTATGTATTACATCAGCAACACCAAAAGAATAAGCCTGTTCTTCACTGTTAAGAACCGTCTCACCGGTAATCAAAATCACCGGAAACTTTTCTAACAAATCTCTTTTTTTCAAATAATTCAATACTTCAAAGCCATCCATTACAGGCATTATGACATCCAGTAGAATTAATACGATATTTTGATTATTCTCAATTTGATTCGCTGCTTCCATTCCATCAGACGCTTCAATAATGTCATAATCGTTTTGAAATACTCCCTTTAATATCTCACGGTTTACTTCTTCATCATCAACAATCAATATCTGCTGTTTGTCCATTCTGATTCCTCCCCTATTTGTTTATAACCCTTCATCAATCCTGTTCTGTGAAAATTAGATTTATTGTCTGTTCTCCTCAATGATTTTCCGGATTGCTTCATATGCCTCCTGAAGCTGCTTTTTATATTCATCCAGCTTGGCATCCGTATTTTCCTCTACCGGCTTATTTCTCAGCAATTCCGTTATCTGCGAGGCAGCGGCACGTACATGTTCAATTCCCAGATTAGCAGCCACTCCCTTTAAACTATGTGCACTTTTAAAGGTTTCTTCATAATCTCGTTTTTCTATATTTTCAATTACACCTTCATAATTTTTATCATCTATAAATTTCACAAGAAATTTTATATACATTGCTTCATTTCCTAAAAAACGTTTTAAAACTGTATCCACATCTGTACCGTTTTCTTCTAAGCTTTTTCTAAATTTCTCATCCATTCTTCTTTTTTCCCTTTTCTCTTTGGCGTATAAAACCGGATAAAATGTTATTCAAAATAGGAAAAGTCGATTTTTTATTAGAATAACAGATTCCTGTTAATCAAAGCCGACCCTTTAATAGAATACCATGTTCTTTCCTTCATGTCAAACTTGAATTCCTTATTTTCACTGTACTTTTTTATAATAAGAAAGGTGGCAGAATATATTATCTGCCACCTGAAAATTATTTATTTTCTTTTTCTTCCTTTTCCTGCTCTGCCTCAAATTCTGCAATGCTGTCTTCCGGAGATTTATCCCGGACCTTAGCAATGGAAGCAACCATAATATCCTTTGCCTCATCCATCTTCATCAACTTCACCCCGGAAGTAATTCTTCCAAGCTCAGAAATAGAATCACACTCTAACCGGATTACTATTCCTTCTGTAGAAATCAGCATAATTTCATTATCATCATTTACTGCTTTCATTCCTACTACATTTCCTGTCTTGGAATTAATTTTATAACATTTCACACCCTTTCCACCACGTCTTTGAGGTGTAAATTCTTCCATAGAAGTACGTTTGCCCATACCCTTCTCTGATACAATTAACAAATCATCGCCCTGGGTATCCATCTGCATACCGATAATTTCATCACCAGGAGATAAATTCATACCGATAACACCCTGAGAGGTTCTTCCGGTACTTCTTACATCCGTTTCATTAAATCGGATACACATACCAAGCTTTGTTACCATAATAATATCTTTTGTATTATCTGTGGCTTTTACTTCAATCAGTTCATCCCCATCTTTTAATGTAATGGCAGCAAGTCCTGTCTTACGAACATTTGCATATTCCGTAATCTTTGTTTTCTTTACAATACCATTCTTGGTAGCCATAAATAAATATTTGCCTTCTTCATATTTCTTAAGGGCAATTACCGCCGTAATCTTTTCACCAGGATTTAACTGAAGAAGATTTACGATAGCTGTTCCCCTTGAGGTTCTGGCAGATTCCGGAATCTCATAAGCCTTCATCCGATACACCTTACCACTGTTGGTAAAGAACATCAGATAATGATGGGTTGTGGTCATAAATAAATCTTCAATAAAATCATCTTCAATGGTAGACATTCCTTTAATACCTTTTCCACCACGATGCTGAGCCCTGAAATTATCAATAGTCATTCTCTTAATATAACCAAGCTTTGTCATTGTAATTACTGTATTTTCTTTTTTAATCAGGTCTTCAATGGTAATATCATCATCATCAAATCCAATGGAAGTTCTTCTATCATCACCATACTTTGTGGCAATAATTAGAATTTCCTCCTTGATAACACCTAATAATTTATGTTCATCTGCCAGAATTGCTTTCAATTCTGCAATCCGTTCCATTAATTCTCTATATTCTGCTTCCAGTTTCTCTCTTTCCAGACCGGTAAGAGCACGAAGACGCATATCCACAATTGCCTGAGCCTGGGCATCTGAAAGTTTAAACTCTTTTATTAAATTTTCCTTTGCTTCTGAAACATTTTTAGAAGAGCGGATAATCTCAATCACACGGTCAATATTATCCAGTGCAATTAACAATCCCTCTAAAATATGAGCACGTTCTTCTGCCTTATTTAATTCAAATTTTGTACGTCTGGTAATAACATCCTTTTGATGATTCAGATAATGCTTCAACATCTCCAGAATATTTAATACCTTTGGTTGACCATTTACCAGGGCAAGCATGATAACACCGAAACTGTCCTGAAGCTGAGTATGTTTATAAAGCTGATTCAAAACCACATTTGCATTGGTATCACGTTTCAATTCAATGGCAATTCGCATACCTTCTCTGGAGGATTCATCACGAAGCTCTGCAATTCCTTCAATCTTTTTTTCCTTAACCAGGTTTGCAATATTCTGGATTAACCTTGCCTTATTTACCATATATGGGAGCTCTGTGACAACAATTCTCTGTTTACCATTTGCCATTGGTTCGATATCTGTAACAGAACGAATTTTAATTTTACCACGTCCGGTACGGTAAGCATCCTCTATACCTTGGTGTCCTAAAATAGTAGCTCCTGTTGGAAAATCAGGACCTTTTATAATATCTAATATTTCATCAATTTCTGTTTCTCTGTTTTCCTGTACATAATTATCTATAATCTTGACAACCGCATTAATTACTTCGCGAAGATTATGAGGAGGGATATTAGTTGCCATACCTACCGCAATACCACCGGTACCATTTACTAAGAGATTTGGATAACGGGAAGGAAGAACTACCGGCTCCTTTTCTGTCTCATCAAAGTTAGGTGCAAAATCAACTGTATCCTTATTGATATCTGCTAACATTTCCATAGAAATTTTGGAAAGCCTTGCCTCTGTATATCGCATTGCAGCTGCACCATCACCATCCACAGAACCAAAATTTCCATGTCCATCTACCAGTGGATATCTGGTATTCCAATCCTGGGCAAGCTTTACTAATGCATCATAAATGGAGCTGTCTCCATGAGGATGATACTTACCCATTGTATCACCGACAATACGGGCACATTTACGGTGTGGCTTGTCCGGACCATTATTCAATTCAATCATAGAATATAAAATTCTTCTCTGAACTGGCTTTAAGCCATCCCTGATATCCGGTAAAGCACGGGAAGTGATAACACTCATGGCATAATCTATATAATAATTTTCCATGGTTTTTTTAAGGTCAACTTCATTCACCTTATCAAAAATATTGTCTTCCATTCTTTTCTCCTTTTTTTTCAATTTCTTCTACTACTTAATAAATTAATGTACTATAATTCTTTCTATATTCTTATAAAAATATCTAATGCAAATATTTATTATATATTTGAGTAACCAGCTTAGAGTAGATATAAATGATTTACAAAGAGGGACATTTATATCTACTCTAAGCGTCCTCTTTAATATCACACATCCAGATTCTTTACAAATTTTGCATTTTCCTCAATAAATTCACGTCTTGGTTCTACCTTATCACCCATTAATGTATTAAAGGTTAAATCAATTTCTGCTTCATTATCATCTTCTATTCCAACACGAAGTAAAATTCTATGTTCCGGGTCCATAGTAGTATCCCAGAGCTGGGACGCATCCATTTCTCCAAGACCTTTATAACGCTGAATCTTATTATTCTGGTCTCTTCCCACTTCTTTTAAAATATCGTCCAGTTCTTCATCACTATACGCATACCATACTTTTTTATTTTTTTCCAGCTTATAAAGTGGCGGCTGTGCCAGATACACATATCCCTGACGAATCAGTTCCGGCATAAAGCGGTAAAAGAAAGTAAGCATCAATGTCGCGATATGAGCACCATCCACATCCGCATCTGTCATAATAATAATTTTGTGATAACGAAGCTTCGTAATATCAAAATTCTCATGAATTCCGGTACCAAATGCTGTAATCATCGCCTTAATTTCTTCATTTCCCAAAATTCTGTCAATTCTTGCTTTTTCTACATTCAATATTTTACCACGAAGCGGAAGAATTGCCTGTGTTGCACGGGAGCGGGCAGTCTTTGCAGACCCACCCGCAGAGTCCCCCTCTACAATATAAATTTCACAATTTTCCGGATTCTTATCGGAACAATCTGCCAGCTTTCCAGGAAGAGCCATAGAATCATTTAATGTAGATTTTCTTGCCACATCTCTTGCTTTACGGGCTGCAATTCTTGCTCTTTGTGCCTGAATTGCCTTATTTATAATAATCTTTGCAACTTTTGGATTCAATTCCAAAAAAATAGTAAGCTGTTCTGTCACAACATTATCTACAGCAGTTCTCGCCTCAGAGTTACCAAGTTTAATCTTAGTCTGGCTTTCAAACTGAGGATCTCCAATTTTAATACTTACAATAGCAGCAAGACCTTCTCTTAAATCATCACCAGATAGATTATCCTCGTTATCTTTAAGCATTTTATTATTTCTTGCATAGTCATTAAATACCTTTGTAATAGCAGAACGGAAACCTGTCAAATGCGTACCACCTTCTACTGTACCGATATTATTTACAAAAGTATAAACAGACTCGCTATAAGAACTGTTATGCTGAAGTGCAACCTCCACCACAACACCATCTTTTTCTCCTTCACAATAAATAATTTTATCATATAAAGGATCCTTATGACGGTTAATATATTCTACAAATTCCTTAATTCCACCTTCATAATGAAATTCTCTTTCTTTTTCTTTACCGGCACGCTTATCACTTAAAGTAATTTTAAGTCCCTTTGTCAAAAATGCCATTTCACGAAGTCTGGTACGCAGAGTATCAAAATCAAATTCCAATGTTTCAAAAATTGTAGCGTCCGGCATAAAGGTTATCTTAGTTCCTTTTTTTCTTGTATTACCGATAACCTCTAACGGATGAATAATCTTACCTTTTTCGTAACGCTGCTTGTGAACCTTACCATCACGACAAATTTCAACCTCTAACCAATCTGAAAGCGCATTTACAACGGAAGCTCCCACACCATGAAGACCACCTGCTACCTTATAGCCTCCACCACCAAATTTACCACCGGCATGAAGCATGGTAAACACAACATCTACTGCCGGAATTCCTGCTTTTTCCTGGATTCCTGTGGGAATACCACGTCCATTATCTACAACCGTTACAGAATTATCCTTGTTAATTGTAACTTTAATATCATCACAATATCCTGCCAATGCTTCATCTACAGCATTATCTACAATCTCATATACCAGGTGATGCAAACCTTTTTCAGAGGTTGTACCAATATACATACCAGGTCTTTTACGAACTGCTTCCAAACCCTCTAAAATTTGAATCTGTTCGGCACCATATTCCTGTTCATTTTTCTTTCCCATTTCTTTCCTCCTAATATTTTTAATATATAATTTTTTTTAAATTATATATTTACAATCATTTTAAACAATAAATAATATTTTCAATTAATCTTAAATACATCAACCATCCCATTCGTCACTTTATATATCTGATTAATATGTAATCTTGATTTTATAAAATCATCATAACCAGTACAGGTTACAATTGTCTGAATTTCCTTTATACTATCCAGCAGATAATTTTTACGACTGCTATCCAGTTCACTCATCACATCATCTAATAAAAGAATAGGTGTATCATGGATTATTGACTTTACCAGCTCTATTTCTGCCAGCTTCAAGGATAAAGCAGCTGTTCTCTGCTGTCCCTGAGAACCAAATTTTCTTACATCAATTCCATTAATATAAAAACACATATCATCTCTATGAGGACCTGTCTGTGTAGACTGGTATTTTAAATCCATTTCTCTTTTAGAACGCATCATATTTTCATAATCCTCTATTGTCACATTCTTTTCATAACCAATTTCAATGGATTCTTTTTCTCCAGTTAAATGATGATGAATACCTTTTACCATATCATTTAACTGTTTAATAAAAAGTTCTCTTTCTTCTATGATACATTTACCATATTCCATCAGGCAGGTATCCCACATATCCAGAGTATCCTTTACCTTAGGATTAAATGCAATTTGTTTTAACAATGTATTTCTCTGATTCAATGCTTTATTATAATTCACATAATTATAATAATATAATTTATTTAACTGGCAGAGTTCTAAATTTATGAATCTTCTTCTTTCAGAAGGGGCATTCTTTATAATACTTAAATCCTCCGGTGAAAAAAATATCATGTGAATCATTCCAAATAATTGTCCACTTTTTTTGATACTTTGTCCATCTATGGCCACACCTTTGGTTTTATTTTTCCGAAGATGCATATCAATGCGATGCCCTACCTCATGCTTTGTAAGATTAAGCCTTATATGAGCTTCCTCTTCTCCAAACTGTATCATATCCCTGTCCTTGCTTCCACGGTGGGATTTTGTGGTTCCAGATAAGTAGACCGCCTCTAAAATATTGGTTTTTCCCTGAGCATTATCTCCATAAAGAATTGTAATTCCCGGATCAAATGCGATTGACAAATCATTGTAATTTCTATAATGACTGAGCTCTAGCGAATTAATATACATACTACCATACCTTAATAAACCAACATTTTTATCAAAATGTGAAGCTATCTTATAACCTTTATCTGTTCACCATTAAATTCAACAATCATACCATCATAAAGCTTTCGCCGATATCTGGATTCTACTTCTCCATCTACTTTTACCAATCCTTCATCAATGACCTCTTTTGCCATTGCTCCGGATTCTACCAGATTCAAAGCTTTTAAAAGCTGGCTTAAATTGATAAATTCATCTTTTTCCCTTAATTTTAATGTTTCCATATCTGCCTCTTATCTTTTATTTTCTCTATCCATCCTTTTACCTAAATTATAATAAAAATAACCAATACAAATAAAGGTAATTCCAATACAAATAGTAGTAGAAGATCCTCCTCCAAAAAATATTTCCAAAATTCCGGCAATTGCTGCTATAATACCGGATATCTTACATTTTTTTCCACTTTTTTGCTGTTTTTCCTGTAATTTTTTTTGCTTCTTTCTATTTTTTTCTCCCTTTTTTCTAGCCTGCTCTCTCATTTTTTCTAATTTTTCATCTGAGATAGTATCAAGAGCTTCTTTTTCTTCATTTTCCTGTATATTTTGATTTTCTTCCATAATCTGCCTCCAATATCTTATTTAGGCATTCTATGCTGCAATGCTCACTGGTAAAATTAAATAAATATAACTGTTATCTTCATTTCTTATAAAGCATGGAGATTTTGCATTAACCATATAGATATCCACTTCTTCATCATCAATCACTCTCAGTGCATCCATAAGAAATTTTGGATTAAATCCAATTCTCAAATCCTTGCCTTCTTTTTTTATTTCAATCTCTTCATTCATAGAGCCCAATGAAGAATCAATCTTCAGATAAATATTGGAATTTTCTATATTCATAATAATCGGCTTCTTATCAGATTCTTTAATAAACAAGGAAGCTCTGTCAATACAATCTAAAAATTCCTTTTTATTAATTGTAAATTTTGTTTCATAATCATTCGATAACATCTGGTCAATTTTATAAAATTCACCCTCAAGCAGCCGGGATACCACTTTTGTCTGCTCAAATTCAAATAAAATATGCTTATCTGTTACATATAGATGAACTTCATCCTCTGCACCGCCTGTTAAAATTTTGCTTACATCATTCAAAGTTTTTCCAGGAACAATTACCTTCATTCCATCAAAACTTTCTTTTAACTGAACCTTACGAATGGAAATACGATGCCCATCCAATGAAACAACTTTTAAGATATCACCATTTACCTCAAATAATTCACCAGTCATAATTTTTGTATTTTCCTGGTCCGAAATACTGAATATAGTCTGGCGGATAACTTCCTTTAAGGTAAACTGTGAAAGATTAATATATTTATTTTTCTCCACTTCAGGAAGATAATTGAAATCTTCTCCTGAGGTTCCAGGAATATTAAATTTTGAACGTTCACATTGGATATTAGCCTGATAATTAGCGTTTGTTTCAATCACTACCTCACTTTCCGGAAGTTTTCGAATAATATCACTAAAAAGTTTTGCATCTAATGCAATCTTTCCGGCTTCTGTTATTGTTCCTTCAATCACTGTTTCAATTCCCAACTCGATATCATTTGCAATCAAACGTATCTCACTTAAAGAGGATTCAATTAAAATGCATTGTAAATTAGGCATTGTGCTTTTTGTAGATACTGCTTTAGAAACAATATTAATACCATTCATCAATGATGCCTTCTGACAACTAATCTTCATTGTGTAAAACTCCTTTCGTTACAAAATGTGGGTTTGCACATTTTACAAACAATTAATATATTTTAGTAGTAAGAGTAGTAGGGGTTGTGGATTTGTGTAAACCCCTGAAAAAGCTTTTATATTCATAAAAAATGCTGTTCATAACTCCGTATTTGAACTCTTGATAATCCGTTTAAAATATGTTGGAAATCTTATAAGCTATGCAGCGTTCATAAAATAAAATGTTATATAAAATCAGCTATTCACAATTTTTAAACAGCTTATCCACAAATTATAAACTGGAATATAATAGCTATACATTCATTTTCTTTTCAATTGTTTCAATGGTCACTTTCATGGAAGGGTCCTTTTGCATAAGATGTTCAATTTTTTGTACTCCATTTAATACAGTTGAATGGTCTCTGCCGCCAACAGATGCACCTATTTGCTGTAAAGAATAGCGATCTAGATATTTTCTGCAAAGGTACATTACAACCTGCCTTGCGGTAGCAATATCCTGACTTCTCTTAGATGAAGTAATATCATCATAAGGAACATTCATATGGTCGGAAACAATATTAATGATAAAATCCGGTGTAATTTCCTGATGTATATCCTTGGATATTAAATCTTTTAAGATATCTGCTGCCTTTTCGATTGTTAATTCTTCTTTATGATTCTCAAGTTTGGTATAAACGCTGATTTTATTGAGAGCTCCCTCTAATTCACGTATATTTGATACTACGTTCTGGGCTATGTAATCTAATATTTCATCAGCAATTATAATATGATCCATTTCAGCCTTTCTTTTAAGAATTGCCATACGGGTTTCATAGTCTGGAGCGTGGATATCTACAGGAACGCCCCATTCTAAACGAGTCCGCATCCGTTCCTCCAAGGTTTCAATTTCCTTTGGAGGTTTATCAGAAGAAATAATTATCTGTTTATTTGAGTTATACAGGTCATTAAAAGTATTGAAAAATTCAGTCTGTGTGGAGTCCTTACCAATTACAAACTGGATATCATCAATTAATAATACATCCTGACTCCGGTATTTTGCCCTTAATTCATCACTTTTATTATTGCGGATTGCCTCAATTACCTCATTCGTAAATGTTTCACTGGATACATAAAGAACCTTTAAATCTGGATTATGGGTAATAATATGGCGGGCAATAGCCTGCATTAAATGTGTTTTTCCAAGTCCTGCACCTCCATATAAAAATAAGGGGTTATAAGCGGAAGAAGGTTCTTCTGCCACTGCAACACATGCTGCATGAGCATGTCTGTTGTTATCCCCAATTACAAAGGTATCAAATGTATATTTAGGATTCAAATTGCTTCTTTCTAAAGAAAGCTTAATATGACCATCTAAAGAATTATCTGCATTATCCCGATTATTTGGAATATCTTCTCCATCCACACAAAATAAAATTTCAAATGATTGGTTTAAGGTTGCTTCGATAGCAGATTGAAGATAGATATCATACATTTTCTTTTCTATAAATTCAATTCCTCTTGCTCCAAGTTTTTTGTCCATGGAAAGAGTGATGGTGGTATCAGTTACTTCTTTAATAGAAAGGGCACGAATCCAGGTATTAATCATCATATGGGATACATCATATTCGGTTTCTAAAAGATTTAATATGTTGTCCCATTGTTTTATAAGCATTTCTTTCATATGATTATTCCTTTCTAAAATAGTATAATAAATTGTATACATGTTTTTAAAATGAGCATACGCATACTAATTAATAATACACTAAAGACAGGTTTTTTTCAAGGAAAAAAGAGGTATCTTTAAGGATAGAATGTATTGTGGAAAACTTTAATTTTTATGAAAAAATCAATAAAATAGAGGAAAAAGTTTATAAATCCACATGAAGAAAGGGTAGTTATCCACAAGTTATTCACATTTTGTGGATAACATTATGTAAACACAAGAAAACTTAAGGATAAATTTCAGAGAATGTGTGGACTGTATAGATTTTCTGAATCAGGGTAACAATCATATAGTAATAAAATAAGAATAAAAATACCATATATTGTGTTTTAGGTATAAAAAAAGAAAAACATAAAGAATTGCTTGACTTATAAAGGTTTTTTTAATATAATGTGCTAAGTGTTTTCAGAAAGAAGGAGGTGTATTTTGAGATGAAAATGACATTTCAGCCTAAGAAGAGACAGAGATCAAAGGTTCATGGGTTTAGAAAAAGAATGAGCACTTCAAATGGTAGAAAAGTTTTGGCCGCAAGACGTGCAAAGGGTAGAAAGCGTTTATCAGCATAGGTCACAGATTTGTGACCTTTTTCTTTGTTGCCAAGCATATGAAGAAATGGTTCAGTGGATCATTTTTGAGTTAGGAATCAGTCAATGAAACAATTTATTTCTTTAAAGAACAGTTTAGAATTTGGAAATGTATATAAACGAGGTAAATCCTATGCTAATAAATACCTTGTTATGTATATAGTTGACAATAATCTGGAGAGTAACAGACTTGGGATATCTGTTAGTAAAAAGGTTGGCAATAGTGTTGTCAGACATCGTATCACCAGATTGATTAGAGAGGTTTACCGCTTACAGCAGAATAATCTTATGAAAGGTAAGGATATTGTAGTGGTGGCTAGGGTTAATTCTAAAGGTCGTAACTATTGGGATATGGAAAGTGCATTTCTCCATTTAGCTAAGCTGCATCAAATCTTAGATTCTTTGGAAAAATGCACAAAATAAGGTGTGTTTTGAACATTATTAAAAATATTCTCATTAAATTGATACAATTTTATAAGAAATTTTTGTCACCGCTTAAAGGACATGCAACCTGTAAGTATTATCCAACCTGTTCTTCCTATGCTATTGAGGCTTTAGAGGTTCATGGAGTAATCAAGGGAAGTCTGCTGGCTATTTGGAGAATATTACGATGCAATCCTTTTTCAAAAGGTGGATATGATCCGGTTCCACAGAAAAAATCTTAAGGAGGACTTTTATTTTGATGTTTTTAACGGCACAGGGAGGTTTTTTAGGGCCATTTGCCTGGGTATTTGGTAAATTATTGGATTTTACTTATAATATTCTGGCAGGAAGTAATGGAATAGCAAATTTAGGAGTATGTATTATTCTCTTCACTATAATTGTGAAGCTGATATTATTTCCATTAACATTTAAACAGCAAAAATCTATGAAGATTAATGCGGTTATTCAGCCTGAAATTCAGAAGATTCAAAAAAAATATAAAGATAAAAAAGACCAGGAATCTATGGTAAAGCAACAGCAGGAGTTGCAGGCTGTCTATGATAAATATGGAACATCCATGACAAGTGGATGCCTTCCTACTTTAATTCAGCTGCCTATTATTTATGCACTTTACAAGGTGATACAAAATATTCCAGCCTATGTTGGAAAGATAAAAGATATGTATATGCCGATTGCCCAGGGTGTTATAGACAGCCAGGGAGAAGGAAAGGTGCAGCAGTTTTTAATCGATTTTGTAAATGAAAATAGTATTAGTGGTGCCAGCTATGCAATCAGTAAATTTAAAGATTTGACAGAAATTGGTATTAATAATGTGATAGATGTATTATCTAATTTTGGAGTATCCCATTTAAATACTTTAATGGATACTTTGAATTTATCAGGTAATGTTGCAGAAAATATTGATAAAATTGACCAGATTCATTCTTTTGTTCTTGGAATTAATATTTCGGAGGCCCCTGGTTATAAGCTAAGCTGGGCACTTTTGATTCCAATATCATCTGCTTTTTTTAATTTTTTGTCAATGAAGGTTACTTCCGGCAATCAGCAGCAGAGTGATGCAACGGCAAATACAATGATGAAGAGTATGCAGATTACAATGCCTCTTATGTCTATTTTTATTTGTATTTCCCTGCCGGCAGGTATTGGTATTTACTGGTCAATAAGTGCACTGATATCTTTATTGACACAGCTGATTGTTAACTTCTATTATGACCATGTAGATATGGATGAAATTTTGGAAAAGCAGATGGAGAAAGCTGCAAAAAAGAAAGAAAAACGTGGTGGAAAAAAATCCTTTATGGAGCGAATGATGGATACCTCTGCGGAAGCTCAGGAGCAGCTGGAAAAACAGCAGGCAATGAAAAAAAATTCTGCAGCATCTTTAAGAAATTATGTTCCTTCTGAAAAATCGCAAAAAGCAGTACAGGAAAAGCAGAATAAAAAATATAAAGAAGGAAGCCTTGGTTCGAAAGCAAATATTATGATGAATTATAATAATTCAAATAATGATAAAAGTAATTAAGGAGGAGAAGTAAAATGAGTTACACAGAGTTTAAGGGAAAAACAGTAGAAGAGGCAGTTACAGCAGCAACAATAGAGCTTGGAGTTACCAGTAGCGAATTAGAATATGAAATAGTGGATAAAGGCTCTGCCGGATTTTTGGGACTGGGTGCAAAGCCTGCAATTATAAAGGCAAAAAAATTAGAGAAAGCTAAAACAATTGCGGATAAAACAAATGAATATTTAGAAGTTCTATTCAAAGCAATGGATATTGAAACAGAAATTACCATTGATTTTGATGAAGAAAATAATAATATGAGTATTAATTTAGAAGGACCGGAAATGGGTATTCTGATTGGTAAAAGAGGACAGACTTTAGATGCTTTACAGTATTTGATTAGTTTATTTGTCAATAAGGAAAGTGAATCCTATGTCCGTGTAAAGCTGGATACAGAAAATTATCGTGCAAGAAGAAAAGATACTTTGGAGAATCTTGCCAAGAATATTGCATTTAAGGTTAAAAGAAGCAGAAGAAGTGTTACGCTTGAGCCAATGAATCCATATGAGAGAAGAATTATTCATTCTGCATTACAAAATGATAAATATGTAGCAACCAGGAGTGAAGGTGAAGAGCCTTACCGCAAGGTAGTTATATATTTGAAGAAGTAAAGGAAGAGAATATGAATGGAGAAGTGGGAAGATTCATCTGAATAAATGAATCTTTCCACTATTTTTTATATATGCCCTTGTGGTATAATATGAACACTTGGCGAATATAAGTGAAGCGCAATACGAGCCTAGTGAGAATATATACCCTTGTGGTATAATATGCACGTTGACAAAGAAAAGGAAGAAAATAAAGAATAAGATAATTTAGAAGGGTAAGAAAAATGATAAAATTTTCAGATACCATAGCTGCCATAGCAACGGGAATGAATCAGGGTGGAATTGGAGTTATTCGTGTAAGTGGTGAACATGCAATTAAAATAGCAGATTCTGTTTTTGTTCCAAAGAAAAGAGGAAAAGAGATTCATAATCTGGAGTCGTATACGGCTGCTTATGGGAATATTGTGGACAGAATTTATGGAAAAGAGGAACAAATTATTGATGAGGTAATTGTTTTGGTTATGAAGGCTCCCTCCACCTATACGAGAGAGGATGTTGTGGAAATTGACTGTCATGGTGGTATACAGGTAATGAAACAGATTCTTCATTTATTGCTAAAGAATGGTGCAAAGCTGGCAGAGCCTGGTGAATTTACAAAACGTGCATTTTTGAATGGAAGAATAGATTTATCCCAGGCAGAGTCAGTTATGGATTTGATATCTGCAAAAAGTGATTTAGCAACAAAGACTGCTGTTTCCCAATTGAAAGGAAGCTTGCGGAAAAAGATAGAAGAGCTGCGTGATGAACTGATTCATAATATTGCTTATATTGAATCTGCTTTGGATGATCCGGAGCACTACAGCTTAGACGATTTTGGAGACACTTTAGATGAATTACTTGTCCGGAAAGAAAAAGAAATATATCATTTAATTGAAACTGCAGATGATGGTAAATTAATGAAAGAAGGAATCCATACTGTAATTCTCGGAAAACCAAATGCAGGAAAATCTTCTGTGTTGAATGTACTGACCGGTAAAGAACGTGCAATTGTGACGGAAATTGCAGGGACGACGAGAGATACGTTGGAGGAATTTATATCGATTAATGGAATTCCTTTGAATATTGTAGATACTGCCGGCATTCGGGATACAGAGGATGTAGTAGAACGGATTGGCGTGGATAAATCCTTAGAAGCTATGCAGCAGGCAGATTTGATTCTTTATATTGTAGATGCTTCTGTTCCATTAGATAAAAATGATTATGAGATTATGAGACAGATTCAGGATAAACAGGTTATTATTTTACAAAATAAATCAGATTTGGAAAATGTGATAACAAAAGAAGATATTGTATCACATTTAGACAAGACAATTATTGATATCAGTGCGAAAGAGCAGACAGGATTTGAAGCATTTTATGGGGAATTAAATAATATGTTTTTTCATGGAAGTCTATCTTATAATGATGAAATTTATATTACTAATGTGCGTCATAAAGAGGCTTTGGAGGAAGCACTTTCTTCTATTAAAATGGTTAGGAAAAGTATTGCAGATGGAATGCCGGAGGATTTTTATTCCATTGATTTAATGACAGCTTATGAGCGGCTTGGATATATTATTGGAGAATCAGTGGAGGATGATTTAGTGGATACTATTTTCAAAGAATTTTGTATGGGGAAATAAAATATATGTATGGAATAAAAGTGATTTTGAAAAGCTGGGTTGAAAATGAGGATGAAATTCTTTATGAAGAAATGATTTTGACTGTAAGAGAAGAAAATGAGAAGCTTGCATTGAAAAAAGCAAAGGAATATGCAAAAGGATATTGTAAGGATTATTTAAATGCAGATAAAAAGAAGGTTTCTACAGAGATATATGATATATCAGATGTATTTGAAGCATTTGAAGAGGATGAAAATGGTGTCAGGGAAGTATATTCTAAATACATCAATTTATTAGGAAAGAATGAATAATCAAAATTTATTAAAGGATAAATAGTAGGAGATTAACATGAATGTGATAGAAGAAACATATGATGCAATTGTGGTGGGAGCCGGACATGCAGGCTGTGAAGCAGCTTTGGCATTAGCAAGGCTTAGTCAGGAGACAATTTTATTTACAGTAAGTATGGATAGTGTAGCGATGATGCCATGTAATCCAAATGTGGGAGGTTCTTCAAAGGGACATCTGGTAAGGGAAATTGATGCACTTGGTGGAGAAATGGGTAAAAATATTGATAAAACCTATATTCAGTCTAAGATGCTGAATAAGTCAAAAGGACCTGCTGTACATTCTCTTCGTGCCCAGGCAGACAAGGCAGAATATACGAGACAGATGCGGATGACAATGGAAAATACAGAACATTTAACTTTGCGGCAGGCAGAGGTGACAGAGCTGTTATTTGAAGGCAGTGAAATATGGCAGAATGAGGAGAAGACAGTAATAGACGATATAGTCTCTTATGATATAGATGAAGAAAAGATAAATGTATTCCAGGGTAAGAACAGACAAAAGATAAGAGGTGTCCGTACAAGGTCTGGCGCTTCTTATTATGCAAAATGTGTGATTCTCTGTACCGGTGTCTATTTGAAAGCAAGATGCATTTATGGAGATGTAGTGAATTATACCGGACCAAATGGTTTATCGTCAGCAGATTATTTGTCGGATTCCATGTTAAATGTAGGAATTCCTCTGCGCCGTTTTAAAACAGGAACACCTGCAAGAATTGATAAAAGAAGTATTGATTTTTCAAAAATGGAGGAGCAAAAGGGTGATGATACAATTGTGCCATTTTCTTTTACCAATACAGAAGAGGATATTAAGAGAGAGCAGGTTAGCTGTTATCTTACTTATACGAATGAGGAAACGCATAATATTATAAGGAATAATATTGACCGTTCTCCTTTATTTTCCGGAGCAATTGAAGGAACAGGTCCCAGATATTGTCCCTCTATTGAAGATAAGGTAATGAAATTTGCAGATAAGAACCGTCATCAGGTATTTGTGGAGCCAGAGGGTGAATTTACCAATGAGATGTATATTGGAGGAATGAGTTCTTCTCTGCCGGAGGATGTACAGTATGCAATGTACCGGAGTGTACCGGGATTAGAAAATGCCAGAATTGTAAGAAATGCATATGCGATTGAGTATGATTGTATCAGTGCTTTACTCTTAAAGCCATCCTTGGAATTTAAGGATGTGGAAGGTTTATTTAGCGCAGGACAAATGAATGGAAGCTCCGGTTATGAGGAAGCGGCGGCACAGGGACTGATGGCAGGAATTAATGCGGCAAGAAAGCTTCAGGGAAAGGAAGCAGTGGTGCTTGACCGTTCGGAAGGATATATCGGTGTACTGATTGATGATTTGGTAACAAAGGAGACAAAGGAACCATACCGTATGATGACTTCGCGGGCAGAATACCGTTTATTGCTCCGTCAGGATAATGCGGATTTGCGGCTCACGGATATTGGGTATGAGATTGGATTAATTGATGAAGAAAGATACCGGCATTTTTGTAAAAAGAGAAGTCTGATTGAGAAAGAGGTAACAAGGCTATCGGAGACAATGGTAGGTGCTAATAGGACAGTTCAGTCCTTTTTAGAAAAAAACGGAAGTACTTCATTAAAGACAGCTGTATCCTTGGCAGATTTGATAAAACGTCCGGAACTTTCTTATGAATTGATTGCACCGATTGATGAGGATAGGGAAAAGATATATCAGGAAAATGAAGCTTTGTGGAATAGTCCACTTGCAAAGGATATTGTTGAACAGATTAATATTGAGCTTAAGTATGATGGATATATCAAGCGTCAGCGTTCCCAGGTAGAGCATTTTAAGAAGCTGGAAAAAAAGAGGATTCCAGTGGATATTGATTATGAAAATGTGCATAATCTTAGAAAAGAAGCAAGACAAAAATTAAATGAAATCCGCCCGGAGAATATTGGACAGGCTTCAAGAATATCGGGAGTGTCGCCGGCAGATATATCAGTGTTGATGATATATTTGAAATATCAGAGCAATTTATAAAATTGATTTTTTCTTTTGAATAAGAGAATCAGGAAAAATTGAAAGAATAGATTCTGACAGAAAAGGTTATTGGAAAATTAACGAATGATTATAGAAGGGGTAGTATTATGAAAATCCGTAGAGCAGAAGAAAAGGATATGAATGGAATCAACAAATTACTTTGCCAGGTTTTAATGATTCATCATAACGGCAGACCGGATTTGTTTAAGGGAAATGTAAAAAAATATACGGATGAGGAATTATTGGAAATTATCAAGAATGATACAAAACCAATTTTTGTTGGAGTAGATGATAACGATACTGTTCTTGGCTATGCTTTTTGTGTATTTCAGCAGCATATAAAGGATAATATTTTAACAGATATAAAAACCTTATATATTGATGATTTGTGTGTGGATGAGAATAGCAGAGGACAGCATATTGGCAGGCAGTTATACGAATATGTTTTGGCATTTGCAAGGGAAAGTGGTTGTTATAATGTCACCCTCAATGTATGGTCATGTAACGAAGATGCAATGCAATTTTATGAAAAATGTGGACTTGTACCACAGAAGATTGGAATGGAAAAGATATTGTAATGGGGGATATTGAGTAAAAGAGATTTTTATGATAAAATTCCATTACTAAAATTTGTGCATTGTACAAAAATAAGGAGTAAATATGAATCGACTTATTGAAAAAGCAGCTAAATTTCATATTGAATTATCAGCGAAGCAGCTGAATCAATTTCAAACTTATTATGATATGCTGGTTGAGACAAATAAAGTGATGAATCTGACAGCAATTACAGAGTTAGATGAGGTCATTACCAAGCATTTTTTAGATTCTCTGGCATTGGCAGAGGTTTATCCAGATATTTGTAATCCGGATAATGATTTAAGGGTTTTGGATTTGGGTACCGGAGCGGGATTCCCGGGTATTCCATTGAAGATTGCATTTCCCCATTTACAGGTTACTTTAATGGATTCCTTAAATAAACGTGTGAAATTTTTACAGTCCGTAATTGATAAATTGGAATTATGTGATATTGATGCGGTTCATGGAAGGGCAGAGGAAGCAGCAAGAAATGCAGTTTACCGGGAAAGCTTTGATTTATGTGTGAGCAGAGCAGTGGCAAATCTTTCTACACTAAGTGAATATTGCCTGCCTTTTGTTAAGACTGGTGGTAAATTTATTTCTTATAAGTCAGCAGATATAGAAGATGAGCTTGACGGTGCAAAAAAAGCTATAAATATTTTGGGTGGAAAATTAGCCACAGTTAAGAAATTTATATTACCGGAATCAGATATTGAGCGTTCCTTTGTACAGATTGATAAAGTAAAAAGTACACCAAAGGCATATCCACGAAAGGCTGGAACTGCCAGCAAGGAACCCATTAAATAAAAATTATTATAGCTGATGCAGATATAAAAAACAGAAGCTTTTATAAGCTTCTGTTTTTTATGATGCGTTCTTTTTTTGATGACGCTTTTCTTTTCTTTTTTCCCGTAATTCTATCTGGCGGTTTCGGATTTTTTCAAATTCTTTTTTATTGATTTTTTCAACTGTTTTTACAACGAATACATTGCCGTCTCTTGTATTTTTAAAGCGTATTTTTCCACAGATTAATCCATGGTTCCAACATTTGCCTACACAAATCTGTGTAGTTGGATTATTCACAAACCAGCGTATTTTTTTAGCTAATTTGCGGTTACATTTGTGACAGCGCAGAGTGGATATATTTTTATCACTCATTGCTTCTTTTTTGTTCTTAAAGGTCCGGGTTATATATTCGCTATAGTTGTTGTGCTGGGAAGTAATTTCTTCTTCTTCGCAGGTTGGATAATGATAATAATCAATACTATACATATCAGAAAGCTTTTTCCGGTTCATTTCCTGAAACACCTTAGCTGTATAATAAGCATCATTTTTTGCACAGTGAAATGGTTCAACAATCGGAATGTGAAGCTCCATTACTGCTTTTTCCAGACTTGGCATCTGGCTTTTGTCATTGTAATGATTCATAGCGTAAATTTCCTGAATATTATAAAATTTTAAAGGAAAAGCAAAATTTTTTAAATAGTAGAAATCCATATTTTGTTGGAGATAAGTCAAATCCAATGGACCCCAGGTACAAAATATATAATCATCTCCACACCATTTTTTAAATTCACGGAATACCACATCAAATGGACGTCCTGTTCTCAGAAATGATTCATCATAATTTAATAGTTCCCGGATTTTAGTCTGTAATCGGCGGTATACTCTTGGTTTAATAATACTTCCGTATTGGTCAATAATATTAAATTTGCAATCTAATTTAGCAGCGCCAATCTCTATAACTTCAAAGGGCAATCTAGGATTTTCGCCTGATTGCCCGGAAGAACTTTGATTCCACTCTAAATCCATAACAATATAATTCATATTAATCCTTCTTTAATCGTACAAAAATAATTAGTTTGCCCGCATACGTCTTACATTATCCTGTTTGCTATCGTTGTAGTAGTTGTCTAATGCTTTATTAATCTCTTCCAGTACTTCCATTGTTTCTTTTGAAGCACTGCTTGTATTACCGTTTAATTGAACCAAAAGTTTGGAAATACGGTCTGAGCTGTTGAGTGATTTGCCGCTGATTTCTTGATTTTTCTTAATTAAAATCTTTGTACAAAGCTTTTGCTGTTCAATAAGCTCGTCATTTAATTTTTTATTTTCTTTTCTTAACTGCTCCAGCTGTTCTAATAATGCTTCATTTTGTCTGGTATT
This sequence comes from uncultured Eubacteriales bacterium, assembly GCA_900548855.1. GTDB lineage: Bacteria > Bacillota > Clostridia > Lachnospirales > Lachnospiraceae > CAG-590. The sequence goes on from URMF01000014.1 coordinate 39,297, forward strand.
AGCAGACTCTTCTCTCTTAGCTACAGAATAAATGCCTTTTCCTACTTTTACAAGCTCCGTCTGTTTATCCGTGGAGACCTCAGCAATTTCATCAATCTTTTTGACGATACTGTCCACCAAAAAATATGTATCTGCTAAAGCAATCAATCCAAAAACAATAATTAATTCAATCATATTTGGAGTGTTTAAAATTAAATACAATAGTACCAATATGGATGCTACGAATCCTACAGCACTGAATGTTAAATTTGACTTTTTAATATTCATAGTATGATTTACCTCCTACAGCAAGGGTTATAATTTGAGAGTGTACCCGGCGGGAATCGAACCCACAATTATTCTTTAGGAGAGAATTGTTATATCCATTTAACTACGGGTACTGAATAGAAAATGATAACATATCATTTTCAGATTATCAATGAAATTATCTTTACATGGATTCCTTCTACGTGAAGTCCACTTGTCCCTGCAGCCAGATAATTCCTTTAAAACGTCTTCCTATTTTTGGCTCTCCCTGCAGGTCTAATGAGTTGATGACAACATTTAACTTGACATCATTACATAATACAGTTAGATTATACACCATTTCTCCAGAAAATTCATTAATTATTTGCTCAATATTTTGAATAATTCCAAGAATAGAGTAATGTTCATTATCAATACCATATGGCATAAAATAAGTTTCCACCACTGTCAGTAAATCTTCGTTCTTGATTCTCTTTGTTATAAGAGAATAGGTATCCATATCGTCCAGGGTTAAATTTTCTAAAGCATCCATATCTCCGGATTTTGCTTTTGCAATTAGTTTACGCCTGTCTTTGCTACTGATTGGCTGTTTATCATAGGGACAGGCAATGTAATCAAGATGAACACCGTATAAAATTCTTCCCTCTAAAGAAAGGGAACCAAATTTTACTTTTTTTGGAGTTCTATAGTAGTCATTTAACCAAGTGCTGCGGACATAATCTACAATATTTTGTAGGTTATAAATAAGGGTCATCCCAAGATTATAATCTTCAGATACTGCGGAGTAAGCTTCTTTGTCAGTGTGAGGCTCAATTTGAATATCTGCCTGCTCAGTAGTATGGTATCCTAAGCAGAATGGAAAAAAATGGTCAATTGAAAGAATTTCTTCGTTATCATATTCTCCAATTATGGAAATACCTAAATTTTTCCCAAAACTTTGGTTAATCTGTACCAGCCTGATACCGGATCCTATTTCAATTTCCATTTTATCTGTAGCATTTTCTAGTGCCGAAGTTATAAGTGTATTCTGTTCTCTTTTATTTTTAAGCTTGCTAAAGCCAATTGCCCTTAGATAACTGTGCATGGAGTACTCCTTAATAGCCTATTTCTGGTTTTCTTTCTTCTCGTTCTTTTGCTGCCTCTTTTGCACCGTCCCTGCCAATAGCAACATTTAAGGCAAGACGTTCTTCTTCTGATAAGATGTAATAAGATTCTTCATTTGTAACTTCTTTACAATAGGTGAAACAACCCTCCCGGCTATGCATGGAGGTAATAATAATTCCGTCATGATTTTCTGTAAGTAAAGCAAGAGAAAAACTCAATTTACCTGACATTTCTTTAAAGGCATCATATTTTACCAGACCGATTTTACAAAAGGTCGTGAGAAATTTATCATTAATGATATCAATATCACGGTTTTGTTGTTTTTCATTTTTTACAATCTGTCGGATTTCTGAAAAACGTTTTGTGATAACTTCCTCTAAATTGCCGGCATCTCTTCCAGTAGTAAATTTGGTAAGACGTTTATTTAATTTATTATATTTGGAAATAATTGTAAATATCCATATAAATTGGAGTAGTACAATCACAATTAGTATAATTACCACAAGGTCTGTACTTATTCCAATGGATTCAAAAATATTTGTCCCCATATTTATCCTCATCCTTTATTTTTTCAGCATTACTGAATATTTATCTGCTTGTTTCAATTAATTTTGAATAGAGTATATTAATTCCATAATATGTTCTAATTCATCTTTGGAATAATATTCAATCTCTATTTTGCCTTTATCATTATTCTTTGCTTTTACTGTGGTTTTTGCTCCCAACTTATATTTGAAATTTTCTTCTATTTCTTTGTATAAAAAGTCTAATGTCTCTTCTGCGGCGGCAACTTCTTCCTTTTGTGGATTGCTTATATTATTTAAAAGTTTTTTTACAAGCTTCTCTGTTTCTCTTACGGAAAGTCTTTCGTCAAAAACCTTGCAGGCAGTATCATATTGAAGTTCTTTATCTTCAATTGGAAGTAATGCTCGCGCATGTCCATTTGAAAGCTTTTCATCAATAACCATTTCCTGAACTGGTTCAGATAAGTTCAGTAATCGCAATATATTGGTAATTGCACTTCTGCTTTTGGAAACTCGTTCTGCAACATCATCTTGTTTTAAATGAAATTCTTCTATTAATTTTTTATAAGCCTGAGCTTCTTCAATAGGATTCAAGTCTTCTCTTTGAATGTTTTCAATTAATCCTATTTCTAATATTTGCTGGTCTGTATAATCTTTGACTACAACAGGAACTTCTTTTAATCCAGCCTTCATTGCAGCACGCCAGCGTCTTTCACCAGAAACAAGAAGATAATAGTCTTTTCTTTTTGTAACTACAAGAGGTTCTATTATACCATGTTGTGCAATGGAATCTGCTAATTCCTGTAATGCATCCTCATTAAATTGTTTTCTGGGCTGTTCCTTATTTATTTCAATATCCTTTATTTTAAGAGTGATTTCAGTTGGTATTTCTTTTACAACCTCTTTAATGACCTCTTTTATATCTTCTTTCGATGTACTTGATGATTTGTTCTTTCTGGATTGAGTTGTGTTGACACCCAACATAGTATCCAAACCGTTTCCTAGTCCTTTTTTTGGCATTTCCTATTCCTCCTGATGTTTCACGTGAAACATTTTTACTTTATAAAAAATCTTATGGAAATTATTATTAAATATTTATATTGGTAATGACCTCATCTGCTAAAAGACGATAACTTTCTGCACCAGCACTTCTTGGGTCATAAGTTGTAATTGGCATACCATGGCTTGGTGCCTCTGCTAATCTAACATTTCTTGGTATAATTGTTTTATATACATTTTGATTTAGATTTTCTTTTACATTTTCTACTACTTGTAGGGAGAGATTAGTACGAGAATCATACATAGTAAATACAACACCCTCAATTTTTAAATTTTTATTTAATTTTTGTTGAATTAATTCAATTGTATATATTAATTGAGAAAGTCCGTCCAATGCAAAAAATTCACATTGTATTGGTACCAAAACAGTGTTTGCCGCTGTCATAGAATTAATTGTAAGCATTCCCAGTGCAGGTGGACAATCAATTATAACAAAATCAAATTTATCCTGAATTTTCTGTAATTGATTTTTGATAATATATTGCATGTCTGGTTCTCCAATAAATTCAACCTCTGCACCAGCAAGATAACGATTGGAAGGTAAGAGGTTTAATCCTGGTATAACATTTATTAACATAGCTTCACCAATATTGCAATTTTCACACATAACATCATAAACGGTGTATTCCAATTCATCTTTGTTTATACCAAATCCTGTTGTTAAATGTCCTTGTGGATCCATGTCTACTGCCAGAGTTTTAAATCCTTTTTCAGCAAGACAAGCAGCTAAGTTAATAGATGTTGTTGTTTTACCAACACCACCTTTTTGGTTTGCAATTGCTATAATTCTTCCCATTCCTATGTACTTCCTTTAATAAGATATTTATTCTATCTCAAAATTTTATTATGATATATTTTTACCAACATATATTCTAACATATTAAGTGAAATTGTGAAAGACGATATCTAGTAAATTAAAAAATAAAAAACACTATTTATTGAGTTTTGAATTTTACTCAAAAAATATTTGTCGGATATTTTTCTCATATGTTTGGCAAAAAAAAAGTTATAATGTTTCACGTGAAACATTATAACTTTTTTTAATTATTTTTGGTAAATAATTTTACCATTACAGATTGTATATTGGATTTCACCATTTAAAGATTGTCCTTTGAAAGGTGAGTTGTTTGATTTAGAACAAAACGTATCAATAGTCTGTAGGTTATCATTAAAAATGACCAAGTCTGCTGGACCTCCCTCTGCAATATATCCATAATCTAAATGATACATAGAAGCAGGATTAATAGTCATTTTTTCTAATAGTTCCATATAGGATAAATAACCGCTTTTTACTAGATTGGTTATTCCCAATGGTAGAGCAGTTTCCAATCCTATAATGCCGCTTGGAGCTTCTGTGATTGGTTTTGCCTTTTCATCTGCACTATGAGGAGCATGGTCGGTTGCTATAATATCAATCGTGTTATCTTTTAGTCCTTGAATGATTGCCAGTCGGTCTTGTTCCGTGCGCAGAGGAGGATTCATTTTTGCCAAAGTGCCAAATTCAATTACAGATTCTTCAGTCAGAGAAAAGTGATGAGGAGTTGCTTCGGCATGGATATTAGTAGAGTCCAGTTTTGCCTGTCGTACCAGTTCCACCCCTTCTTTTGAACTGATATGTTGAATATTAATTGGAGCATCTGTTTCTACTGCAAACTGTAAATCACGGTAAATTAAATCAATTTCCGCAGCTCTTGGAGAACCTTCAATGTCATAGTATGCGGATGCTTTTCCATGATTGATACCATTGTTGGTAATAAGAGCAGGATTTTCTTCATGGAAGCTTAGAGGAACCTTTAATTCTTTTGCTTTTTTCATTGCGGTGACTATTAATTCTTCATCCAGCATCGGTATACCATCATCTGTAAAGCCAACAGCTCCATACTTTTTTAGTAAATCCATATCCGTTAATTCTTTTCCCTTTAATCCCTTTGTAATAGAAGCACAGGTTAAAACATGGATATCTGTTTCTTTTCCTTTACTAATCACATATTCAAGAGTATCTTTACTATCTACAGTTGGTTTTGTATTCGCCATTAAAACAACAGTGGTAAAACCGCCCTTTGCAGCAGCCTTGGCGCCGGAATAAATATCTTCCTTATAAGTAAAACCAGGGTCCCGAAAATGTACATGAACATCCACTAAACCGGGAGCAACCATCATGTTGTCAGCATAAATTATTTGCAAATTTTCTTTTTCTTCATCGGATAAATCAATTAAAGTAATAAAGGTATCTATCCTTTTTATTTTATTATCTTCAATTAATATGTCATAAACTCCCTCGCGCCGGGATTTAGGGTCTAAAATATAACCATTTTTAATAAGAAGCATAGAGACCTCCCTGTAAATCTTTATTCTATTAAAATTTAACCATAGTTAAAATTTGACGGCATTACATTTGTTCTGGACAACGAATTCCGAGTAAATCAAGTGCATCCCGCAAAGTAGTTTTTGTTAAGGATACCAGCTTTACTCTTGCGTTACGGGTACTTTCATCCTCAACATTAACACGACATGCATTGTAGAAACGGGAAAAAGTCTGTGCAACATCCATGGCAAAGCGGGCAACTACAGACGGCTCATATTTTTCTGCTGCATCCAAAACTACCTGTGGAAAACGGTTGATTTCCTTTAATAGTGAAATGGCTTCTTCATCCAGGAGCTGGTTATAATCAATTGCTGCATTTTCATTATAGGAAACCGTTCGCAGAATGCTGGCACAACGGCAATAGGTGTACTGCACATAAGGACCTGTTTCACCATCAAAGTTGAGAACTTTATCCCATTTGAAGGAAACATCTTTGATTCTCTGATTATATAAATCATGAAAAATGATTGCACCAACCCCCACCATTTTGGCAGTTTCATCCTTATCCTCTAAGTCAGGATTTTTTGTCAGGATAATTTGCTTCACCTTATCAATTGCCTCTAATAAAATATCTTCTGCATAGATAATATTACCACTTCGTGTGGAAAGCTTAGCACCTTCTAAGCTGACTAGTCCATAAGGAATATGAACCAGGCTGTCCTTCGCCCATTCATTTCCAAGGAGCTCTACTACCTTGAAAACCTGAGCAAAGTGAAGCTTCTGCTCCTGACCGGTTACATAGAGGCATTTGTCAAAATTCCAAGTAGCTTTACGATAGAATATCGCAGCTAAGTCTCTGGTTGCGTAGATAGAGCTGCCATCCTTTTTCATAATCAGGCATGGTGCCATATTGTATTCTTCCAAATCAACAATCTGGGCACCCTGACTTTCCCGTAACAGATTTGCATCCTGAAGTCTTTTTACCACATCTGCTGTTTTGTCACGGTAAAAGCTTTCACCAAGATAGTGGTCAAATTCCATACCCAGTAAAGCATAAGTGCCTTTATATTCCTTTAAGCTGATATCCACAAACCATTGCCAAATGGACAGGGCTTCTTCATTTCCCTTTTCCATCTGTGTAAACCAGTCTCTTGCCTGGTCGTTCAGAGAATCGTCTTTTTCTGCCTCTTCATGGAACTTTACATAGAGCCGCATAAGCTCTGCAACACCATCTTTCTCAACGGCTTCTTTATTTCCCCATGCCTTGTAGGCAACAATCAGCTTTCCGAATTGTGTACCCCAGTCACCTAAATGGTTGATGCGCTCCACCTGATATCCTAATTTACTGTAAATTTTGTAAAGAGAATTTCCGATAATTGTTGTCCGAAGATGTCCTACATGAAAATTCTTTGCCACATTTGGAGAGGAGTAATCAATACAGATAGTTTTTCCATTTCCAAGAGTAGATGTACCGAAGTTAGGAATACTGGCATTTTCTACCATGGTTTTTACAAGCATTTCTTTTTTTAAGAAGAAATTGAGATAAGCACCTTTAACCTCCAGCTTATCAATAATATCCGTTTTATTAATTTTTTCTGCAATGTCAGCAGCAATTAAAGGCGGTGCCTTATGCAGTGATTTTGCAAGCTGAAAACACGGAAATGCATAGTCTCCCATGTCCGCTCTTGGCGGAATTTCTAAAATTCCTGTAACGGTTTCCTTATCTAAATCTGCTGCAGCTGCAATCAGTTCAATGACCTGTTCTTTCATAATAAAAATAGCCTCCTGATAGTATTCAATCTGATATATGTATTATCGCTTAATAGGAAATGAAAAACGCACATTTGTTCCAGAAATTAAATCTCCCTGAATCTGTAGTTTTCCATCTAACTGGTAAATAATTTCATGTAATTTGTGAAGTCCGGAACTCCAGCTGGAACGCTCTAAATAATCTTCCGGGATACCCACACCGTTATCATTGACATAGACATCAATTAACCGGCTGCTGATAAATATTTTAGAGGTTACCCGGTTGGCATTGGAATGCTTGAAAATATTATCAAATACTTCACGCAGCATTTTGATTAAGCGGATCGTTATTACCGGCGGAAGATTTAACTCGTGCTCTGTACAGTCACAGGAAGAATCAATCATACATTCCGGATGCTCCCTTTGATAGCCGGCAATCAGCTTGTCCACCTGGTCCCATATTGGCTGTTTGGTATCAATATTGTAGTTTAAATGCTCCAGCACATCTTCCAGTGAATCTAAAATGGATTGCTGGGATGTGTGAAGTTCATCCAGAGTAACCTTTGCTCTGCCAAGGTCAGAGTGGAGCAGCCACTTTAACACATCTAATTTGTTCAGATTGGAAATCAGCTCCTGTTTGATGTTCTGGTCAAGGCTGGCAGCCTGCTGATAATTTTCATAATCCTCCAGCATAAGCATTGTATAGGGATGGGTTATCCTGGCTTCTGCAGCTTCCGTCTCGATAAATTCAATGCCGTCATCATAATCAGAGGAGTATGGGGTCTCATCATGACTGCTTCCGATTAGAACAGTATGGATACATTTATTGGCTTTAGACAACATACTTACCTGTTCTTTATAAAATGTAATGTCCTGTTCCAAATCAGAAATACGTTTTTCCAGGCGTTCCTTTGCATCTTCCAAGTCCTTAATCTGTAATTCAATCTGATGTCCCTTTGTTGTAACAGGGTTATTTTCTCCGGCAAGGGGAGAAAATACATTCCGGCGGTTGTCAACATGATAAGTATATAAATCCCTGGTTTTCTCCAAGGTTTCAATCTGTACCTCCAGCTCAAACAACTCTGTTTTCAGACTTTGCACCAGTTCCAGATTATTTACATAGGTTTTGTTGAAGTAATCCAGAGTTTTAGAATTGGCTTCCTCTATAATGTTAAGTGGGTTGGTTTCATCCTTTGGCATATTTATCCCTTCTCAATCACTAAAAGTAATAGTCATCATCCCGTTTTTTTCGTTTTCTTCTGTATCGTTTTCTCCTGCGGCTGCGTCGTATATTTCTTATGATAGCGGCAAATAAAAGATAAATTAGTAATATGATTACAAGTGCAGCAATAACAATCAAAATTATAAATAGAACTTTTTTGACTTGTTCCCATGTAGAAGTTTTATTTTCCGGTGTTTCCTGGGACATGGTGGAAGAAAGCAGAGGAGTGGTACTTGTAATAGGAGTACAGCCAATCTGTTCCCCATCATAAGAAAATTTGATTTCTCCCAAAGCATTGTCCTGTGCACTGTCAAACAGTACAATCTCCCGTTCAATTTTAGTAGTATCGACAGACTTGCTTATCAGTAAAGAGTAATTTTTGTCTACTGTTAAATCAACCATTTCATGGTTCAGACTGGAGTAGTAATTATTTAAAATGGTATTGCTCTCTTGTTCATTTTCTTCGTCTGTCTCGAAGGAAAAATCTGACAGAGGATAGAAATAAGTGTAATTATTGTAGCAGTAATTATAGAGAGCCCTGGAATCTGTATAACTATATTTTTGACCATCACAGTCCAAAACAACACAAATCAGTTCAAGACCGTCTTTTTTGGAAAAAGTAACAAGTGTATTATGGGCTTTGGAGGTATAACCGTTTTTACCGCCTTCACAGTATTCATAGTAATACGGTTCAGCCGGATTAATCATTTTATTGCCGGCCCATAGAGGTCTTGTCACATCAGCCAGGTTGGTTGCAGGAACCGTATAGGATAAAGTACCTGCAATTTCACGGAAGGTATCATTTTGTAAAGCATATTTTGTAATAAGTGCCATGTCATAAGCAGTGGTATAATGATTGTCATCATGCAGACCGTTTGGTGTGACAAAATGTGTATCCTCACATCCAATATCGGAAGCCTTTTCGTTCATCAGCTTGGCAAAGGATTCTTTATCTCCGGCGACATATTCTGCCAGGGCATAAGCACATTCATTTGCGGATCTGACCATAGTCGCATAAATCAGGTCTTCGACAGTGACCTTTTCACCGACATCCAATCCAATCAGGGTACTGTCGCGCTCTACATCCCAGATTGCATTTTCGGACATGGTAACGGTATCGTTAAAGTCAACATTATGTTCCAAAGCAATGAGAGTCGTGATAATTTTTGTAATACTTGCAGGGTATTTTTTTTCATGGGAATTTTTTTCGTATAATACCTGACCTGTTGAAGCATCCATTACAATAGCAGCATTTGATACAAGGTCGGGTGCTTTGGATGGTTCATCCGGATATTCGGTTGTTTCGGGATGTTCTGTTGTTGCTTCTGTATTTTCCGTTGCGTAAGCAGGCATGGAAAATGTAAATAAAAATAAAAGCGCAAACAGAATGGCAAGAGTTTTTTTCATCTGCAAGATACTCCTTTGATAAATAAACATAATTATAACTATTTTATTATATCTGGGAATAAGTGTCAACCTTTCTGCAGGTGGGATAATAATAGAAAAAATAAAGTTTTTTAAATAGGAGTTTTGTTTTTTTATGAAGATATGGTAAAATACTATCAGTGTTGAAAAAGATTATAATAATATAGATAATTTTTGTATAAATATCTGGTAATAGTGGGAGGATGAATTATGAAAGATGATGTTGAAAGATTAATTATGGATAGACGCCCTATTTTCTGTAAAGAATGTGGAGGAAAGCTATTTTATCAAAACAGTGGGGAATATGTTTGTGAGGACTGCGGTGCAGCGGAATTAGATGATTTTGGAAAAATAAAGAGATATCTGGATAAAAACGGTCCTACTCCTGCCAGTATTATTTCCGAGGATACAGGTGTTGCATTGGAAATCGTAAATTTATTTTTAAAAAACGGAAGACTGGAAATACCGGAGGGAAGTAAATTTTACATAAAGTGTGAAAGATGCGGCTGTTCTCTGCGTTTTGGAAGATACTGTTATGGATGTACCAAGGAGCTGGCGGGACAATTAAAGGGTGCTATGTTTGAGCAGATGGGGGAAAAGCCAAAGACAAGTTCCGATAAAGAAAATGGTAAAATGCATTATCTGGATAATCTGGAAAAGAAAAAGAGGAAGTAAATTAATTTAACACTTCCTCTCCAATATCTATTAATAATTCATTTAATTTCTCTTCGCCTAAGCTGTGTTGAATGCAGTATAGTACAGCGGCATCAAACCGATTGCGGGGATATAGAATGGGGCGGTTGCCAGCCGTAAGCAGCTTCTGTGTTTCATCTACGGTTAATTGACATAGCAATGCGATTCGTATGAGAAAATTCCTTGTTGGATTCCGCCGACCCTTCAATATCTGGTATGTATAGGAGCGTTCCATGTTCAGCTTAATTATAATATCTCTTGCCGAAAGTCCGTGTGTCTCCAATAATTCATTCAGATATTCGGAGATGTTAATATTCTGAAAAGAATCTTCTTTTTTAAATTCTTCTATATCTAAATTTTCTAATAATTTCAGTAATTCTTCTGTAGATTTCATAAATACTCCGTTCTGGTTATAAATTTTTGTATATTAAATTTCTATGAAAGAGCATAGTTCTATATTTATGATACCATGCAATTAAAACTTTTTGGTGGGCAATTTTGCCCATTTTTGGTAAAAATGGATTTCTGCTTATCAGGCTATTCTGTCAGAAAATGCAGCAGAGTTCTGCAATAGTGGGCAGAATTGCCCGCCAAACAAAGAGCGATTTCTGTTAAAATTAAATTCATCTTGAGATACAGCATGGGGAAATTAGAATGAAAAAGGAGGAGATTCTGTATGGTAGAACGAAAAAGAAGGCTTGCTCGCTGGATTGTCAGTTTTATGATTTGTCTGTTTGTAGGAGAAATAGGAACGATTGAGGTGTGCGCTGCGACCGGAACATATCAGGGAGCAGGAGATAATAAAGTGAATTATATTATTAGCAAAAATACTGTGCTGAGTCAGAATGGATCTGAACCATATGCCGGTGTTTATTGTTATGACGGGAATCTGACATTGGAAAGTGGTGTACAGCTCACTTCCTCTGGTATATCTCAGCTGGCGATTATTGTAAAGGGAACGCTTACGATAAAACAGGGAGCTGCTATTCGTGTCAGAAATGGCTATTATCAACAAGCACCGAGCACAAAAATTTCCAACATAAATGCGGATACTATGATTTTGTATGGGAATGAGGATGCTAAGAATGGAATTATATTGTTCCCAAATACTTATGGAAAAGGTGGAAATGGCGGTGCCGGTGGAAAAGGTGGAAATGGATACAAAGCAGGAACAAATATAAAAGCACCGGGAAATGGTGGAAATGGCGGTGGCGGCGGTTACGGTGGCGGCACCGGTGGTGCGGCAGGAGCACCGGGAACGCCATATTCCGGTGGAACAAGTGGTACTTATGGATATGCCGGTGCATCGAATGGATTGGGAAGTAATGGCGGCGGTGCTACAGGTTTGGGAAGCCAGGGAGCAAATAATGCATCATCCACCACAAATCCAGGCGGCGGAGGAGGCGCAAACGGCGGTGATGGTGGATCTACTTCAACCGGAGGGCAGTATATTATGGCAAGCGGTGGTTCCGGCGGAGGCGGCGGCTATGGAGGCGGCGTGCTTACCATTTATGCTGACTCCATTAAAATAGAATCTACGGCACAGCCTGTCTTTATTGCCCATGGACAGTGTGGTGGTGTACGGGGCATTGGAGGAAACAGTGGCGAAAATGGTCAAAACGGTGAAGGCGGCATGTTGGTGATACAAACAAATAATTATCAATATAATACTGCCCATTGGACAACTGACCGCACGTCCAAATCCAGTGTGGGACAAAGCTATACATCTTATGGCGGGGGTCATTCCTCTCTGATTCATACAAAACCCCAGGCGGTATTCGTGAATGGCGTGAAGATTTCGACTGGTAGCGAGACAGTGCCTGCCAAATGGGATATAAACAAGCTTTCCGATTGCAGTATTGGAGATATTGATGACCAAATCTATACAGGAGAGGCTGTCACTCCAGCAGTTGTTTTACGGGATGCAGATGGAAAGGTACTGGAGCTGAATGTAGATTATACGGTTTCCTATACACATAATACTGATTTGGGAACAGCGCTTGTTACAATAAAGGGAAAGGGTGATTATACAGGAACCTGTACAAAAACATTTGAGATTGTATGCAAGCATAATCCGGGAACATTGATAGTGGATCAGGCACCGACCTGTACGGAAAATGGCAAAGGTCATATTAGCTGTACCATTTGTGGTGAAGTACTCGACAGCAACAAAATAATAAAATCAGGCCATACCTGGGATGCCGGGAGAGTGACGAAGGAAGCTACTGAAACAACCCAGGGAGTAAAGACGTATAGATGTAAGGTTTGTGGAAAAACCAGGACAGAAGTAATTCCTAAGAAAGCGTCAGCAGAATCAAATAAGGAAAATGTAAAACCAGAGAAGAATGAAGAGGTTAAGGATGATAAAGGCACTGCAATGTATGAAATAGCAGATGTATCCAGAAAAGAGGTTGCGTATAAGGCACCTGCTAACAGGAATGCAACAAAGATTACTGTTCCTTCTGCTGTTACGATTAACGGAACGGAATACAAGGTAACAGCCATAGCTGATAAGACATTTTCCGGATGTAAGAAGCTTACGAAGGTAAACATCGGAAAGAATATAAAGACCATTGGAGCAAGTGCATTTTCAGGCTGTGGTAAGTTAAAGACCGTCAGCATGGGAGCAAATGTAACCACCATCGGTGATAAGGCATTTTATAAGTGTAAGGTTCTTACAAAGATTACGATTCCGGCAAAGGTAAGTAAGATTGGCAAGCAGGCATTTTATGGCTGTAAGAAATTAAAGACCATCACCATTAGGACCTCTAAGCTGACAAGCAAGAAAGTGGGAAATAAGGCATTTAAGGGGATTCATGCGAAAGCAACGGTTAAGGTGCCAAAGAAGAAACTTACAAGCTATAAGAGAATCTTAAAGGCAAAGGGTGTGGGCTCTAAGGTGAAGATTAAGAAGTAGATTTGGGTAAGGAAATAAGAAGCTGTTGCTTCATGATGTTATGAGTCGTGAAGTCACAGCTTCTTTGCTGCTACTCATTTTAAAAAGATGATGACATAATAAAATATTTAAAATCAGATAATTAAATATCAGTCTGTATTTTCGGTCTCATCTACCATATCAAAGGTAGATATAATATTATTTAAAATATCGGACAATGCACCTTGGTAAGTGCGTATGGCTTCTTCACCAGATGAGGTGGTATACAAATAAAGCCAGTTTTCTGTATCTGCAATACTTGGATCGAGATAGACCTGTATGTTTGTAAAAATAGCATCCTTATATTTGTCGTAGGAGCCCTGATTGCGTTTTAATATCTGGTTCCGGTAAGCCAGAGAGTCTCGAATTTGTATAATAGGCGCTTTGAATCCTCCATTAAAAGCTTCATCAGAACCGGCATAATCGGTACCGGTTACCTGATTCAAAGCCTTATCCTGGTAAAGGGCTTTGGTTAATATTTCGCAGTTCTTTGCCATTGCATCCGGGTCACCGTTGTAATAATCAAGAATAATCTGATTTACTATATCCTGAAATTGGAAAAGGTCACATTGCAGGATGCCGGACTGTTCCAAAAGCGAGGCATTTGTTGGAGATTCCACAGAGGTGGTTTTGTCAGAGGAATTCTTTTTTGTCTGTTTCGTGTTGTTTTCAGTGGAAGTGCTGTTTTCAGTAGAAGCGTTGTCTGTGTGAATAAAATCAGTCAGATTCTGCTTCCCCTGCCTGGAGCCGGTTATATAGCCAAAGCAGATTCCAAATGCCAGTAAAAGAATAGCGGTTCCTATTTGGCGGGCATAGGATTTGGAGAAGTTCAAATGCCTTTGGTAGAGCTTTAAGGAACGGATAAGCTGGTTTATATTGGAATATCTTTTGTCCGGTGTGAAATCTGTGCAGTGTGTAATCATTTTCCGGAACGGTTTTGCGATGGAAGAGGATTTTAAATCCGTTAGCTCCGTACTGCCACAGGTTAAATATAGCAGGGTCTTTCCCAGGGCATAGATATCAGTCCGGACATCACTTTGTGAAAAACCAAACTGTTCCGGTGCGGCATGGGAGGGGGTGCCAACCAGCATGGTATCTCTGGATTTATCCGGTGTATAAACCCTTGCGGTGTCAAAGTCAATAAGATATAGGGTCCCCGTTCCTTTTTGGATAACAAAATTTTCCGGCTTGATATCCCGGTGGATAATTGGGGGCTGCTGGTGGTGGAGTGCGGAAATCAAATTACAGATGGCGAGCATGTAGTGGATGATTTCCATATCAGACAGATATAGACGGTGGTTAAAATAGTCAGACAGGGAGCGGCCTTCAATGTAGGTGCGTAGAAGGTAACAGTATTCCTGCTCTTCCCAGCAATCGATATACCGGGGAATTGCCAGGTCTTTTATGTCATTTAGTATCTCAAAAATTTGCTGCTCCTGTTTTAGCTGTGGAATCTGTTTCCCGGACTGTTTTTTTAGGATATACAGGTTTTCTCTTTTATCTGCCAAAAGATAGATTTCTCTGTGTTTGGATTGCTTCAGACAATTTTTTAAGGTGAAATTTCCGGCTAATTTGGCAGGCAGTGAAACCGACTGAAGCTGTTTTTCATAAAGAGCAGAAAAGGCTGTAAAGTTATTATCATTATCATTAAAAAAATTCATAAGTTACTACCTTTCTTCTATAAATAAGTATCAAAAGACGGCTATGTCAAATGTATATTTTGTCTGTTCTAATAAGTATAACATGAAAAGGGCTTTCACGAAACGCACAATAATATTTAAATTGATTTTCAACAGAAGGTAGTATATACTCAAAAAAGCAGGACAGTCAAATAGACGAATTGTATATTTTAGCTGGAAGAGAGGACGTTATAATGCGGTTGCGGAATGTACCAGGCTCCCGGGATATGATTGCGGAGAGCCGTTTTACGATAAAAAATGAGACGGAATATAAAGGAAAATGGAGCAGGGTATTTGAAAATGATAATCCGGTTCATATTGAAATCGGAATGGGAAAGGGACAGTTTATCATGACTCTGGCAGAAGAGAATCCGGACATTAACTATGTAGGTATTGAGAAATATTCTTCTGTATTGGTCAGAGCCATAGAAAAGCAGGAGGAGAAGGATTTGCCGAATCTTTTTTTCATCCGGATGGATGCGGAGAATATTTCGGATGTTTTTGCAGCGGGAGAAGTGCAAAGGATATATCTGAATTTTTCAGACCCGTGGCCGAAGGACCGCCATGCAAAGAGAAGGCTTACCTCATTGCAGTTTTTAGAGCGTTATGAGAAAATTCTTGACAGGGAAGGGCATGTGATTTTTAAAACCGATAATAAGGACCTGTTTGATTTTTCACTGGAGCAGGTAAGAGAGGCGCCCCACTGGACACTTTTCAATTATACCTATGACCTGCATCATTCAGAATATGTGGTGGGCAATATCATGACAGAGTATGAGACAAGATTTGTGGAAAAAGGAAATGCAATCTGCAGGATGGAAATGGCACAGAATATGTAAGTTCACATTCTGGGAAAAAAGGAATAGAATAGTAACAAGAATATCCGGGATGTGTGGTTTATGAAAAATCTGAATTGTCAATTTGGTGGAAAGCTCTATGCAGTAAAGCGGCAATATCCTGCAATTGAGCAATTTGGGAAACGGATGAACACAGTAAAAAGAGAGCTGAACAGGGATTTGACAAAGAAAGACAGATGCCGGTAATAACAGGAATATTCTGCTTCCGATTTGGAAAAATTATAAAATAAGAGCCAGATGCTTTGTCTGGTTCTTTTTGATTGTATTTACTAAGGAAATATGATACTATGGTACTAATTACTGGTTTATGCAGATATTGTTTCTGCTGTGATTTTAAACAGACAAAATTTACAAATTATTAGTGGAGACGGTTATGGAGTTTAGGCCTTGTATTGATATACATAATGGAAAAGTAAAACAGATTGTGGGGGGCTCCTTGTTAGATGCCGGTAATCAGGCAGAGGAGAATTTTGTGTCAGAGCAGGATGCTTCTTTTTATGCGAAATTATACAAGAATTGCCATATGAAAGGTGGTCATATCATACTGCTCAATAAGGCGGGAACTCCCTATTATGAAGAGGATGTACGAGAGGCAAAGCTGGCTCTTGCAGAATATCCTGGCGGGTTACAGTTAGGGGGCGGTGTTACAGCAGAGAATGCAAAGGACTTTCTTGATATGGGAGCAAGCCATGTAATTGTCACATCTTATGTGTTCCGGGATGGCAGAGTGGATTATAGCCGGTTAAAGGAGCTGTGCAAAGCAGCCGGCAGGGAGCATCTGGTGCTTGATTTAAGCTGTAGAAAGCGGGAGGGACAATATTATATTGTAACGGACCGCTGGCAGAGATTTACAGAAGAGGTGATATCAAAAGAGACAATTGAGAAGCTTCAGGAGTATGCAGATGAATTTCTGATTCATGCAGTGGATGTGGAAGGGAAGGCGAACGGTGTGGAACAGGAGCTTGTCCGAATGCTTTCCGAATTTGCCAGTATTCCGATTACCTATGCCGGAGGGGTTAGCTCCTATGCGGACATTGAAACAATCCGGACACTGGGTAAGGGAAAATTGAATATAACCATTGGAAGTGCGCTGGATATTTTTGGTGGTACGCTTGCATATGACAGAGTTATCCGTATGATGGATGTCAAAGAGCTGACATGAAATAAATATGTTTTGAATATAGAATATAGAATGGACTATTAAAATGAGGCAGAAAAGAATTTGGAATTTTTTAAAAGACAAATATGTATATACAGTAACTTTTGGAATTGCGTTAATCATGATGATTGGAGCGTGGTATATTGGTGAGGTAGGTCCTTTTGGGAATAAATGTCTGGTGGTAGTGGATGGCGTACACCAGTACCTTCCATTTTTTTCAGAGTATCAGGAAAAACTTCAGCATCTTGACAGCTTACAGTATAGCTTTGATGTGGGGCTGGGCAATAATTTCATATCCCTGTGGTCTTATTATCTTTCCAGTCCGTTTAATTTAATTATTATACTCTGTTCCAAGAGCCATCTGCCCATGGCATTGAATATAATTATTTCTGCAAAGATAATATTGGCAAGTCTTTGCTTTGCATATTTTTTAATGCATGCAGGCCGTAAGCCTGTAAAGAATCCGGCAATTGTCGTATTTTCATTGTTCTATGCATTCAGCAGCTTTGTGGTTGGATATTACTGGAATTTGATGTGGCTAGATTGTATCTTCATTTTTCCTATCATCATTCTGGGCATGGAAAAAATGTTCACAAAAAAAGATAGCAGAATGTATATACTGGCATTGCTTTACAGCTTTATCTGTAATTATTATATCAGCTTTATGATATGTATTTTTTTAGTATTATGGTTTTTTGCATGTTCCTTTCGGAGCTTCAAAGAGCTGGTAGGAAAGGGCATTCGTTTTGCCGTTTCCTCTCTGATAGCGGCAGCTTTGGGAGCCGTGGTGCTGGTGCCGGCTTATATGGGAATCATGACAACCGCTTCTGCTGAATTTGAGCTTCCGGAATGGGAATTTTATGGTTCCTTTGCCGATACGCTTCGGTCACATTTATTTTGCTCGGAGGTGATGACAAATCAGGTGGGGGATGCCGGAACGAATCTGTATTGTGGAATTTTTACGATACTGCTGGCGTTTATGTTCTTTTTTGTAAAGGATATTTCCCTGGAAAAAAAGGTGAAATATGGATTATTGCTGCTGTTGTTGATAATCAGCTTTAATAACCAGCAGCTCAATTATATATGGCATGGATTTCACAATCAGTATGGAATTCCTAACCGCTTTGCCTTTTTATATCTCTTTCTTTTGCTGATTATGGCATATGAGGTATATTTAAAGAGAGATAAGCTGCGTCTGCCAATGATTATTGCCGCCTATGTAGTCAGCATGCTTTTTGTAGTGTACTGTTACTATAATGCGGAAGTTACATATGATATTAGAACCTATATAACTACCGGTATTTTTCTTACTGTTTATCTGGTATTGTTTGCTCTCTATCTGCAGCTTTCCAAGGGGAAATGGGTTGCCCGGTATATTCTTATCTTTATGGCAGTCCTTGAAATGGCAGTTAACGGGCTTGTGGGATTTAAACAGGTGGGAACCTCTGAGCCGGACTATTATTATGGGGATACAGAAATTTTTGAGAAGCTGAAGGATAAAGTAGAAGAAGGAAATACGGATTTTTATCGTTCCGATATATTGGAGCCCCTTTTTGTAGATGAGGCGACATGGTATAATTTAAAAAGTGTGGGAATCTTTGGTTCTACTGTCCGTGGTGAACTGGTGGACATCATGGGAGAATTAGGCTTTTATACGGGGGCGAATGAATATCTTTATTATGGGGCAACGCCGGTCACCAATGCCCTGCTTGGTGTAAAATATGTATATACAAGGGATGGAGATTTTGTTAATGTAGATATGAATCATTTTGCGGATGAGGAGCATATTTCTGTTTATCAGAATCCTTATACATTACCGATAGGATATATGGTAAATGAGGATATTTTAACATTTGATACGGGAGATAGTGGTCCTTTTACCGTACAGAATGAGCTCTGTGGAGCACTGACCGGAATAGAACCTGTCTTTTCTTCTATCACAGAGGATATGCAGGTGACCACATATGGAACCAATGTGGATGTTACATTAAAGGATGAATTTAATGCAGATTACAGCAAGGCAAATGCCAGTGCTAAAGCAGACATGATTTATACCATACCTTATGATATGGATTTATATATAAACTGCAGGGGAAGTAATGTTCATAAAATAGCGCTGCTGATTGATGGGAATGAGGTGGCATTTGACCGTTACCAGGGTCAGATTTTCCGTGTGGGTGAGGTAAAGGCCGGACAGCTGGTTGATATTCAGTTTATCTTTAATGATGGGGAAGATTTAAGCGGCACGATTTACTGTTATCCGATGGAATATGTGGAGGAGCAGTTCCAGTCATTTTATCATGTATTGTCAAATCAGGGGATGAGGGTTACAGAATATAGTGACACAAGGATAGAGGGAACGATATCGCCCCAGAAGGACGGAGTGTTTATGACCTCCATTCCGTATGATGAAGGCTGGACACTTTATGCCAATGGGGAAAAAGTGGAAACCTGTGTAGTGCTGAAAGGCTTTTTAGGTGCCAAGCTTAAAAAGGGTGATTATACAATAAAGCTGGTGTATCACTGTCCTGGATTATTAAAGGGCTTTATCACCACTTTATTTGGAATATTATTTTTCTGTATGATTTGTAAGGTGGAACGCCTGCAGAGACAACAGAGGGAAAGAAAAAAACAGGAAAGGAAAATGTTAAGGGAGGACAATGCAAATGGAGAAGAGTGAGAAAGTATCAAGAGTAAAAGTAATTTATTTTTTACTGATTGCAGTTCTGATTGCGGTGGCAATTGTTGGGGATGTTATTGTTTTCGGCAAACTGGATAGTAATGGTTCGGCTGGAGATATAAAGGGAGCCATGATTGTGATATCCATGATTATTATTGCAATGGCAATAATTATCGGAGCGGCCATGTTTAAGTTTGTTGCCGACGAAGAGCGGGTGTCTACGGTGAAAAGCGATAAGTATAAGAAATTATTCTTAAACCTGCCGGTAGGATTTGCTCAAGCACAGATTTTAAGGGATACCCAGTCCAGAAGAAATATGGGATATCGTATTACGGATGCGAATGAGACCTTTGCCCGTATGTTTGAGCTTGACCCTTCAGATTATTATGGGAAGGTTATTTCGGAAAGCCGTGTTGAGGTGTTACAGGATATCAATGCATGGTTTGAAGCCTATAATAATTCCGGTACAAAATTAGGTGAGCTGCTGGCTGTGGAAATTACGATGGAAAAGCTTGAAAAGGTTTTTAATACGGTTATGTATAAGTCAGAAAGTGATTATATCAATATGGTGGTTATTGATATCACGGAGCAGAAGGAAACAGAAAACAAACTGTCTGCGGCTATAAAGGATGCCAATGCAGCGTATAAGACACAGTCAGAGTTTCTTGCAAATATGTCCCATGAAATTAGAACACCAATTAATGGAATTCTGGGTATGCTTCAGTTAACCTTAATGGCAGAGGATTTGCAGGCAGATCACCGTGATAATTTAACTACAGCTAAAAATTGTGCAGATACATTACTGCGTCTGATAAATGATATTTTGGATATTTCTAAGCTGGAAGCCGGTAAATACAATTTAAGGGAAGAAAATTTTGATATCCGGGCAGTTATTGAAGAAACTGTGGCAGCGCAGGTTCCGCTGGCAAGAGATAAGGGATTGACCCTTGATTGCAGCTTTGGCAGTAACCTGCCGGCATTAGTAAGAGGAGACGGACAACGGATACAGCAGGTACTCAATTGTCTGTTGTCCAATGCCATTAAATTTACCAATGACGGTGGAGTCAGAGTGAAAGTTGCCTGCATGGATGATGTTCTCGATAAAATAAAGCTTCGAATAGCGGTTGCAGATTCTGGTATCGGGATTGCGGATGAAGACAGAAATAAATTATTTATCCGGTTTTCCCAGGTGGATGCATCAGATACCCGGAAATATGGAGGCTCTGGTTTAGGTCTTGTCATCACGAAGCAGATTGTGGAGCTGATGGGTGGAAATATTACAGTCCAGAGTAAAGAGGGACTGGGTTCCACATTTATTGTAGAGGTTCCATTGAAGCTGATTAAACCAGCACAGGACATTCCGGAGGGGACTGCTGTGAATGTGAAGGATGATGATCCGGCAGTATTTTCACTGGCAGGTCATTCACGGGCGAGAATATTAGTGGCAGAGGATGAGCCGGTAAACCAGCAGGTAATTGGTAAGCTGCTTGGAATGGCGGGTTATTCCTATGATATTGCAGAAAATGGCGAAAAAGCGGTAGAATTGTTCCGGCAGAAAGAATATCAGGCGGCATTATTTGATGTGCAGATGCCGGTGATGGATGGTCTTGCAGCTACCCAGGAAATTCGCGCCATTGAGCGTCAGGAAAAGAGAAAACGTCTTCCGATTATAGCTGTCACGGCACGGGCTATGTTTGGGGATAAGGAGCGTATTTTAGAGGCCAAGTTAGATGATTATATTGCTAAACCATATAACTTAAATGATGTAGTGGAGACCCTTAATAAGTATGTGGGTACGGATGAGTAAAAGCTTACATATACATAGTGCAGGCTTTTTAGAGGTTTTATACACTGGCGGTTTTTTGAATTTCCCGTAGGAGAAATTTATAGCGGAGATAGGCACCCTTTAGCTGGTATGTGTAGGAATCAATAAGGTCAGGATTTGTTTGATAATTTAAATGTAAAAGAATTGTGTCAATGTCTTTTTTGGCGTTGCCAAGGTCTTCTAACAGACAGGAATCTGTCATCACACAATGTTGTGATGACGGATTCTTTTTTTTGTGTGGAGATTTCGTATGGGGGGTAAACAATCTGATATGCATAAGGACTCCTTTCATATAACTTATCTGGTCTTATATTTCATTATAGGACAGGATTTGGAAATATATTCATATTTCAGGAAATTTAAATAAAGTTAATAAATTTGAACACCATTTTATATTTATGAAAATTTTTAAAAGAAATAAGAGGGAAAAATAAAAAATCCTGTTGCAAAATTCATAAAAATACAGACTTTTTGAACCTGCAAAATTTATTCTGATATCTCGTTCAAAATCGTAGACAGGGAAAAATTCAGACACTATAATGGCAAAAAATGAACAAGGAAGGGAGGAGTCAAAGTGTTTAAGTGGATACAGATGGGTATAGTTACATTGTTGCTTATAAGGGCGGTCTATACAGATTTAAAAATCGGAAAAATTGAAAACCGCTTAATCGGATTTTGTCTGGTGGCAGGCGTTGTCTGTATCTATGGGGAAGGAGGGACATCGCAGTTGTTGGCAGGTATAAAAATGATGTGTGCTGTAATATCCGTCTTGTTTTTTCTATTTATCATAAAAGGATTGGGAGCAGGAGATATTAAGCTGCTTGGTGTGCTGGCATTATTTTTTCCGGAAGATGCAGTGTCAATCATTGCAGCTTCATTTTTTACCGGTGCGGTTATTGCAGGAGGGCGGATGCTTATCCGGGCATGCAAGAAAGAAAAAATTTATAAGAGGAAGGAGACGTTGAATTTTTCTGTGCCCATTGCACTGGGAACGGGTGCCGTTAAATTGTGGAATATGTTCTGTTAAAAGTTTGGGGAGGCGTAAAATATGCGGGTGCTAAAAATTGGAATACTGGATGATGAAAGGGAATACGTTGAAAGTTTATCAGCCTATTTGAGCAGATTTGGCAAAGGGAGGTGGATGACAGCAGCCTTTACTGACCATGAGGTATTGAAATCCTATCTAAAAGGAAAAAGGCTTGATTTGATAGCCGGCACTAGCGAGGAGGAGCTTAAAAAACTGCAGGAGGAGTATGGCGGACTTATTTTTCTGTGGTTGTCAGACCGGCAGGACATGAAGAAAAAAAATGTTCCTTTTCCATCCGTGTATCGGTTCCAGAGTGCAAAGGTGATTGGAGCCACAATAGAGAATATGGTAAACCGGGTGTACATGTCCGGGCAGAGGGAAAAGGTTATGGTAGCGGTTTATTCGCCGGTGGGGCGCTGCGGAAAGACAACGATGGCATTAAGGGTGGCAGAAAATGAGAATTATGAAAAATGGCTTTATATTGGAATGGAAGATTACAGTTCTTTTCCGGCTCAGCAGGAAAGTACGGATAACATAGAAAATTCTGTAGATTCAGACAATTTCATTTATTACTTAAAGGAACATCAGGCAGAAAAGCTGCTGGCTCTTGCAGAGAAAAGTGCAGGAAGGATTGTTTCGGGCTGGTCGGTTTTTGACAGGAAACAGATAGACGCAGAGGATATGGCATGGCTTAAAAATGTGCTGAAGGACAGTGGATATTATGGTATAGTTTGTGATTTTGGAACCGGCGTGCTGCAAAGCTACGATATTTTTTTCTTGTTTGACTATATTTTAGTACCTTATTTAAAGGAGGAAAAAGCGTTGATAAAGAAAAACAATTTTGAAAGTCTGCTGAAGCTGTATGAACTGGATGAGGAGAAGATAAGGTTTATAAATATGGAGGATAAACAGGAGGTCATGGAGAAGATGGATGAGGTGTTCAGAGGGGAAGGCAGATGACAGATAGGATAAAACAGGAAAAAGCGGATTTGCAGAGACAGTTGACGGAGCAGCTCAATTTAAGCAAAGAGCTGACAGATGAGGAGATTGGGGAAGTGATTGAACAGGCAGTGTTAGAAAGGGGAAGAAGAATCTACCTGACAGTGGAGGAAAAACAGCTATTAAAGAGAGAACTTTTCAATTCGTTTCGTAAACTGGATGTACTGTCCCAATTGCTGGAGGATGAGGATATTTCAGAAATAATGGTAAACGGACAAAAGCATATTTTTATTGAGAGAAATGGAGTTTTGTCTGAGACCGCAGAGATATTTACCAGTGAGGAAAGACTTAGAAATGTGATACAGCAGATTGTCAGCAGCTGTAACCGGATTGTAAACGAGACGGTACCTATTGTAGATGCCAGGCTAGAGGATGGTTCAAGAATAAATGTAGTGCTGCCACCAGTGGCATTGGACGGTTCTGTCATGACAATTCGCAAGTTTCCAAAAGAAATCTTTACTATGGATAAATTGATTACTATGGATTCTATTACAAGGGAAGCAGCGGAGTTTCTTAAGGTATTGGTAAAGGCGAAATATAATATTTTTATCAGCGGGGGAACCGGAAGCGGAAAGACAACCTTTTTGAATGTTTTAACCAACTATATTCCCGAGACAGAGAGGGTTATAACAATAGAGGATTCCGCAGAATTACAGATTAAGGGAATCCCCAATCTTGTAAGACTGGAGACAAGAAATGCCAATGTGGAAGGAAATAATGCGGTTACCATGTCCCAATTGATAAAGACGGCACTTCGCATGCGCCCTGATCGGATTATTGTGGGTGAGGTCAGAGATGCGGCAGCTATGGACATGGCGAACAGCATGCTGACCGGACATGACGGAAGTATTAGTACCGGGCATGGAAATTCTGCGAGGGAAATGATGCTGCGTCTGGAAACTATGATTTTAATGGGATATGATATGCCGGTAATGGCAATCCGGCAGCATATTGCCGCAGCTATTGATATTGTTGTACATCTGGGAAGACTCCGGGATAACAGCAGGCGGGTACTGGAAATCTGTGAAATTACCGGAGTAGAAAATGGGGAAATAAAAATGCAGACAATATTTAAATTTCAGGAAGCTTCAGAAGAGCAGGGAAGGGTTAAAGGGGCATTGGTACGGATGAAGGAGCTTAAAAATATTCAAAAATTACTACAGAGTGGATGGAGGAATAAAGGGGATGAAGCAAAGGGAAGAACAGGAGAAAGGCAGCAGGAAGGTATATGATTACAGAGTATATCATTTTTGTGGAAAGGATTGGGTGGAATATGGTTTAAGGCAGTTGATAAAAAGCGTGGTAATCTGCTATCTGTTTTATGATTCCTGCAAAGCAGCAGTGTTAATACTTCCGTTCGCTTTCATAGATTACCATAACATGCGGGAGAGGAAGCGGGAGGAACAGAAGCACAGGCTGACCCTTCAGTTCAAAGCCATGATAGAGGCGCTGGTCACTTCCTTAAATGCAGGATATTCTTTGGAACACGCTTTTCAGGACGCAAAGAAGGATTTAGCTTTGTTATACAATAGGCAGGACTTTATTTTTAAAGAGCTGGATGCCATTTTGTCAGGACTTAAAATGAATATTCCGTTGGAAAGACTGTTAAAGGATTTTGGTGAGCGCAGTGATATTGATGATATAAATAATTTTGCCAATGTGATTATGGCAGCAAAAAGAAGCGGCGGTAATTTAATCCGGATTATTCAAAAAACGGTGAACAGTATTGCCGATAAAATCGCAGTGGAAGAGGAAATAAAAACACTGATTGCTGCAAAAGTATTAGAAGAACACATTATGATGATAATGCCCTATGGTATCATTTTCTATTTAAGGGTAAGTAATGGAGAATTTTTGGAGGTATTGTATCACAATGCTTTAGGGGTTATGTTAATGACGCTGTTTCTGATTATGATTTATGCGGCTGACATATGGGCTTCCAAAATTATGGAGATAAGGGTATGAGAATTATAAATGGGATATTGTTTGTAATTTTTCTGGTTCTGTCGATTATCTGGTGCTTTTCACAAAAAAGAGAGGACAGAAGCCTTTCAAAGGGTGTTTTATGGATAAAAAAACATATAGGTGTTATTATTCTGCTCTTTTTTACAAATATGGTTAGTTTTTTTCTTACCTTTGGTAATGACAATGGCGATATTGTCGTAGAAAAAGCGGGATATACCGGGAATGAAAAACAGATTGGACTTTTACTGGAAAAAGGAGATACCACGGAGATAGTCACATTGAATGTCCGTCCCAGAAAGCTTACAAAACAGCAGCAAAAACAAAAAATGGGGGAGGCGTTTGCATATATTGACGGGCACTTAAAAGGAGAAAATGACTCTCTTTTAAAAGTTACCAGAGACCTGGATTTCTCCCTTGATTATGAAAAGTATCCCTTTGATGTAGAGTTTCAGACAGAAAATTATGCATTGATTGATGGAGAAGGGAGGGTAAAAAATAAAAAAGAAGAATTGACAGCGTTAGGCTATGGACAGCGGGAGCAGGAGACCGGTATTGTTACACAGGTGAAGGTGGTTTTATGGTATGGGGAAGAGAGCAGTCAGCAGGTTTATGAAATTATAATTTTTCCAAGGGAGGACAGCAGTCTTCCGGAGCAGTTCTCCCAGGTGAAGGAAGAAATTAATAAAAAGGAAAACAAGGCTTTATATGAGGAGCGGCTTGTTTTACCGGCAAACATAAACGGTGTACAGATTACAAGGACAGACGGAAACCGGATATCACCTTCGCATGTGTTGGTTATTGGTATTATAATTGCGGGATTATTGCTGCTTCGTGAAAGGGAAAACATTAGGAATCAGGAAAAAAAGAGAGAGGAGATGTTAAAAAGGTGTTTTCCGTGGTTTGTAAACGAGCTGGTATTACTGTTGGGGGCAGGAATGCAGGTGAAAAATATATTTATAATGCTTATTGAAGAATATGAAAGGAACAGGGAGCACCAGCATTCTAAACAAGAGGATTACAGGGAGGTGCTGATTGGGGAGTTAAAGTATGCAAGACAAAGTCTGGCGTTAGGTATTCCCGAAGAACAGGTATATTACCAGCTGGGAAGAAGATTGAAGCTTCCTTGCTATATTAAGCTGATGACTCTCTTAGAACAAAATGTAAAGCGAGGTACCATAGGGCTTACCGCTGTATTTGAACAGGAGGAATTAAATGCGTTGGAGGAGCACAGAAATCTTGCCAGACGATATGGGGAAGAGGCGGGAACAAAGCTGCTGGGTCCCATGATTTTACTTTTAATCGTCATTATGCTGATGATTATGATACCAGCATTTTTGAGCTTTTCCTAATACATAACTAGGCAATTGCGAAACTCTGTATTTTTAAAATGTAGTTGTGCAATATAAACAATTTCAAAAGCGGGGTGCTTTGGAGCCGTTGGTACTTAGGTGCCGTATTTTGGCACCTTATGTACCATTACGAGCGACAAGCAGCA
>URMF01000015.1 GCA_900548855.1 uncultured Eubacteriales bacterium
CTATCGGCTGTGAGGCGCTCGGCATCCAGCTGATGTTCCACGTCATCTGCCTGTTTACCGTCATTTTCGGTATAAATGTCATTTTCAATGAATTTTATTTTTCCAATGATATTGAATATTTACTGCCATGGCCTCTGAAAGCCTGTCAGATTGTAGCGTCCAAATTTACCGCCGCATTTTACAGCGAAAATTTTATGCAGATTGCACTGGTACTCGCCTGTATCATCGGATACGGGATTGGCAGTAAAATGGGACTTGCAAACTGGCTGCTTTCCATCATTGGAATCATCACATTGCCAATTATCCCCCTTGCCTACTGCGGTATCCTAAGCATGCTGGTAATGGGATTTACAAGGATAATCCGCAACAAGGATGTCATCCAGAAGCTATCTGTAATCCTTATCTTTGTAATGGTGCTTGCACTGGTGGGGTCCATCGGATTTTTACAGAACATGGATATCGACAGCTATGTAGAGACTTTAGCTTCCGGAGACCAGACCTTTTTTACAGTAATGAACTACATTTTCCCTAACGTACCGCTTTTTGTAAAAACCTTCAGTGAGGGTAATCTTCTGGCACTTGCCGGATATATCGCAGTCAATGCACTGGTAGTGGTAATTATGCTGCTTTTATCGGAAGCCTTATATTTCCGTGGCGTTATTGGCCTTACTTCTTCTGACAGCCAAGACAAATCAAAAGCTTTGAACCAGCTGCTTGCAAGATGTAAACAGCACAGTCCTGCCTGGTCCTATTTTATGAAGGAGGTCCGGATTCTTATCCGAACTCCGGTATTTTTTACTAACTGCATTGCCATTAACTTTTTATGGCCGGTGTTCGTATATGCCATGTACAAAATCCAGAGCGGCACAATTACCCTTGAACAGCTAAGACACCTCTATGCACACAGGGATTTGCGTATCCAGTTGTTTTTCCTGCTGGGAATTGTGGGTATTTCTGTCATTGTAGCCGCCATTAACAGCCTAAGCTCCAATGCCATTTCCAGGGAAGGTAAGCATTTTTCATTTATGAAATATATCCCTGTTCCATATTTTACACAGTGGAATGTGAAGGCGTTTGTAGGAATCCTGTTTCCTGCCCTCGGCGTACTGGTTTACTTTATTCCAGCATGCATTCTGGTAAAGGTTCCACTGGTACACATTGTATTATTTACCCTGCTCAGCATCATGTCCATTACCTTTGTCTCCTATATGGGAATCTATATTGATTCCATCCAGCCGAAGCTCATATGGGACGATGAAATGAGTGCACTCCGGGAGAATTATAACACCTTTTTCTCCATGGCTATTTCCATTGCATTTACGGTAGTGGTATGCGTAGGGGGATTTTTCCTATTTTGCAATACCAAAATATCCATTGCATTTACCGCACTGATTCTGATTGTGATTCTTGCCGTGGCAAACCTGATTGTGCTGCTGCTGACAAACCACTCGGGAGTGCGGAATCTGGAAGAGCAGGAAGAGACATAAGTTCCTGTGTTATTTCTGTATGGATTTTACCACCAGACGCTTAATCATTCAGGAAGCCTTTCTCTCAGAACTCCTTTATTAAAAATCATCTCCGGGCGGTAGGAAAGCTTTGCTTTCCGCAGTCCCTCCAGCCCCAAATCCTCCTCCCGGTTCACATAGGTATATTCTGACAGCTCATGTCTCACAAACTCCCGGTTAATCATAGGATAAGCCCCCTGAATCTCCGGAAATGCTTTTTCAAAATGCACGACAAATGTGTCATCCGTCAGCCTTTCCCCCAGCGTGATGGCAATGATCTCACCTTTTACGCGAAGTGCTCCACCAATCATGCCAAGCTCTGTCCGGTGTCGGATGGCATATACCACAAGCTTGGATTCATCTACCTTGTCATACTCTATCCTATCTTCTTCGTTCATACAGTTCCGGATACACCATTTCATCGCCATCCTGGCGCATTCTTCCTCATTTCCATCGCTGATGGTCTCATATTTCCAATCCGGATTCTGCTCCTCAAAGCGGTGGATATGATTTCGTTTACCGTGAAGCTTCTTTCCTGCCAAGGTCGCCAGCTTTTCCCTCAAATATATATAATCACTGTTATTACGGTCATAGCTTATCTGATAAATGCCCGGATACCATTCCTCTATCTGGTTCCTTTCTTCTTCGTCTACACAATACAATACAAAAGGCTGGTGATTTTCCCCTGCCACTTCCACTATTCGGTCAAATAATTGTTTTGGCTTGGATGCACACAACAGATTGCAGGCATAAGAATATTCCCCATTCTCCGCCATAGAACGAAATACAAGATTCCCTTCCCAGAATGCAATCTGCGTATTGTAATGCTTTGCCCATAAAACCGTGTTTGCCCCGGACATTTCACAATATCTTTTTTTATTTCCCGCTAATGCTTCTCTTATTTCCACCACATTTTCAATGGACGGTATAAAAAATTCCATATCAAAACCTCTATTCTATATTTGATTAATATATCCTTTCTTCATTTTTTGCATAGGAAAAGGGTGTCAATTAAACACCCCTGCTATTACATTCCCCCAGATATCACTCTTTTTATTCATTTATTCCGGACTTTCCAATAAAACATCCACATCATTATATCCGTAATCCATTAAAGCTTTACGAATCTTATGTTTTGTATCCTCGTTGGCATTAATGTTCACCAATTCATACAGTTCAAACACATAACCCACCCATTTTTCATAAATCTTATTGCGAATCTCCGCATTGGCAGTCATCTCTCGTGCCTTGCGGGCCTCCTCTATGGATTTTTCTTCTTTTTTAATGATTGGCTCAAATTTTTCTTCTTCTGCCTGCTTCTCAGCTTCTACCGCTTCCAGCACATTCACCACACCATCAGACAGGGTTCCATGTATATCTGTGATGCCCGGGTCATCCTCCTTCAGATTCTTAGCTGCACTCACAACATCATTCTTTGGATGGAAGAAATCACCCATGATTCCCTCTACCTGGATGATGCCCTCCTCGTCGTCAGGCTCTGCACTGGAAACCTCCTCGTCATCCTCTTCTGTCATCTCCCGCTCCAGCTCCTCTAAAAAGGATAAATCCACATTTCGGAAACGGTTGTTGCCATAGGCAATCTGCTCCAGTTCATCTGTTCGGACAATGCCACAATCGTACATTTCCAGTAACAATTCATGCACGCCCTGGTCAACCCCGATAAAATAGTGATAATATTTTTCAAAGTCTTCTCCTTCCCTGCAGTCCTCAACTTCCCGGAGATTGTACCAGTAATCCTTTGTACAGTCAATGGTTCTCTTTTTAATCTCATTTCCCTTTGCCCGCAGCTCCTGTATCCGTTTTACCTTTTTCTGACGCTTTGTGAAAAAATGCAGTTTAAATGACCAGATTACCAGATATATAAAAAATATTACCAGTATGCCTAATATAATATATGTTTTCATACTTATATCATCCTTTGATTTTAAATTCGTTTCCTATATAGCTTAATACACATATAAATGTATTATACACGGTTTTAACTGGTTTTTCAATCATTAAACGCATGAAGATTGTGTCAACACTATTGGCAACTTTTCCGTTTTCTTTGTAACAGACGCTTCAGCCGAAAAAAAATGGATTCCAAGCCGGGATCGCTTCCGATTATCATAGCTTATAAATTAGAATATCCCATCAATGCCGTATCCACTTCCCTTGCAACCTCTCTTCCCTCACGGATTGCCCAGACAACCAGGGACTGTCCTCTGTGCATGTCACCCGCTGTAAATACCTTCGGTACATTGGTTGCATAGGCTCCTGTCTCCGTCTTTACATTGGTTCGCTCGTTCAGCTCCACGCCAAACGCCTTCGCCACATATTCCTGGCTCCCTAAAAATCCCGCTGCAATCAACACGATATCACATGGAACCTCATACTCACTGCCCTCTATCTCTGACATATTCATGCGTCCGGTTTTGGCATCCTTCTGCCATGCAAGTTTCACACATTTTGCCCTGACCACATTGCCATCCTTATCCTTTATGAATTCCTTCACTGTGGTCTCATAAATTCTAGGGTCTTCGCCAAATACGGCGATTGCCTCCTCCTGACCATAGTCTGTCTTTAAGATTTTCGGCCATTCCGGCCATGGATTGCTTTCCGCCCTGCACACCGGTGGCTTCGGCATCATTTCCAGCTGTACCACACTCTTGCAGCCCTGGCGGATGGAAGTGCCTACACAGTCATTACCGGTATCGCCGCCGCCGATAACCAAGACATTTTTTCCCTTGGCGCTGACATACTTCTTATCTTTAAACTCTGAATTTAGCAGACTTTTTGTGGTGGTCTTCAAAAAATCCACCGCAAAATAGATTCCCTTGGCGTCTCTTCCCTTTGCCTTGATATCTCTTGGATTAGAGGCTCCACAGGCAAGAATCACGCTGTCATATTCTTTCAAGATGATATCTGCTTTCATCGCTTTCTCATCCGGGTTTGTCAGATATTCACCCATTGCATCTTCCTTTGCCACCATGGGATTCATTGCCGCCTTAGTAGCACCCACATTGGCACCGGTAATAAATTCGACCCCCTCTGCCTTCATGACCTCAACCTTCCGGTCAATAATCTGCTTTTCCAGCTTCATGTTAGGGATGCCATACATCAAAAGTCCGCCAACCCGGTCACTCTTTTCATATACCGTTACGGAATGTCCCCGTTTATTCAGCTGATCTGCCGCTGCGAGACCCGCCGGTCCCGAACCGATTACTGCTATTTTCTTTCCGGTGCGTACACTCGGTGCATGCGGTGCCGCAAGTCCGCTTGCATATGCATTCTCGATAATGCTTCTCTCATTTTCCTTGTTAGAAACCGGCTCCCCATTTAAATTACAGGTACATGCCGCCTCACAGGGAGAAGGACATACCCTGGAAGTAAATTCCGGAAAATTATTGGTCTTGGTAAGCCGCTCATAGGCACCCTCCCAGTTTCCGTTATAAATCAAATCATTCCACTCCGGAATTAAATTGTTCAGGGGACACCCGGATGCCATTCCCCCAATCATCATACCGGACTGGCAGAATGGTACACCGCATTCCATACATCTTGCCGCCTGTGTACGCTGCTTCTCCTTTGAAAGAGGAACATGGAACTCATTGAAATTCTTGATACGCTCCTTCGGGCTCACTTCTAAACTCGTCTCTCTGTCATATTCTAAAAATCCTGTTTTCTTTCCCATGATTTCTTCCTCCTTTCCTATTTCTTCATAGCATAAAATGCTTCGATCTGTGCCTGCTCTGAGCTTAAGCCCTTTTCTTCCATCTGGACAATCATGTTCATCATCTTCTTATAGTCATGTGGAATAATCTTCTTGAATTTTGGAAGGTATTCTCCAAAGTTATCAAGAATCTTCTTACCGATTTCAGAATTGGTGTATGCCACATGGTCCTTAATCATGGTCTTAAGCTCCAATACATCATATTTATCTGCCACCTGCTCAATGGAAACCATTTCCTTGTTAAGCTTCATGTAAAGGTCGCTGTTCCTATCCAGTACATAAGCGATACCACCGCTCATTCCAGCAGCAAAGTTCTTTCCGGTGTCTCCAAGGATAACCACCCGTCCACCGGTCATATACTCGCATCCATGGTCGCCGACACCCTCGCAGACAGCCGTTGCACCGGAGTTACGGACTGCAAAACGCTCGCCAGCCACACCATTGATGTAGGCTTTACCGGAGGTCGCACCATAGAGGGCAACATTACCAATAATGATATTTTCCTCATGCTTATACTGAACCGTTCTTGGCGGATATACAATCAGCTTGCCACCGGACAGTCCCTTTCCAAAGTAATCGTTGCTGTCACCCACAAGCTCCAGAGTGAGCCCCTTTGGAATAAAGGCTCCAAAGCTCTGTCCTCCGGAACCGTTACACTTCACGGTAAAGGTATCCTCCTCTAAGGTATCATGATATTTCTTCGTAATCTCCGAGCCGAAAATGGTACCTACGGAACGGTCTGTATTCTTAACGTCAATCTCCACACTCTTCTTGTGACCCTTATTTAAAGCATCCTTAAAGGTCTTAACCAGTATTCTTTCATCCACAGTACCCGGAAGCTCAAAATCGTATACATTTTTCTTATTGTAGACAATCTTGTTCTGCGGACTGTCCACAAATGGGTTGTCAAGGATTGCTGATAAATCCACCTTACGCCTGGCAGCCTCCGGACCAGCCTTTAAGAGGTCTGTTCTTCCCACCAGCTCATCCACGGTCCGCACGCCTAATTTTGCCATGTATTCCCGCAGCTCTTCCGCAATAAATACCATAAAGTTTACAACATATTCCGGTTTTCCCTTAAACCGCTTGCGGAGCTCCGGATTCTGTGTTGCCACACCAACTGGACAGGTATCCAGATTACATACCCGCATCATGACACAGCCCATGGTTACCAGCGGAGCAGTGGCAAAACCAAACTCCTCTGCACCAAGCATTGCTGCAATTGCCACATCACGTCCGGTCATCAGTTTACCATCTGTCTCTAAGATAACCTTGTTACGAAGGTCATTCATAATCAGTGTCTGATGAGTCTCTGCCAGACCAAGCTCCCAAGGCAGACCGGCATTGTAAATGGAGTTGCCTGGAGCAGCACCGGTACCACCGTCATAACCCGAAACCAGAATAACCTGTGCACCAGCCTTTGCCACACCGGCAGCTACGGTACCAATCCCCGCTTCGGATACCAGCTTAACGGAAATTCTCGCATCTGTATTTGCATTTTTACAGTCATATATCAGCTGTGCCAAATCCTCAATGGAATAAATATCATGGTGCGGTGGCGGTGAAATAAGTCCTACACCAGGGGTAGAATGACGGGTTTTTGCAATCCATGGATATACCTTACCGCCAGGTAAATGACCACCCTCACCAGGCTTAGCGCCCTGTGCCATCTTAATCTGGATTTCCTTTGCACTGGTTAAATATTTGGAGGTTACACCAAAACGTCCGGAAGCCACCTGCTTAATAGCGGAACAGCGATTCTTGCCATCTGCTCCCACCGCAAGACGCTCCAAATCCTCTCCGCCCTCGCCGGAATTAGACTTGCCGCCAAGCATATTCATGGCAATTGCCAGTGTTTCATGGGCTTCCTTTGAAATCGAACCATAGGACATGGCTCCGGTCTTAAATCTCTTTACAATGGAATCCGCAGCCTCCACTTCCTCAATCGGAATCCCCTTTTCCGGATAATTAAATTCCATCAAACCTCGGAGATTAACGGCGTCCATTTCTTCATTAATCAGCTTGGAATACTGCTTAAACATTGTATAATCACCGACACGGGTTGCCTGCTGCAATAAATGAATAGTCTGTGGGTTATACAGATGCTCTTCTTTTCCGCTTCTATATTTATGGCTTCCGCTTGACTCCAGAGACAGATTCATGTCAAGTCCCAACGGGTCAAAGGCAGCAGAATGCAGTTCATCCACCTGTTTTTCAATATCCTTGATATCAATACCTTCTACACGGCTTACCGTATTCGTGAAATATTTGTCTACCACCGCCTTATTGATGCCAATCGCTTCAAAAATCTGGGAGCTCTGGTAAGACTGAATTGTAGAGATACCCATCTTAGATGCAATCTTTACAATGCCGTGTATAATGGCTGCATTATAATCATCCACTGCCGCATAATAATCCTTATCCAGGCGGTTTGTTTCAATGAGCTCACGGATAGACTCCTGCGCCAGATATGGGTTAATGGCAGAGGCACCATAGCCTAACAGGGTTGCGAAATGATGGACGCATCTAGGCTCTGCGCTCTCCAAAATCAAGGCAACGGAGGTCTTCTTCTTTGTCTTCACAAGATGCTGTGACATGGCTGAAACTGCCAGCAGGGAAGGAATTGCCACATGGTTTTCATCCACACCACGGTCTGTCAGGATTAAGATGTTCACGCCGTCCCGATATAACCGGTCTGCCTCCACAAACAATCTGTCAATTGCCTTTTCAAGGGAGGTATTCTTATAATAGGTAATCGGAACCTCTCCAACCTTCAGTCCCTCTACCTCCATATTGCGGATTTTTAACAAATCCAGATTGGTAAGAATCGGGTCCATTATCTTAAGCATGCGGCAGTTTTCCGGTTTTTCCTCTAAGATATTGCCTCCTGCCCCCAGATAAACAGAGGTAGAGGTAACAACCTCCTCACGAATTGCATCAATCGGTGGATTCGTAACCTGGGCAAACAATTGTTTAAAATAATTAAACAATGGCTGCTTCTTATCGGATAGCACTGCAAGAGGAGAATCCGTACCCATCGCCTGAATCGCTTCTGTACCGTTCTGCGCCATTGGCAGAATAGTATTTAAATCCTCATAGCTGTAGCCAAAAGCACGCTGCAGCTTTGCCCGTTCCTCCTTTGTATGCTCCTCCACCTTCTTATTCGGAATCTTTAAATCCTTCAAATAAACCAGATTGGAATCCAGCCATTCACCGTAAGGCTGTGCGTTTGCATACTGCTCTTTCAATTCCTCATCGGAAATCAGTTTTCCCTGAATCGTATCCACCAGTAACATTTTTCCCGGATGCAGTCTTTCCTTCATCACAATATGCCCCGGTTCAATATCCAGCACACCCACCTCTGAAGAAAGAATCAGATTATCGTCATCCGTAATCATATAACGGGAAGGCCGCAGACCATTCCGGTCCAATACAGCTCCCATAATATCACCATCGGTAAACAAAATAGATGCCGGTCCGTCCCACGGCTCCATCATGGTTGCATAATACTGGTAAAAATCCTTTTTCTTCTGAGACATATACCGGTTGTTTTCCCAAGGCTCCGGAATTGTAATCATAACCGCCAGTGGAAGAGGCATACCGCTCATTACCAAAAACTCCAATGTATTGTCAAGTCTTGCAGAATCCGAACCATCCGGGTCTACCACAGGTGTCAGCTTATGCATCTCTCCCTTAAAATGACCGGATTCCATGGATTCCTCTCTTGCATGCATTTTATCTGCATTTCCCCGGATAGTATTAATCTCTCCGTTATGTACCAGATAGCGGTACGGATGGGCTCTCAACCAGCTCGGAGTAGTATTGGTAGAAAAACGGGAGTGCACCAGTGCAATAGCAGATTCATAATCCTCATTGTGTAAATCCTCAAAGAACAGCCGCAGCTCATCCACTAGAAACATACCTTTATATACAATGGTTCTGGAGGATAACGACACCACATAGGAATCATCATTGGACTGTTCAAATACGCGCCTTACAATATATAATTTTCTGTCAAAATCAAGACCCTTGTTTACCTCACCTGGCCTCTTAATAAATGCCTGCATAATGCATGGCATTACATCTACTGCCTTTTTTCCCAGAATTTCAGGCTTGGTGGGTACCTCTCTCCAGCAGAGAAATTCCATTCCCTCCTTCTCCACGATTACCTCAAACATTTTCTTTGCCTGGTTTCTCTTCAACTCATCCTGCGGAAAGAAAAACATACCAATACCATAATCTCTCTCTTCCCCTAAAGAAACACCCAGGGCGGCAACAGCCTTGCGAAAGAACTTATGTGATATCTGCAAAAGAATACCCACACCGTCTCCTGTTTTTCCCTCGGCATCCTTACCGGCTCTGTGTTCCAGTTTTTCTACGATTTGCAATGCATTGGTTACCGTTGCATGGCTCCTCTTACCCTTAATGTTGACAACTGCACCAATGCCACAGTTGTCATGTTCAAACTCTGAGTGGTAAAGACCTGCTTCCCGCTTCGTAGCTTCATCAAATTGCTGCTTCATCGTCTTCTTTCCTTTCTAATCATACTTATTACCCAAAATAACCTGCCCTGTGTATCACCAGGGCTTCTGCCTGGAATATATCAATAATATAAATATTATCAATTCCATTATTGTTATTATAATATAATGTTTATATTATAATATATAGGTATTATGTTTAAACTGATGTTATAATACAAAATAATATTCCATTTGTAAATAGAATAAAAGCGACTAATTTTCAAATTATTTGATATTTTTTGTATTTTAATAAAATTATCAGTTATCTAAACAAATTTTTTCTTCCATTTTGCCATTCCCATACACTTTATATACACACAAAATTTCAACAGATATGTAATAGTGCAAAAAAATGAGAACTACCCAGCTTACAGCTTCATAGTAATTCTCATTTCTTTTCATCCCGATACATTTCTAATATTCTATATAGCCATATTTTATTTTATAGTCGGATCCGTTGGGTCCCATGTATGTTTTGTACTCAGTTTTTTTGCCTTTGGCTTATCAAACGGTCCCGGATTTTTCTTATTATTATATATAATAACCTTTGTTCCAATCTTACAGTTATCATATATCCACTTTGAATCTCCAGCTGTCAACCGGATACATCCATGAGATGCCATGGTGCCAAGCTTATTATACGCCTTCACATTCAGGGATTTGTTATCCCGTTCCACGTCATAGTATACGGAATGGAATAATATATCCTGCGTCAGATGCTCACACCATTGTCCCCAGGAAGGTCCCATCAGCTCATGCCAGCGTAGCTTGTCTTTAATGTGAAAGGTTCCTATCGGTGTATCCTTACCGGCTGAACATACAAATGCCACAACTGGTATTGTATAGCCCTTTTTCCCATCCTTTGCATATACGGTAACACAGCTTGCAGTACGGTTTACTCTAATGACATAAGAAGATTTCTGTTTTTTTGTCAGCTTTTTTCTCACGTCCTGCTGCAACTGTCCCTTCTTGTTAAAATAATATTTATATTTTCCGACGTATTTCCAACCGGTCATGGCAGCAAATGTTTTTTTATCAAAATAATATCGTTTACCATTCTTATCACGATACCAGCCGGATTTCAAATAATACTTTGAAGTAAAATTATAATACTTGCCATCAACCTTTTTAATACCGGTTTCCTCATAGCGTGCACCATCCTTACGCTGAAAATAGTAATATTTTTTGCCAATCTTAACAACTCCGGTCTTTAAAGAGTAATTCTTATTAAAATAGTATATTTTTCCCTTAATCTTCTGTTTTCCGAATTTCTTATACAGATTTCCCTTGGTATCAAAATAATACAATTTATTGTCAATCTTATGTATTCCTTTTACTTTTTCACCGTTTATGTAATAGCATGTCTTTTTCTTATTCCAGCCATTCGCATTCGTCACCTCAGTGGTTGTCTGTGTCGTACTCTGGGATTCAGTCGTTACATCCGGCTTCGCATCTACCACAGTCTCAGCTTTTACAGTGTTTCCCATCTGAAGCATTCCACATAAAACAAAAGCAGAACATGCAAGAAAATGCTTTAGTGCCAAAATCTTTTTCATTCTCTTCTCTCCATTCTTTCATATTTAAAATACCTGCGTCCGGCAACCTCTTTATTATAGCCTCTGCAACCTGTATTTTCAAGACTATTATATACCCGACTTTGTATTATTTTTGTATTATGATTGCATCTTTTATGTAAACACCTGTCAAATTCCTCTATTTTCTGACTTTTATCTTCTTTGTAGAACTATATTTCCCATAATAGACCGTTCCCTTTGCCTTCCGGTAAGCACGTACCCGTATATAATAAGTTTTTCCCTTTTTTAGTTTTTTTAAAGTATACGTATTCTTTTTCGTCTTTATTTTTACTGCCTTGGTAAATTTCTTATTTGTCGCATAGACAATCTGATAGCCTGTGGCTTTGCTTACCTTCTTAAAGGTGACCTTTATTTTTTTGGTCTTCACATTTTTTGCGGATATTGACTTTACCTTACCAGGTTTATAGGAAGTCGTTGTACTCCCTCCTCCACTCTTTTTACCACTTCTTGTCTGGTATTCTCCTAATACCCATTGTCCGGCTTTCGATAAATCCGACTTTTTCCATCCGCTTTTCTTGGAGGTTCCGGATTTTAACAACGCAGAGGCTTCTGCCTTATTACTAAGACTCCAGGCAAAATAACTGATTCTGTTTTCATCCAACAAATCCAGCCATTTTTTGGCTTCCTTTGTATTTAAAGAACCGGCACCACTGGCTTCCGAAACACCAAACTCGGTCACCATCACCGGAAGACCATTTTTCAGTGCTGTTTTCAGCTTTTCCCGATAAGAATCCTTATGGGTAGCTGAATAAAAATGAAGTGTATACATAATGTTATCGTATTTGAGCGGCGATTTGGATGCCACGTCCACATCCTGGGACCAGTTCGGTGTTCCCACAATAATCACGGCATCCTTATTATTGGCACGGATAACCGGAATGACCGCATTGGCATATTTCTTAATCTCCGACCATGTGGTTCCCCCATTTGGTTCATTGCAAATCTCATAGATTACATTGTCATACCCTGCATATTTCTCAGACATCTCCTTAAAAAATGCTTTTGCCTTTGACTGATACTTCTGTGGATTCTTATCATTTAATACATGCCAGTCAATAATGACATACATTCCCAGGTTACTGGCTGCCTTCACCCCTGCATCAATGCGTTTTTTCAGTGTCTTCTGTACAGTTGACTGGGATTCTCCCGCTCCAGCTTTATCACAGTATCCATAATATTCCGTAGTGTACATGGCAAGCCTTATGGCATTGACCGAATACTGGTCTCTCAGAGTCTTAAAGGAAGCCTCTGAAATATAGGGATACCCCACATCCCAATTAATTCCATGGGTACTAACCCCTCTAAGCTGAACCTCTTTACCAGTCTTCTTGCTTACTAGCTTAGTTCCTTCCACCTTCAGCGCTCCGTTTTCTTCCACCACTGTTGCCGCCAGAGATGGATATCCACCTGCCAGCAGCGCTATTGCCAGCATAGCTGCACCCCATAATATCTTCATGCTTTTCAGCAGCCTTGTAATCTTCTTTTCCTCTCTGTTCTCCATCTGTCTTTTCCCCCTTTTTACTTCTCTTCTTTCCATAAATAGAAAAGAATGACATCTATATTATATAGTTGTCATTCTTTCTGTCATCCTAATATGCTTCACTGGATGGAGTATTGGTCTGAGTCGGTGTCTCTGTTGTCTTATCATCTGTAAACTCATCGCCATACCCGGTCTCATTGGTAATCTCTGCACTAATTCTCTGCACCTCAGCTGACGGTGTGTAAGTCGTATCTTCCGGATACAGGAACTCATGTAAATGCTTCACATTGCTAAGTAAATCACACGGAACCACAACACTTCCCTTTGAACCCAGGGTCGGTGTCTGGTTTGCCAAAGGAAAACCAATATTGTCCACTAATTTATAATCAAATATACTGGTTGCCAGAGAAATAATTTCCTTATTGCTCATATTCGTTGCAATCTGTGGAAATACCTCGTTAATCACCTCTGTAATTGTAGATAAGTTGGATTCCTTCGCCTTGTCAATCATTGCTGAAATCACGGCACGCTGTCTCTGAGTTCTCTCAAAATCTCCATTACCCACCTTACGGATTCTCGCATATGCAGTTGCCTGTGCTCCATTTAACGTCTGTTCTCCCGCTGACCAGATGCCATCGGAAGCAATTCCAGTAACTTCAATCTGCTCCTCAAGGTTATGATTCAAATTATTAAGCTCATTGCTTTTAACATCAATCGTAATGCCGCCTAACGCATCAATCGCATTTGTCAGTGCCTTAAAATCTACGGAAACATAATCCGTAATATTCAAATCCAAATTTTTATTCAATGTTTCCACCGAACAGATTGGACCTCCAAGGAAATAGGCATGTGTAAACTTCTGGGTGGATGGTGTAGGTCTTGCCATCTCTAAAAAACAATCTCTGTAAACAGAAACCAGCTTAACTTCCTTCGTCTCATTGTTAATGCTGGCAATGATTACAGCATCACTGTGAGCCACACCTTCCTTGGTCATATCCACATTATCACGGGTATCCAGACCAAACAGCGCAATTGTAGTATACTTCTCCACCATTGTATCGGTAACTGCATCACTGACATCAATCTCATCCTTCGGAGTGTCTTCCCTTCCCATCTTATTCAGGGTATAGTTGACATAATACCACGCATACCCTGCAACCAGTCCAATAAATATCAGAATCTCCAATAACAGAATTAATCCCAGTCTCTTATTTTTTGTTTTCTTCCTGTGTGATTTACTCATGAAATCTAATCCTCCTATACGATACCTAATAATCCCTACTCCACTGTAACTGATTTCGCAAGGTTTCTCGGC
The DNA here is from genome assembly GCA_900548855.1 of uncultured Eubacteriales bacterium. Lineage (GTDB taxonomy): Bacteria > Bacillota > Clostridia > Lachnospirales > Lachnospiraceae > CAG-590. The sequence continues at coordinate 14,152 of URMF01000015.1, forward strand.
TTATCTACATCCAGTCCCTTTGCAACCGAAACATAATAACCGAATAACTGCAATGGAATAACCGCCAGGGATGGTGTAAAACACGGATGTGTCTTTGGAATATACACCGTAAAATCAGATGTATCCTCCATCACACAATTCCCCTTATTCGTCAATGTAAAGATATAACCACCTCTGGTTCTTACCTCTACAATATTGCTTATCATCTTTTCATATAAATCCGGCTGGGTAACTACCGCCACCGTCAAAATTCCATCCTCAATTAACGAAATGGTTCCATGTTTTAATTCACCAGCTGCATAGGCCTCTGAATGAATATAGGAAATTTCTTTTAATTTTAATGACCCCTCTAATGAAGTGGCATAATCCACTCCTCTTCCTAAAAAGAACACATCCCTTGCATTTGCATATTTACTTGCAAACCACTGGATTCTCTCTTTGTCTCCTAATATCTCGGAAATTTTATCCGGCAGACTCTTAAGCTCCTGAATCATTTCATAATACTCTTCACCGGATATGGTTCCTCTCACATCTCCAAACAATACTGCCAATAAATAAAGCGCTGCCAGCTGTGTGCTGTATGCCTTGGTTGTGGCAACGGATATCTCCGGTCCTGCCCAGGTGTATAAGACATTATCTGCCTCTCTTGCAATGGTAGAACCCACCACATTCACAACTCCTAATACCTTAACCCCCAGCTCCTGTGCCTTCCGGAGTGCCGCAAGGGAATCAGCAGTTTCCCCTGACTGGCTGATAATAATTACCATGGAGTCCCGCTCTAAAATCGGATTCCTGTAACGGAACTCCGATGCCAAATCCACCTCTACAGGAATTCTCGTTATCTTTTCAATTATATATTTGCTGGTAACACCCACATGATAAGCGGAACCACATCCGATAATATAGATTCTTTTCAGGTTCTTAATGTCCTCCTCGGACATATTCAGCTCATCAATTACAATCCTATCATCCTTAATTCTTGGACTGATGGTATCCAGCACGGCTTTCGGCTGTTCATATATTTCCTTTAGCATGAAATGCTCATAACCACCCTTTTCAGCAGCTTCCACATCCCATTCAATCGTTTTTGTTTCCTTTGAGATACTTTCCATATCCTCATTGTAGAAGGTAATACCGGTTCTTGACAACTCGCAGATTTCCCGATTTTCAATGAAATATACCTCTCTGGTATATTTTAAAATTGCCGGAACATCCGAAGCAATAAAATTCCCCTCCTGAGAAACACCTACAATCAAAGGGGAATCCTTCCGCACTGCATACATCTTATCCGGATAATCCTTAAATAAAATACCCAGTGCATAAGAGCCCTGTACTCGATGCATTACCTTTTCCACTGCCTTCAATGGATTGCCCTCATAATAATAATCCAGAAGATGTGCCACTACCTCGGTATCGGTATCTGAAACAAAGGTATATCCCTTCTGAATCATCTTCTCTCTTAGAGGCTGATAATTTTCAATAATGCCGTTGTGCACAACTGCAATTGTCCTATCACTGTTAAAATGTGGATGCGCATTGGAGACAGATGGCTCCCCATGGGTTGCCCACCTTGTGTGCCCAATTCCCAGAGTTCCCTTCAGGCTTCTTCCATCCCCTGTCAGGTCTCTAAGCGCCTGAAGCCTCCCCTTGGCTTTCACAATTTCAATATCGTTTCCGTCATATACTGCAAGGCCGGCAGAATCATAACCACGGTACTCAAGCTTCGCCAGACCATCTAACAAAATGGGGGCAGCCTGTTCCTTACCGATGTAGCCCACAATACCACACATATGTCGTCCTCCTTATTGTCACTCTGCTATTACTATATGAAATAGATTATTTTCAAATTACAAAACTATCAAGATTATATCACTTTATCATATTTTTTACAATACACGTTTTCTTAAGTTAACTACATATATTATGGTAAACCGTTTTCCTCTCCCCACTGGAAAAAACATCAGTTCTTCTCCCTGTACGCCACAGCTTCTAGCCTGGAAAATAATATTTTACCACTCCACTTATGGCATAAAAGCAGAAATAATAAAAGGCCTTCACCCTTCCAAAGCCTATATACCGGTACACCCCATAGGTCATTTTAGCAGATTTCAGCTTATTTCCGGATTTTGTGCCCTTCATCACCCGGTATTTCAGTAGCGGTTCATTTATACCATAGGCTTTCCCGTATTCCTTTAAAATGGACAGCCACGTAATATAATCCTCGTGGAGATGGTCCTGAACCATGGGATACCGTTTCGCAACCGATGCAAGCACCATTACCCCGGAAGTATTTAATACATTTCCCTTTAACAAATCCTTATAGCACACCTCTTCCTTGATGCCGATAATCTTCCCGGTCAGACTCCCATTTTCATCCATGAGTTCCCTTGCTGTTGAGGATAATACCGCATTCTCTCTTTCCATCAAAGATACCTGTTTTATAAGCTTATCCTCCGTCCAGTAATCATCTGCATCTAAGAATGCAATAAATTTTCCCTTCGCAAGGGCAATTCCTTTATTCCGGCTCGCTGCCACTCCCTGGTTGCTTTCATTGCAAATATAAATAAGCCTCTCGTCCCGTCTGAAGCTTTGAATCTGCTCCGCTGTTCTGTCTGTAGAATTATCATTGATTACAATTAATTCCAACGAAACCTGTTGCAGCAAAACAGATTCAATTGCTGTACGTATGAACTTTTCACAATTATATGCGGGCATTACTACCGACACTAAAATATCATCCATGCTTTATTCCGTTTCCACGCCTTTCTGCCATCTTCCTTTTTCCCATGACAATCATTTTTTTAATAAGCTCCCGGTTAATATACACTGCAAACAGTATTCCTAAAATCAGATTTAACAGGTTGAAGGAAAGCTTATTAAACCATGAAAGAATACACATGATAACCAGAAACAGGACATAGCCAAAAATATTTGCATAATTATATTTGATATACTGAAAATTCAGTATATTCCGCATCCGGTAAACGGCAAGAAACAGATACGACACTAACGTGGAGATAGATGCCGCATAAATTCCAACCGAATTCACCAGAACCAAATCCACAGCAAGATTAATTACTGCTGCAATAATCGTAGTTCCACCGACACTCTTTGTCTTTTTATGTGCAATATAAATTCCTCCCAGAAAGGATGACATAGAAGAAAAGAACATCGCCATCATAAGAATCGGCATCTGGCAATATGCCTGCCGTCCGTAATCGCCCCGTATCAAAAGGATAAACAGAATTGGCATTGCTGCAATCAGCATTGCCATGATACCGGACAAAATACGCAAAATGTTATCAAACATTTTTCCATAGTAGACAGATACATCTTCATCCTTTGAATTTAAAGATGCATTTTCCTGCCATGCCTGGGTAAATGCACTGTTTGCCAAAGAATACATCGACGGGATTTTATTTGCGACGCCATACACCGCATTAGCATTAATTCCTATAAAATTAAGCAAAACCAGCCTATCTGAAAAATTCAGCAGCCATAGGGACAGTGAATTGGGAATCATTGGCCAGGAATAACTTATAAGCTCTTTCAGCACTGATTTTGACACGAGCCTGAAATCAATCTTAGAAAGGATATGTCCCTTCGCAAGAACAATAAAAAGCGCTACAATGGTGGCGCCTGTCATGGCAATTAACGCTCCAATCAGTCCTCCATCAATATAATATACCAGTACAATTACCAGCAGCATATTAACAATAGGCTGCACGGATGTGCACAAGGAATACAGCATAGGGCGGGACAATCCCCTCACCACCTGCACAAGAGTAAGAAATAATATATCAGAGAAAAAATATGCGCATATCAGAATCCGGACCTCAAATGACAGCTTATACAATGCAAAATAAAGAATTGACAGCGATATTAGAGAAGAAACCGTTACAAACAGCAGTACATTGGTAATAACCTGATTTCGCTTCCTTTTATCGTCATTACAGTCTATCAAAAACCGGAAGGCTGCAGTCTGTACCTGCAATGTTGCAACAGGCAGAAACAGAGATACCAGCGTGGAAATCAAATCATAAGTTCCGTATTCCGCCTGCGTAAGCTTTGCAGTGATAATCGGAAGCGTAATCAGCATGGACAATTTAGGTAAAATTGTCCCAATAGACATAATAATTGTATTTTTCGCAAGTGCTGTTTCTCTACTCATTGTGACTCTTCACCCATTCCGTTATACATTCAAAACAATTTTCCGCCTGAATATTCAAGACATGCTTCCTTATAACTTCTTTTTCATTATTAACATTTTCCGCCATTCGTCTGACTGCATCTATTATCCCAGCCTTATCACATGTATTTGACGTGATATCAAATATATAGGAAGACTGTCCTACATTCTCAGTCAATTCCCTGTATTTAACTGCCCACCCCAGAGCAATAGCAGGTATATAATTTTTATATGCATGAACAATACCATGGAATCTTGAACAGATTATAAACTCAAAGCTTTTCACAAAGGCATCATACTGGAGACACGAAAAATCATTTTCCAACAAATGTACATGTGCTTCATCCGCAAACATTTCCGCTATTTTTTTGCAAAATGCCAAATCCTCACCGGAATGCCGGAAAACATAAACCTCTTTTTTCTGCGCTAAAAGCTCCTCTATTATGGCACGATAAATTTCCAAAACATTTGTGACATTGCCGTGTCTGAAGCACTGGGCATTTGGTACAATTCCCACATTATGCTCTGTGTGAATTTCCGGCAGAGATAACACCGGCGGCTTCACATAAATATTGTTAAGATTAACCCCGGCATTCTGCAATACCAGGTCGTTTGAAAGCTTTACATTTGTCAAGCCAAAATCCCGGGTGAGAAATGTATACCCTTCCTTTTCACGGGCAAATACCGTAACCGGATATCTCAGCAAATCCGCTATCTCATCTTTAATATCCGCCATACCGGAAGGAAACTGAAAAGGACCAAAGGACTGCGGCATAATAAAAACAGGAATATCATGCCGTTTTGCAAGACGAATTGTATTTAAGAAGTTTTCATTGGTACGTCTTGACCACTTGTCACCGAGAGCAAAACCACTGACATCTACAATCAGATTCATGGAAGAAATATATTTTTTCGCATCCATAAACTTCCAAATATTAGTGCGCTTACCCTTCACAAGCTTCATACATGCCTTGGCAATGGCAACAAAAAAATTAAACACCGCCTGCTTTCCGCCAAGGGCAATATATCTGCCTTCTCTTGAAAAGCAAATCTGTTTAAAGCATATATTATCAAGCTCTGGGTCACCAAGACCACATCCAAAATAGATTTCACAGCCAGGGATTCTTTTCTGCAGCTCATCAATTGTAACAAAAAGCATTGACTGCGCACCCTTATTATTAAAATTTGCACCGGTTATCAGCACTTTCATAGACATATTGAACTCCTTCGAATCAGATTTTTAGCTTTAATCTTTATATTTTTCCAGACCAGACACAGGGATAATGCCCATGGAGCCTTTCCATAGCCTGCCCCAACCTTAATTTTAAAGCATTTCAGCCAATATTTCATCCTTACCTTTAAGGTAATCTCCGGCTCCGCAAACAGGCCACCAGTCTCATTGATTTTCCCTTTGACAGAATTTCCCTTTATTTGCGCAAAACAACTATTTTGAATACGCTGCTTAAGATGCTGACTTGCTATAACCTGCTCTGCAGAGGAGTTTTCACAATAAATAGCAGTTGCATATTTATCCCAGATTCTCTGTCCCTCTTCCGTCCGCACAATAACACTATTGCTTCCTCTTAAATCCGAATTATTGCCTGTGTAATTATCACCCACAGAAATATCTGCAAACATATTCAGCTTATCCAGACAATACAGACAGCGCTCCGGCTGAAAATAATCTTTAACCTTCATTCTCTCCGTGTTTGGCAGGTTCATACCCCTGCCTTCCTCTGAGATTATCTGTACACCGCCGGGCCAGCCACCTGCTTCCTTTGTCCGGAAAAAGAACTTATCCATCCGCTGGCCCTTCAGCGCAGAATGCCTGCTAAAATAATCAACCACATTCCCAGTCATTGTCTTATCGCAAAACAGTCCGATAATAAAATATTGTCTTCTGTCCAGTTTATAGGAATCCATAACATTCATGAATCCCTCCACAAAACAGCCTGTCCCCACAAGAATTACTTTTTCTTTGCGATGTGACAATATATAAGAAATTGCTTTTTCCTGTGACACTGGCAGATAACGTGATTTTTGGGTATCTTCCAGAGATTGCCCTGCTGTATACCGCTTTACAGCCACCTCATCCCGCAGATACTGATGCGTACCAATTAAGAATGCAGATTCATATTCTTTATCCTCCAAAAGACGGTATACCAGTTCTGTTACCACACCACCGCTTACACCGTTGCTGCGTCTCTGCTCATCAAGGGAATATGCAGTATATACATTGCGGTAACTGCCAAACCAGAAGGAAGATTCTTCTGTGTCATTTACAAATCTTGTATAATCAAATCCTTTTCCAGGACATACCTGATAGCATTTTCCACATTCAATGCAGCTGTTTTTATCAATTGCCGGGAGTCTCATTCCCTTTTCTTTATGAAACTCAATACAATCCTTAGGACAGACCGCTTTACATATGCCACAGGAAATACATAAATTATTGCACACTGTGCTCTCAATCGTATTCATTCTAATAACCTTTACACCTTATAATTCTATCGTTTTTCACACAACTTAAGCCTTTTCAACAACCTGTAATATCCCATCGTGCACACATTCCGAATTAAGGATTACGACCTGTGCTTCTTAATATCCATCCACCAGGAAAGCTCAATTTTGGCCTTGTGAAATAATGTTACCGGATTCAACAGACCAATATCAAAATACCGCACCCCATTCTTGTGATACAGCTTCATGATTGCAAATAATTTTTTAATTCCCCAATGCTCAATAAAGACATCCACAAGCTTTCCGAGAGCCAGACGGTCAATATGTGCATAACGGAATTCTTTCTTTGACAAGTGCTCTCTTAAGAAAACATACCGGTTGACCAGAATATCGATTCTTGTGTCAAACCGCTTCTCATCCTTCTTTGCCGTCAAGGTCTTTCCCCCTCTTGTCACACAGTAAATCGTCTGGTCGGAGACTGCCACCTTCTGGCTGTAAAAGGCACACTTTGTCATACACATAATATCATTGGATACCATCACCTCATCAAATTGTATCGCATTCTCCTTCATCACGGAAGCACGAATCAGCTTTGACCATGGTGTACAGAAACCATATTTCATTTCCGTAAGTGTTTTTAAGCCCGGTTTTTGCATATAATTTTCCACCAGTTCCATATACATGACATGTCTGGAGGATGGTTCACCAGTCCGAATATCCATGCTTGTAGGCGGAAAATAAACCATATCCGCTTCGGAATCCAAATAAGGCTCCACCTTTCCATAAAAATCTTCTAAAAAGAAATCGTCTGCATCTGCAAATAAAATCCATTTTCCCTTTACATGCTTTAACGCCACATTTCTGCTGGTTCCCGCTCCCTTTATGCCTGTATCATTCCTATAAAACTCTACATTTGTATGGTTTTCCATATATTGTTTTAATTCGGTCAAATCCACCTTGCTATTATCATCTACGACCAAAATCTCCACATCATCCCGCAATGGAATGCTGTCTATTAGCTTCATCAAAGAATCCGGTGTATTGTAATGTGGAACAATAATTGATATCTGAATCTCGTTCATTTTCTCCTCCAGCATTCTTAAATGGCTGTACTATTCCTTCTTTTCATTATCATAATCTATTTTGCGGACATGATACTGGATATCCTCTAAAATCTTCCGGTTTGCCGCAATAATATCCGCCTGCAGACCTATAATAATCGTCATGGTTCCCATCATCAGCAGGGTAGACGCCAGAATTAAGGACTGAACATGTCCACCGGCACTGCCACTAAAGAAGAATACCAGATACCGTATTCCCAGTATGAAACCTATCAGAAACAACGCAGCACCGATTCCCCCAAAGAACCGCAGCGGCTTGTACATCATAAAGGAACGTACAATGGTTACCATAGATTTTTTAATATATCCAAACATACTGCTAAACAGTCTGGAAGCCCGGAGCTCTGCATTTGTACGGATTGGCACAGAAGTCATTGCCATTTTCTCATGCCCTGCCTGAACAATAGTCTCTAAGGTATACGTATATTCATTTACCACATTTAAACGCATCGCCACCTCCCGGCTGTATGCACGAAAGCCGCTTGGTGCATCAGGAATATCTGATTTGGAAGCCACTCTTACCGTCCAGCTGCCAATATGCTGTAATTTCTTCTTAAGCGGTGAAAAATGCTCTGTATCATCAATTGGGCGTTCCCCAATTACAATATCTGCCTTTCCCTCTAAAATCGGTCTCACAAGCTTTGCAATATCTTCTCCGCAGTACTGGTTGTCTGCATCGGTATTTACGATAATATCCGCACCTTCCCGAAGGCAGGCATCTAATCCGGCCATAAATCCCTTTGCCAGACCTTTATTCTGCTTGAAATTCACAACATAATGGACACCCCATTTTTTTGCAACCTCTACAGTGTTATCAATGCTTCCGTCATTAATAATCAAATATTCAATCTCATCAATGCCATCAATCTGCTTTGGTAAATCATTCAAAGCAATCTCAAGTGTTTCTGCCTCATTCAGGCAAGGTATTTGGATAATCAGCTTCATTTTTTTCTCCTTTATATTATTGTACATTTGGAACACGCTTTTTCATCGCAAAAAATCTAATGGTTATTATATCTTTTTTTACCATATTGTCAATCAAGTGTTCTGTCCTGAAACCTTCTATCTTTCTATGATTATTCTTCCAAAAATAATGCTTCCTACTCCTGGTATCGTTCATACTGTCCCTTCAGGTAAGTATTTATTTCTGCATTCCAGCCTCCAATCCATTCATTATTATCCAACTGATAAATATATTCCGGCTGGTAAAAGAGCAGCTTCTCCACTTCACTGGACAACAGTACTGCATTTTCATTAGCCTGGACAGATTCTAAGTCATATATAATCTCCTTATCATAACAAGACACCAGTACAGCTTTACGGTATGTTTCGCTTCCAAGACAATAAACATCCAGCTCATCAAACTCTTCATTATCTTCTAATAGTTCATATGTTGCATTACACGAATTATACCGTCTTTCTGCGGCTGGTTCACATTGTAACTTTTCCACTCTCCAGGTCAAAACTGCTGAAAACATGATTACAACCGCACAGAATGCTGTAAATTGCCGTCTTCTATACAAAAACAACAAAACAATCGTAAATATGATTAACAGGCTCAATGCAATAAAAATAACATTCTTTGAAAATCTTGTCTGCTTACTATATCGCGCAAACGGAAGGAACAGATAAAGTGACGCATTCTCTTTCATACTATTCCCTTTCAATGCCGGGTAAGAATAAAATACAAAGGTGAAAATAATCATTGCATTTAATACAAACGACCAAATTGTAATCCATTTAAACCTGAGCGACCTATTATTTTTAAGAAAAGCAAGCCCCATTAAAAGAAAGGGACCTAAAAATGGTGCAAAATATCTGCTATACAAAAGAAACCTTATTTTCCCATTAGAAGCACCAAACAGGGAAATGCATGCTACCATACCCCAAAGCGATACAAACGAAAAAATAGCTAATATGAAGGTTTTTTCACACTCTTCTCCCCCTTTTATTTTCTTAAAGTTCTTGCAGAGATAATAAAGAAAAACAGCAGATATCACCGTAAACAGACCTCCCGTTTCAATAGAAACCGTTCCGGCAAGTGAAAAGAACTGTAATATTAATCGTTTTATTCCCTCTAATGATGTTAATGTTGCATATTGCCACGTTCCTGTCGCCATATGTTCCACCGAATTTGGCATAACAACTGTTCCATCTTTCAGGTATAAGTTCGTCTGAACATAATTTAATAGAATTTTTTCTAAATAAAAGAAGATTCCAAACACAGCACCAAATGATACCGGTTGCACAAGCCACTTTTTATATATAAGCAAATACAGCAGAACAAGAAGTCCAAGTGATACAAACAAAATCAGGCAGCGGCTATGAACAAGATATGCATAAGCAGTCACCATACCTAATATTGCAGATAACAGTACACGTTTTCTGCCAGTGGATTGGGATAACTCTAATAAAAGATATATAGTCAACCATGTAATAAGCGCCAAAGGCAGTTCATTATATATAAAACCTTTAAAAAATAAGACAATCGAATTACAAGAGCAAACCAATGTTATTACTATGCTATTCATACGATTTGTTTTTAAATATTTTCTTGCAATATGATAGATCAGCAAAACCATTGCCCCAAAAAACAGGACATTTACAAATAGCATTGCACGATAAATAACAACCGGATTCGTGAATATCTTATATATCGGTGCTAAAAGCATTGTATAACCAAAATTATAAAATTTATGAAGAGACATATAATTGCTCCAGTCATATCCGGCAAAAAAGGCTGCACCTGAAATAGAGTATATTTCATCTGCAACAAATGGTAATTTTCTATAAAAAATTCCACCTCCCTGCGTCAGCAAAACCAGTAAGAATAAACCACACATAATTTTCCCATCACTCAGTGCCTCTATTCTATCGGTGACTGCCTGCCACACCGCCGGTTTCTTATTCAGTACCAGCCATACAGCCAAAAACAGCACCATACATCCAAACAGCAGTTTTAATAATTCCATCTCTTCCTAAACCTTTCATTTATATATTCATCTGTAATCCTTTGTTATTTCCATTTATATTGCTTGTTCTTTGACAAGGATATTTTACTGACAGATTGCTTTGTAACCTGTATTGCCTTACTTTTTCCGGCTTTGGCGTAACATTTATTCTTCTTTGCAATCACCTTTCCAAACCGGGACGAAGAATGGGAATATACATAAAATCCCTGTCTCCCCCCTTTGATGGTGTTATTATTCACCTTGTATACCGCTTTTTTCATGCTTGAAGGCGCCTTACCAAACATGGCAATGTGCAGTCCTACAGAATACGCTGTGCCGGTACGCTTACTTTTGCAGATTATTTTATTATTCTCTACCGTTGCCCCCAACACATTAAAAAGTGCTACTGCCTCAGCGGAAACACCTGTAATAGTATTGTTCCTTAAAACCACATTCTTATGAAATTTTGTCTGGTATTTTTTCTCCTTGGACGCATAATTGGCACAAATTCCTCTTCCTCCGGTAATTGTACAATCGGTCACTGTAATATTCTGACAAGTTTGTCCCTTTACAAATTTGCTCCCATAATTCCCTACTGTCGGCGCGGTAATCGGAGTTGCTATATCAATCTGCAATTGTTCTTCTACGCAGCTTGAACTACATTTTCCAATCCCCTTCAATATACAATTATCAACAGTTACATTCTTACATGCGACCAGTTCAACTGCGTGCCCTGCATAATTACAAATTATAGTAGCATTTTTAATTGTAATGTTCTTGCTGTGTGAAAACTGAACCATCGACTTTTTGAAACCATTCTTATCTTTATTTTTCCAAATCCCGCCATCTATTGTAAAATTATTCAACGAACCGTAATTCGTCTTCTTCGGCCGGTTCCGAAATGCACCGGTTTTTGAAATAATGGTTGCCCCTGTAGCCGTAATGGACTGATTGCTTTCCACCCAGAGCGTTCCCTTGAGATAGTAGGTTTTTCCCTCTTCTAATATAATATTCCCGTCATTTTTCAATGCTTCTGATATCTGCTTATAATCCGTTTTCCCTGATTTGTCATTAGATGCCGGTACCAGAACTGCAGCCTCTGCCTTTATATAACTCACCGGACACAACATCATTAAAAATAGTACAATTCCTATACATTTCACCAATCTTTTCATCTCACAACCTCCTCTAAATTGTATAATAATAATCCTTAAATCCTGCCGTTTCCTATGCTTATTATAATGACTCACCTTTATGAAATCAACCTTTTTCTCCACAATCATGCTTCAATCCAAATTTTACACAGTTATGATTTTATGCTATAATTAAAAAGCTAAATATAATTTTTTCACTGGCTTTTCATGGATATCTGCCAGTATGTAACATACAGGAGGAGATAACATGTTATTTTATAAAAAATCAATACACAACTATATCTTATACATATTGCCGGTTTTCTTACTGGTTATACTGTTTTCCACACCGGTACACGCTGCCATCCGTTATTATAATGTCAAAAATTATGGTGCCAATGGCAAGGATAAAAAAAGCGATTCCGCTGCCATACAGAAAGCATTAGACCAGGCATCTGAAGACCAGATTACTGTGGTTACGATTCCGAAGGGAACCTACTATATTAACAAAACCCTTTATATACAGTCCAATACGGTCTTACAGATGAGTAAAAAGGCAGTCATCCGGCGGATGGATTCTGCCCTTGGAAAAAATATGCTCCGTCCCACTGATTCCAAACACAAATCCGGTAACATTGGCGGATACAAGCTTGCCCATGATATTACCGTTACCGGCGGAACCTGGGATGGAGGGAACATAAAAAAAGCAAAATCCGGAACAAATCTGATTTACATTGGACATTCCACAAATGTCACAATCAATAATATTACCCTGAAAAACTGCTATGCTGCACACGCTATTGAACTGGCGGGTGTTAAGAATGGTGTGGTCCGGAACTGCAAAATATCCGGTTTCCGCTACGGTTCGGACATGTTTACCAGCGAAGCCATTCAGATTGACACCTGCTATAAATCCAAATCCGAAGGAAAATGGGCACCGGGCTTCAAGGTCGACAAAACAGAGAGCAAAAATATTCTTATTGAGAATAATACCATTACCGATTACCCAAGGGGCGTGGGAGTGCACCACAGCCTGAAAGGACATCAGATTACAAATATTACTATCCGGAACAACAAATTCAAAAGAAGTTCTGCTTCTGCCCAGGGAAAATGTGTAGTAGGTGTTTTTCTTCTGGGTGTGAAAAATGCTTCCGTGTCGAATAATACATTTGAACGCTATTCTTACGGTGCCATGATTAAGCAGTCGAGAAAGGTTACCGTGAAGAATAACCGGTTCCGGTATAATTCCTTTGGCAGCCTGATTATTGAGGGCGGTGATAAAAATAACGGGAGACATACATTCCTGGTAACCTCTGACGAGGTGGGAAAAAAAGAGTTTGAATTTACCTGCGGTAATATCAAATCCGGAACGGTAAAAACCGTGGGATATGTATACCATTTTCACAAGAGCAAAAAGAACAACCTGACTTTAAAAAAACAGTTAAAATCCAACCAAAAGATTGTTTTTTACGGCAAGGACAAATATAACAATAAATACTACCGCACCTATTATGTGCCGAAAAAAGCAAAGAAGAAAAAGTCAAAATCCTGACCCTCAGCTTTTGCTTTTAAAAATAAACAGCTTGCTGAACACATAATTTAAGATTACGACTGCAACACTGACAATGACCTTTGCCACCATTCCTTCAATACCGAAAATTGTCTGGTCTAAGCCAAGGCTCACCATCAAAGGAACCAGCACAATCTCCATCACCCCTGTCAGTGCTCTGGCAGAAAAGAACTTACCAAACTCCGGGAGACAGACCTCTGCCTTCCAGCTCTTGCTTTTAAATACCCACAGCTTATTTGTAACAAATGCAAACAGAAACGCACATACCCATGACAGAATATTAGAAACCAGTACAACAACGGACATCTCCATGCCAAAGAGCTCTATCATGCTAATCTGGTTTTTAAATAAAACGGCAAACAAACTATAGCTTCCCCAGCTCACAATTGTGGTCATCCCACCCCAGAACAGATAGGATATGATTTCCTGGTATTTTTTTATGAGTGCTGTAATTTTTTCCATAATCTCCAACCCTTTTCTTATGCCTTTTTACATTTCATATATTTCTGACGGGTTATTATAGCATATACCAATTTGAACCACAAGCTCATCATATGAAAAGCTTCTTTAAGTCTGGTTTTTTTACAATTACAGCTGCCTTTCCCTCTTCATCTGCCATAGTACAATATAATTCATATAGCTTACTTCCCTTTTCATACTGTCCCCGCAGCTCCCTATCCATTACATACAACAGACCGTCCCTTCGCTCCAGTATGGCAAAATCCTCATATCCCCCATCATGCCTGCTCTCAATCCGCAAATATCCTCTGTCGGTTTCCTGTCTGCCGGACATCAACAGCTTAATCCGATCTCCTCCCCGGTAATCCTCTGCCAGAAAAAATGCGGTTTCCCGGTTCTTTACCACCCGTATCTCTTCCAGCGGTCTTCCCTCACATTCCCTTCTGACATAACCAGAGGGCAGTATATATTCCTCACCGGGATATAACACAATTGAGAGCACAGGGATGCCAAATGCAGTATGCACCCGGTATCCCGGCAGGTTTTCAGCAGACTCCATGCCGCCAAGCCGCAGTTCACAACTCCTCTTCTCATAAAGTGGTGATATTATGTCAACCTTTATAACATCCATCCTGACATCTTGAAAAAGATAATATTTTTTCTCCTTTCTCACTGTCGGCAGGCAGCCATTTACCGTTACAGAAATATCCTCCGCCTCTATGACTTTATTAGTAAATGCATCTGTACATTCCACACAGAAGCCTACTGTCCGCTTAATCGTTTCCTTTCTGCTGCTACTCCACTTTTGTAAAATAAATATCCACCTCCTCCTTGTTTCCCTGTGCAATATATTTATCACAGAGATATAAATATTCCTTAGATGCCCTGTCCCTGGTAAACCGTTTTAATACTCCGATAAATTTCTGTCTGGCACCCACAAAATCCCGGATACAATACAACTCTACACCCTTTTCAAACTCCTCCTTTGTCTCATTCTTACTTTCTATCTCTTTCCTGGAATCCCCATCATACACATCATATATCCGGTCTGTGTAACCCGTATAGGTATTATATAAAAATCCCAACGTCCGGATATGATAGGTTTCAAAAAAATCAGGAATCTGATTTGCCGCTGTCTGGGTAATCAGTATATGCGCCTGATACTTCCTTGCAACGCTTTGCAGCCAGCAGGCAGTATCCCGGTACTGTGAAGCTGTAATAGCCTCCATCCTTTTCTCCTGTCCCACAATTCCCAGCATCACCTCGCCAAATGCAATGCCAATCCCTGCCTGGTTTTCGTCTAACTGCTTTAATAAAACCATATGATTTAGCTTCTGACATACCGTAACGGCACTTAACACTGCCGCTTCACAGCCGTTGTCAAACAGGGCGGTAAACCCTGCATTCTGGAAGCTTTCCACCATTCCCTCCTGTTCTGTCACCACAGGTACACAGCTATGCAGCACCTGATTCATTGCAGCTATCATTTCTCCTGTGGTCTTCTGGCGGATTGTCCGGTCAAAATCTGCCAGTTGGAAAGAAAACACGGTAAGTATTACATTTACCTTATCTCCAAGCTTGATATCTTCTATATTATTCCTTCCGAGAAGCGTTAATATCTTAGCCGGTACATACCGGAAATAGGCATCATTGAGCCTCTGCATATCCTCCATATGACCGGCGATACTTTTTGACATGCGGTTAAATACATAGGAAATCTCACTCAGTTCATCATGACCCCTGACTTCAAGTTCCTGGTCAAGCTTCCCCTCTGAAATCAGCTCTGCCTGCCTCTCCAGCCGAAAAATCGGATGCAGGATAGAAAACTGGACAATCAGTAAAAGAAGACAAAAGCAGGCTGCCATAACTCCCACCAGGGAAAATGCAGTTTCCCGGATATATTTTTCTGTATCCTCATTAAACGCATTCTGGTTAAAATCGACACCGGCAAAGGCTGTCACCTCTCCCTCCTCATTTAATATAGGCACATAGACGGAATCCAGTTCCTCCTCCTGTATCTGTATTTTATCAAACAGGATACTGGGATTTTTTGAAGAAAGCACTTCCGAAAGTCCCGGATAATTTTTCTGCAGGTCATTCCTTTCCCCTAAACTGTGGTTCATGACAGACTTGCCATCTACCAGCTTCAAATCGAAAAAATAGATACCCTCTTCCTCATTTTCCACCACCACAACATAGAGATAAAACACCTCAGAGCGGAGTTGTATTTCTTTCATCTGCTCCACCAGTTCATCATAATGTGCATCTCTTTTCCCATTTTTTGCATATTGCTGCAGTTCTCTTTCATCTGTCATCCCATTTACCATCTGTGCAATAAAAATTGCATAATTCATATACTGTTCCCGCACCAGACTTGTACGGCTTCTGTCCAAAAAGGAAATTACGGCCAAAGCAATTAAGAACATAAGGCCTAAAAACAGTAATGTAAATTTCATGCGTAAACCAAACCTTACCTTCATGCAATCCCCCCTATGAAGTCTGAACCGTCAGGGTTCCCGGATTTGAAATCTGGATAATGCCTCCATAAGCGCACACCAATCTGGAGGTATTCGTTAATGCCGGCTTATTCATAATAAGCACCTTCGACGCACCCGGTGTCCATGGTGCCGTAAGCACGGGAACACAAGGCATGGGAGTCAGAATCCCCATTGCCGCCGCAGTGGCAGAAGCCACCATGGGATTTGCCGTACAGCTGCATATGCCGAAGGGCATAATATTTTTAAACGGAAGATAATCCATCACTGTGGCAAAGGGCATTGCCGATATGGTTCTGTTTTCCGGCGTCACCAACAGTATTGACGGAGCAGCTCCAAACATACAGGTGCACACAGCACCTCCGCATACAAGATTTGCCATCTATCTTCCCTCCTTTTCCTGTATAAAATCCATCTGGATATCCGTGACCCGGGATACCCGCTTTCTTCTAGTGGATTGTATCTCCACCGGTCCTGCTTTACAGTAAACCGCCATGCGCATAGGCTGGTTCAGTCCTGCCCATATTTTTGCCTTGCTGTCAAAATCCATGTCACACAGCTCAAACCCGATTTCCCGGCCCGGATTCAAAAAATGCACATCTCCCAGAAACTGCAGCATGACATCTAAAAGCTTTGTATCCTCCTCCTTCTGATATTTCACATCACTGTCTGAGCAGGGAACCAGCATATAGTATAAATCATAATAAGAGGATGGATATTTTAATTCCTCCTGGCTCACCGTTATCATATCAGAGGATAACATGCCTGTGTTTTTTCTGATATCATAGAGACAGATACATACCAGCAGATTGTGCTGCTCTCCCGGTATACCCATGCCAATACGGTCTGCCTCCACATTCATCTGTTCTTCCAGAATCATTTTTAAAGCCTCTGTCAATTTTATTCCTGTCCTTGTAAGCATATAATCCGGCTCCATTTTCTCATTCCTCCCCTAATGTATCATCCGTTTCATCCTCTACCGGGGTAACTAGAACCCCATTTCTAAATTCACCTTCTGAAACAATTTCTCCTGTAACCGGATTATATAAAATTCCATATCCATGATATTCCCCCAGCAGGAAATTTCCATCATATTTCATGGAACCGTCCGTTGTATACAAAATGCCATAGCCATCATACAAGCCATATCGGAATTCTCCCTCATAAATTCTGGCATTTGTATTTTCATCATACAGTTTCCCGCTTCCGTAATATAACCCATTAAAAAAACTGCCCTCATAAATGATATTACCCGTCTTTGGTTGAAACTGCTTTCCTTCGCCCTGATAGTTGTCCTGCACAAATTCTCCTATATAAATAACCTGCCCATCTTCGTTATAAGCCGTTCCTTTTCCCTCCCTTTTATCCTTTACAAAGCTTCCCTCATAGACCAGATTTCCTTTCTCATCATACAGTTTTCCCTCTCCGCTTTTTTCACCGTCTACAACGCTGCCAACATACCAGACCGCACCATCCTTATAATATAAAATAGTATTTCCACCAGTAAATTTACCCTTGGAAAATTCACCCTTTGATACCACCTCTCCCTTTTCGTACAATTTTCCCTGTCCTTCATACAAACCGTCCTGAAACTCTCCTTTATAAATTACCTCTCCGTTTTCAGCATACAGGATTCCCATTCCACTATATACTCCCTTGGAAAATTCACCTACATACCGCTTCTGTCTACTGTCATAAAAGCTCTTCCCGGTTCCCTCATACCTGCCCTTTGCGAATTCTCCCTCATATTCCACATTTCCCTCTTCATCATAAAAGGAACCATTTCCCTCAAAAACTCCTGCCGTAAAGGTGCCCTCATATTTTTTTATTCCGCTGCTGTAATAAAGAATTCCTTCTCCCTGATACCGGTTTAAGGAAAACGTCCCCTGGTATTTTACATTGCCATTGGAATGGTACTCTGTTCCATCCCCATCATACATTTCCTTTTCAAATTCTCCCTGGTAAAGCATATTTCCGTCATAATCATAAAGGGTTCCTTCCCCCTCAATTCTTCCGTCCTTAAGGGCTCCCACAAACAGAACCGGTTCCCCTGCTTCCGTTGCTGTCAGCTTCACCTTTCCTGTGTAATCCATTCTCTCCTCCCCATTCACAGGCATGGTTTTTGTAAACCACTTGGGAAATAAATTTTTTTCTATATATGGATACACAAAGCCAGTCCAGATTAGAGGAACGAAGGTAACGAGAATGATAACCCATGCCACAAGCCTTTTTCTGATATAATACTTTCCAACATGAAAATATGCTTTTTTTGTCATAGCCTTTTTCCTCTCTTCATTTAATCCTTAACGTACCTATGGTTTCATAAATAATTCCCTCTGTCTTCTCCTCCGGCACATCCTGTTGTTTTATCTCTTGAACCAGCAGAAACACTGCAGCAAAATACACAGCCAGAAACAGGACTATTTTCATCAGACTCTCTCCCCTCTTCACAAGCATAGACAAATTATTTTTTAATTTCTGAAATCCGGAAACATACTTCCCCGCTTCCTCCGGCATTACATCATATAATCCACTGTATGCCTCATATATTGCGAAAAAATCCGCAGGTACATCCTGCTGTAAATCATCAAGAAGCTTCATGAGCCGGGAACTAATGGCATGCGCTGCCTCCTCTTGAAACAAAGCCATAAGCAGCTCTGCCATCCTTTGATTTACCATTGCCATACTGGGATTTTCTTCCATAGATATATCCCAGTCGTAGGCAAATTCTACATTATTATCCCGTATTAGAATCCGTGTTACATCCAACAGCTGGCAAATAATAAAATTCGGCAGCCGCCAGAGAAGAAGCTTTTCCAAAATCTGCTTTCCAATCCGTATCCTTTGTTCCAGGGAGAGTGTTTTACCGGCTAACTGCTCTGCCAAGGAAATTCCCTGTCTTTTACGAAATACTATATATAGCTCCTCTTCCCGGGAAAAGCAGCCCTTAAAATCCTCAAATTCTATATTTTCCTGCAGAGAATAAAACAGAGGAAGCAGCCGCTTTACTGTTTCCGCCTTTTTAAAATGTAATACGGTATAATCCTCCTGCTTCCCAAAAATCCGGCACTGTAAAACAGCATACTCTTCACTTATCTGCTTTATATGTATAACATCAAAATCTTCATTTAACGCTTGAATTACCAATTTATCACCTCTGATGTTTAAAATATATCTCTGACTATCACAAAGGCAGCCGCCACAAGACTACGGTCCTCCATGCTCTCTGCTATAATCTCATATACGCCGGACTGATTTGGAGCTGTATAGTAACCGTTGGAATCAATGGTGCCGCCCTCAGCCTCTTTCACCGTCCATTTCACATGCTTTTGTACCTCGTCCCCTATCATTGCCTCAAAATAATGATTTTCTCTTATCTGCAGGTTTGTAATATCCGGAACAATTTTCAAACGCTTGGTATTCTTCTCCCCTGCCTGCAATGTGGTATCCCTCACTGCCATCCAGTGAACCCGGAGCTGCTTTTCCTCTACCTGTCCCAGGCATTTTACTCCAATTACAAAGCTTCCCCTTGCCAAATCTGCCTTTGCAGCCAGCTCCACCGCCGGATATGAAGCATCTCCAAACACATCGGGATTCCCAAATACTTCCTCTCCAGATTCCCGCGTTCCCTGTGAAAGTCCCAGTGAAATAAACACTTCGCCAAGTCCCAGTCCATGTATGATTTCTTCCGAATAGAACCGCTGTCCTGCAATTCCACCAATTCCCAGTTCAATCACCGTGCTTCCTGTCTTAAGCTGCATAGCCTGGCTTGTCTTTTCCACCGATATGTGGCTGCCAGACTCCTGTGGGCTGTCCAAAAGCCTCTCATTTTCCGTCTGTCGAAGCCGCATGGTTTCCATTGCCACAGCCAGCACATTATTCCATACATATTGTTTATACGGAAGATTCTCAACCTTCTCAATTACATAGGTATCCCCTGCACGAATCACATCAAGTCTGGCAAGATAGATAGGCTGTTCATAGGTATTCCGCATAATATCCTCCATGGCAGTACTGTAATAATTCTTTATAACTGCCTGCTGCACGCTGGTATCGGTAATACATACCTTGAATTTCCCATATGCCGGCTCTTTCCTCGCATCCTGACCGATTGTCAACGTAAAACTGTCCCGTATCACTTCCATATACCCTTCCGTATTTCTGACTGCCTTAGCACGAATCCGGTTTTTAAAAGTATAACGGTCAGAGGGCATAAATGCGTTTTCATCGAAGGATACTGTAACCGTATCCTTTCCCGACTGTTCCATACAGGACAACAGGAGCTGGTAAGTAAAAGACACAGGCTTTGCCTGTTCCATTTTTTCCACAATAACAGTAAATTCTGCCACTTGGTCACTCTGAATATATTTGGGAACGGTCTGTCGAATCCGGATTCCGCTTCCCTGATATACCGTTTTGGTATCCTCATATAAATCCGTAAGGCGCATTCCCTCTTTTTCCGGTTCTTCCGCAGTCACAAACAGACGATATCCCTCCGCATATTTATTAAACTCTTCCTCCTGTTCATTATCCACTCTGGCAATGTTATGTACCGGTTCCTCTGGCTGCTCGTCATAGGCAATACAGAGATACAAGTCCCTTCTCTCCCCGCTCTCTCTGGCATATTTTGAGAAACCCTCAATGGAAGACAGCTTTTTTGTCACCGGCTTTGCCACCACAATCTCCCTTCCCGAAAAATCCAGTGCAAGCCCCATTTCCAGAGATACCGTAACATCATCTATCTCAACCACCTGCAGTCCACACACCACACCGGCGCCATGGAGAAAACGGTTTAACATTCTTCTCTTATCATTCATATAACGCTGTTCCGCATCGAAATCATCTACACTTAACAGCTTTCCATAAAAATACCGGTTTCTTTCAAACGGAAAATATTTTAAATTTTTCAACTGTCAGCCCTCCTTTCCAGCCCATTTCCTGACATAGATGTATATGGCATAAGGCGATTGCCATCTAAAGCAGCATCCGTATATCCCCCCAGCCTGCTGTTAATACCCACATAGGTGTAGCGGTCAAGATATATATATGCTTCCAAAATCACCAGCCTGCACTCCACATCCGCCGGTACGGAGGAACGGATGATTTTTCTGAGTACGGCTGCCTGTTGTCTGCTTCCTGCCACATCCTGTGGAAGCACAACCGTTATGACATATGCATTTTCACCATATAACCGCTCCAGCAGCAATGCCTTTTTCCTGTCTGTCCGGTATTGGTCAATCTGATAATATTCCACGATATAAGGAACATATCCCGTATATAACCGAACCATTTCTTCCAAATATTTTTTTGTGCCACGAATCGCATATAACCGGCTTCCGTTTTCCAGCAGGTAAATCATCTGCTCCCGGTTCCAGACAGCCCGGTTATCCATGTCAGACCACGAAGCCAGCCATTCCAGCATCTCTCTGCTGGCAAAAGCAGGATACAGCATGTGAGGAGAGTCAGAAATTCTCTGGCTCATATCACTGTATATCCATTGGAAAATACTCAGATACCGGAACAGAAAACTATTTTGCTCAGAAGAATTTGCATAAACCTCTGGCAGAAAGGAAAGCCAGGATTCCGTCTGAAAAAAAATCTGTATTTCCGGAAAATCTGCCACATCCAGGTTAACTCCCACACTCTTTATTGCCAAAAACAAGTATCTGCCGGTTAGCTGTCCTAACAGACAGTCAAGAGCCGCTTCACCAGCCGCCACCTGCCCATCCAGCTCATATTCCCCGCTGCATACAAGGGAAAATGCTTCCAGCTTTTCCTCCATTGCCAGTTCTTCACACATAGCCATCTGCCGGATATCCCACTTTTTGCCTTTCCACATAACAGCTTCCTGCTCTGCGGTAAATATCCAGGCATGTACTGCATATTCTCCCCGCCCTTCATACTGTATATGAAGCCTTGACCATGCAGTCTGCCTTCCTCCACTGTCCATCCAGCCGGAACACAGATACTCCGCCTGTGTGAAAAAATCCGTTTCTTTATTTAGTAAAAAATAATTTTTACTACTCATATACTCTGCCCCTTTTACACTTCATCCATCAAAATACACCGTATCTGTATATTTTCCAAATATGCCATTCCATGGGACGGCACATGAATATCCCTGTTATTATCCCGTATTACACCTTTCCCCCCCGCATGAATGTCCAAAGCACGGACTCCTGCTGTCTCAGGCAATGTATCAACAAAACCAAACACCCTGCTGTAAACAACGGTTTTCCCAAAATCCATATTTTCCTCAAAATATCTTTTTATATGTTCTTCAAGCTTTTCCTCCACCTGGAAATACCGACTTTTCACCGCTACCTCCAACCGTATGGAAATACCGATATATTCCGGACTTTTTACAAGAATCTGTGTACCCAGCATCTTCTTTTTTTCCAGCAGCCGGATAATATTCCTGTCATAAATGTTTTTTCGTAATATACGCTGTCCATTTGTAAAGGGCTGTACCACTACCTCCAGACTGTTTTCCTCTATATCAGAGGGAAATACTTTTACTTTTTTAATTCTAAGTCCCGATGCTTTTTTGATAATCTCTTCATAATCCTCTCTGGTCACCGCCCTGCTTTTCTCTCTGCTTTTTTCCTTGTACCGTTCCAGACAGGCATCTACCGTCTCCGGATTCCTTCCACCAGAAGCCGGCAATGGATTATGAAGCCGCACGGCATGCTTTTTCCGGTCAAATCCAAACATCTGGTTTTTCTGGACATTTCCTCTGCTTCCTGCACAGGTGGCATAGGACACAATCCTTATCTTTCCCTTTGGCATGATTCCCTGCCTTCCATTTCCAAACCGCAGGATTCCTTTCTCCTCATCCAGCACAAAAACACGCTCCGCTTTTCCCACCCTTGCAAAATCCGAAACCTGGCTCCATGGTATATAATACCCCTGGTTTCTGTCCTCTTCCACCCAGACCCTGAAGCAGGAACCCTGCACACCTTCGTCCGGAAGATAAAACTGCTGCTCCGGCAGTCCGTTTCCATAAAATATAAATGCTTCTCGGGAAAGCCCACTAAGCTTCGATATCAGACAAATGGTAACCATACCCGATATTCCACGAAACACCTCACCGTCAAATACAAAATGCCTTTTTTCTTCCTGGACATAGGAGGAGAATCCCCGAAGCTGCCGAAACCCTTTTTCCTCTCTGACATAAACGACCGTATCTGCATTCACTGCAAGCCAGGAATCTGCAATCACCTCGTAAAACTCCATTCCTTCTATCTGCAAAGTATATTCCCTGCATTCCATCTTCGTATCCCTTTGCACAAAGGGAAGCATATTAAAATAAATTCCCTTCAGAAGAGGCGCTGTATCATACTCTCCGACAGTCTTGAGCCGAAGCCGGTACTCCGTTTCCAGCTTCCCCATCCTTCCATTCAGACGGAACTGCAGCATTCCCGTCTGCAGCAGTCCAAAAGTAGAATCGCTTATTATGTCACAGAACCGATACCTTTCGCCGTCATAATACTGAAGCTGCACCTCCACAAAGGGGATAAACTCATTCCGCGCCACGGGATTCCGGCTCACCGGATAAGTATCTGCCAAATCAAAATATAACGTGTGCACCATTTCCCCATCCAGTTCATACTGTAAGCGGATATCATAGTATGCACCATCCTCTGGATTTTCACCAAAGGGATAAAAAGACAGGCCTCCCTCATCCCACAGTACATGCTCCTTTTCCACATACAGGCTCTGTTCCGCCTCGAATACCAGGGTATCCACCAATACCTTCGTTCCCTTAGCCAGCCAGAAAGCTTCCTCTATCCCCTCTGCCCTGGCAAAAACCCTTGCCGCCTGAAGCCCCTCTGGCTGCATTCCCAGCAAATTTAAAAACGCCAGTTGATGGGAATGCCCCATCTGCTCTAAATGGAACTGCTGCGCCTCAGTCATATATGCAAAAAGCTCCAGCAACGCCATTCCACTGTCTGCCGGATTATAGTTTGTCCATTCCGGATATATATCTTGTATACTCTCCCTTGCTCTGTCTACAATCTCTCCAAAGCCCGGGGTCTCCATTTCTTCTAATGTCAGCATAGCCATTCACTCCTGTCTCACATCTCTTCCCCTGCTATCATTTCAATTTCGTGTTCTCCTCCTGCTCCTAATACATAACATCCTCCAAGGGATTCATCCTTTAAACTGATATGTTTCACATACAGGATTTCTTCCATCTGGCTGCACAAATTTTCAATCTGCAGCACCGATGGCAGAAGGCCAATTCTCCATCCTGTTCCATCAAAGTTACCGGTGACCGGATTTAAAAATGCATTTATTCTCTGAATAAGCTTTTCCCTGAACTGGAACGGTCTGACGGAATCCTTTGCCACCACTTCCATATAAAGCTTCATTGACACCCATTCCGGCTTCACGATATGAAGACGTCCCTCATCATAAATCCGTCGGTCTATATGAGGAAGCAGACACTGATAAACCCGTTCTCTCACATATTCAAAATGCTTTTCCTCCTCCGTTTCCGGAAGCACTGCCAGGGTAATATGCCCCGGCACCCGGTCTCCTTTTTCATTTCTACCGGAAAAACACCTCACCTGTAACAGATTTCTTATTTCATGTAAAACAATATCCTCAAAATCGGCTGCCGTCACTGCCCTTCCACGATGTCTTAAAAATGCCGCCATCCTTCTGGCTGCCTGCTCACTGTTTTCCCCGTCACAGCCTCCTGCCATGACATCATAATTCGTCACCCCGTTAATAAAACCAATGCTGCGCTCCATTTGTGTTATGGCACCGGCTGGGAGGTTTCCGCTTTTTCCACTTCCCATTCCTGTGGCTGCGGTAGTAGAATTTATATAAATTCCGGTAATAACCGGAAAACCTCTACCCTCATTCTCTTTTCCATCCCGTTCCCTGACAATACGGAGCCAATACCCCGGGCAGCCAAAAAATTCCTGCCTGACAAAGGAATGTTCTCTATAAATAGTTACCAGCCCCGTCCTGGAAAGCTGTCTGGTTTCATCCTCTACACGCAAAGGCTTCCAGCCATCTTTGCCATAATACTCATAGTGATATCTGGCATGGTCATTCTTCCTATCCCCCTTTACCACAAATAACAGGCGGATTCCTTCCTCGCCCAGCGGCTTTGAAAAGGAGAGATACAGCATTTCATTGTCCGGAAAACAATTATAAAATGGGGAAAAATCCCGGAAAGTTTTTAATTCTTTTGTTTCATAATGATTGACACAACAGGCAAAATCCGGCAGCATTCCGCTTTCCGGTGACCGGTAATGTACCGTCAGATTTTTTATTCTGGGCACAATATAAATTCCATCCATGGAATATAAATTTGTCATTTTGGCTATCCGGATTCGTATACAATAGCTTTCTCTGGCAGTGAGCAAAAATGGAGCAATGTCTTCCGGACAGATAAATTTTACCGACATATCCTGTTCTCCGGAATTTTCCCGGAATATCGCTTCGTAGCCTCCGGTATCTGGTATTCTGGTCCATCCAAAGCCGTTATAATATTCCCATATCACTGAATCAATTTTGATATCCACCGGCTCCGGTTCCCTGAATTCCGAGTGGTGCATAATATTATGCCACTTCACAGGCAGCTCAGGTGATTTCAATTCTCCCGGATATTCCAGAAAATCCAGTCTGAAATTCAATTCCAGCAATGCCCCCTTTTTAGAAAATGCTTCTTCCAGGGAAATGTATACCTCACCATAGGGAAACGGATGGTCTCCAAAAGGGAGAAAATTCTCCCTTTCCATCTCCATATTTCCGTCATATACTACCTCCGGAGCCAAAAAACTTCCACTGCTGCTAAGAGAAAGCCCCGGAAAAGAAATCTGGCTTAAGGGAGGCATATCCGGTATTTTCATTTGCAGCCAGAAACTGTTCTTTCCCTGTATCACTGTCCGCTCAAAAGGAGGCATGGACGTATCCTTATGCAGATATACCCTGCCCTCCTCATAGCGGAATCCCGGGAACTCCACAAAGCCTTTCCTGCTGTAATAGGACCATGTAATCCGGTTCATTAAAAAGTCTTCCTGCTCTTTTTTCCGGATATTTCGGGAAAGGTGAAAATCAAGTGCAATTTCCCCCTCTGTCGTTATTCCAAACAACACATCATGCCCAATATAAAAAATATGGGACTGCCCTTTTCCCCCCTGCTGTACCTTAATCGGAAATTCCAGAGGCTGGCTGATGTAATCGCTGAATCCATTGACATAATACACACGGCTTAATCTGGCAGGAGATACATATAGTGCTTCCCTCGTTTCAAAAATAACCGGTTCCTCTCCCTCTGCCTTCCCGATTACCCGTTCTCCTTCCTTTATCCAGCTTCCCGGTACCTCATCATTTACAGTGGAAAAGGTGACATAGCCTGACGCCTCATCCGGCGGCAGGGGTTCCAGTCCCAGCAGATTATAAAACTGTAGCTGGTATTTTGAGGGAAGCCTGTAAAACCGCTTTAATGTGTCTCCCATCATATCCGCAAAGAGCAGTCCAAGAGCCGTGCCCATATCCGGCTGTTCTGTGTCAAAGCTCCATTCCGGTGTATAGGAAAGGGAACGGTTTTTTATTGTATTAACTGTGTCATCAGACTTCTCTTTTAGGAAATCAGATACTGCCACTTTTCTTCCCTCCTAATTAACCTTTACCATGGAACCTTTTATCTCTGTCATTCTGCCACCATCTATTTTCATGGAACCACCTGCCTTTAATTCCGTCATATCTCCTTCCATTTCCAGCTTTTGTGTCTGTATCCGAAAATTCTGTTTTCCCTTTTCCTCAATCCGGTCTGACTCTATGGTAATCTTTTTCCCACCATCCATTACCACAACATCCTTTTCACCAGCCGTCAGAACAAGCTTATTTTTTGCAAGGATATGCAGGCTGCCTTCTGCCACATCTATCTTAAATCCGTTTTCTTCTTTTTCATCAAACAGAGAGATACATTGTGCCGCATCATCCATTTCCATATGCAGCCTGTTATTGGTGTAAATCTGTATCTTTGCAGATTCTTCGTCGTCATCAAACACAATCTCATGGTTACCCTTTGTCCGGATTCTCTTTATGGTATTCTTTTCTCCAGCCGTATCAGCAGGCAGGGTGTCTGCCTGATTCCACAAATTTCCCATAACCACAAGACTATTCTCATCTCCCCCCAGGTTTCCCACCACAACCTCCGTATCTACCTCTGGATGAAAATAAAAGCCATAGCCATTTCCGCAATAGGGGCTTAAAACCGGCAGCCATTTTGTTATGTTTTTTCCCTCCTCACCTGTCAGGAATTGCACCAGAACCTTTCCCGGCTGCTCCGCATTCCAGTTTTCCTTTACCACTGCCCGCATAATATTTTTGTTTTTGCCGGACATATACGGTTCCCTTCTTGCTTCATCCTCTGTCCACCTGTCAGACCGTTCTCCAACCGTAAAGCTTGTCGTAAATCCATCACTGCCAAAGCTGTGACTCACATCCCGGATATAATAGACCCCTTCATCTGAGGCATCCAGACCCTTTATCTCAATATATCTTCCCGGAACAATTTCCGGAAGGCCAACCAGACTGCCGTTTGCCGTCTCATTCTTCTTTTTCTTTTCTGCCACCTTTTTGTCAAGCCAACTGCCCATGGTATCCAAATCCATTCCCTCTCCAAGCTCCCATTCCTCTATCTGGGTTTCTGCAGTCAACGACGGAGTACCTGCCTCCGTCTTAATTTCCGATGAAAGCATATTTCCTGTCTTATTCTCCTGGCAGCTATATACCTTCACCTGCTCATTACAATAGGACTTTCCTCTTTGAAAGGAAACCAGATTGGTTCCCCAATGCAATTGCAAAAAAGCGGCTTCCCCTTCCGATGGCTCTTTAAAATACACATCTCCCCCCACTACAAAAAATTCCCTGTTTGCCCTGCGGCATAATTCCTTTTTAATAAAATCATAATCTGTGCCATTTTGTCGCAGCTGTTCCTTCTTCTCAACCGTATCCACGTGCAGCTCATCATACAGACTGCTGTAATTATCGAGAATCCTGCGAAAAAGATTGGAATAGGTATCTTCATTATGCTTACAGTTTTCCCGTTTGTTTTTCATCAGCAGCTTTCTTAAGTCTACAGCGGTAATTGAAATCACCGGCATTCCTTGATAATTTGTTCTATACTCTGTCACATAGCCCTTGAAAACCGTTGTGAGATTGGAGCCATAGCCTAATGCCACCTTAATTATAGTCCCCACCTTAAAGCTGTCCTTTACCTCCTGCTTAACACTGTGGCTTGCCAAATCAAATGCATTTACAATTTCCAAGCTCAGTCCCGCCGTCTCCTCTGCCGAAAGGGTAACCTGTACATTGTCAACGGCAATCCCCTGGGCTTTTATGATATCCTCTGTGCTATTACCGGTATAAATTGCCATTGCCGGTACCAAAAAATTATCATACGCCGCTGCCAGCTCATCATATGTATATACTGCTGTCATACAATCCTTATTTTTCATGTCCTACTTCCTTATCTATACCCATGAGATATTTACAGCGGCGGCAGTCTCAAGGTCTGCCCCGGAGAAAGCTCCAGCGGATTTAATATTCCATTTTCCTTTGCAATTACCTTCCACTTTTCAGCATCTTCATATTCCTGCGCCGCAATACTCCACAGGGAATCTCCCTGCATCACGGTCTTTATTTTTGTCCGGTCAGGGGATTCTAACGGCGACATCCTTTTACCGGTGGAAATGTCATAAACTGACTTAAAAGTAACATCCACCTTTGCCCGTACCGGCATTCCGTCCGCTAAAAACATGGTATAGCTCTCTTTCACATCTGTTATAACACCGGTAAATTGAATACTTCCCCACGAAAAGGTCACTCTGGGAACCCTGTGCAGCGTCCCGTCTATCAGGGTGAGATTTCTAATCTGCTTTGTGTACCTTGTCACATCTGTTCCTCTCTCTTCGGGATTATTCAGTGTAGGCGGATTATAGGTATTAAAAAAAAGCGTTACATCCAGGGTTGTACTGTTTCCTGCAACATACTGGCCAATGGGACCATCCAGCCCCGGAATATTTTTTTCTGAATACTGAATACTGCTGGACAGGTTATACTCTGAGGGATTAAACTCCACCTGGATGGGTTTTTCCCGCCCCTCCACAATCAGCTTTGCCTTTGTCACTGTATTTCCCATCTCACAACACCACTTTCCATTCTTAATCCAGACCGTATCTTAAGCGTTCCATGCGGATTTCCCTCCTGATATTCTCCATCACCTCCCGGGTAATGGCCTTTGTGGAAACTGCCTTTTCCTCGTGATTCCTGATTTTTAAAAAATACTCCTCCTGGCTGGCTATCCTCCTTTTCAGCTGCACCAGCTCCTCCTCATACTGCTTTAAGGTTTTTCTGGTTTCCTGCCATTCCTCCTGGCTTTTTGTCACCACTCCCAGCTTCTTAAACACATGCACCAGCTGTTTTTTCTCCCCCGGCTGGTTATATATCTGCTCTATCGTCTGAATCAGTTTCCGGTTATCCTGGCTGGTTATCCGCTGATAATACCGGTTCTCGTACCGCTTCATCCTTGTATAAAACTCCTGGGTAACCAGCCGGCTTATATTCTGCCTGACCACTGTACCTCCGGACTCCTTTTTCTGTCTGCGGTAAACCAGGGTCAATCCGAAGGAATTCCCTGACACATCCCTTTGATACTTCTCCGTAATTTTATTTACAAATTCACTGTTTTTTGTCATTCCAGACTGTTTCAACACTGTACATCCGCCTTATTTTAATATTTTAAGCTGTGTATAAGCAATCTCAAAGGTATGGATTAATACCTGTCCGCTTTCTGCATTCAGTTCAGAAACCTCCCATTTGGTAACATGGGCATTCTCTGCCGAATATTTGGTTTCAATCACTCCATGCTGCCCAAGCACCATAATGACAATCCCCTGTTTCAGAAGCATTCCGGGACGAAGCCTTTCCAGCAGGGAATTGCTGTTTTTATAAAAGCCGCCCTCCAGCCGTAATGTCTTAGCTGCCTTTGCCG
Organism: uncultured Eubacteriales bacterium; assembly: GCA_900548855.1. Taxonomy (GTDB): domain Bacteria; phylum Bacillota; class Clostridia; order Lachnospirales; family Lachnospiraceae; genus CAG-590. Next base: position 44,550 of record URMF01000015.1, read on the forward strand.
GTGTTTCCACAATATAGCCGGTAGCATTATGCCCACCCTCTGCTATCACTTCCGTTTCGATATCCATAGTTAGTCCGGAAATCTTGGAAAAGGATGCCACCTGATTATCAATCAACACCTTAAACCTGTAATTTAACATCAAATTTTTATGTGATTCCAAGCTAGAAAAGACCTCCCATCATCCTACATCAAACACATTTTCCGGTTCATCATTTAATCTTTTATTGATTTTTGAAAATTCCTGACACCATCTGTTCCGCTCTCCATGGGGCAGTGCCATAATTTCATCATGGCTCCAGTGGGCGTAGTATGCAATAAATGCAGCCTCCTCATAAATCTGCTCTGCCGGATACAGCGTTATATTCCGGCATCCATAAAATTTACCGGCACCGTAATCTCCTGGCTGCAACGCGGACAGACCGTTTTATAGGAAGGTGCCTCCATTGAATTAACCTTCTCGTATAAATCCTGCAGATATGCCAGGTCTGCCGTATACAGATTTTCAATAACCCGGGTATCCACTGCCGGCAGGCCTCCTAATCTGGTGATAACTCTCGCCAATAATATCACCGTCAGATAACCCGGATTCTGCTGTACCCTGGGGTCTTTTAAGGGAAGAATTTCATCTGCTGCCGTTGCAAGCCGCATAACTCCCTCCTTGTGCAGCGTACCGCTGTTATCCAGATATCCCCGCGGCAACGTAAACTCATATTCTGTCTGAAATGCCATATATCTTTCCTCCTAACCCATTACTTTGTTCTTGTCATGCCTTCGTGTGCAATCTCCAGCGTTTCAACTGCCACCTCGGAGGACGTTGCATTAAAATCCGGTGCTGTATACTTTGTTGGCCATGCATTGATCACCTGCCACGAAGCAGCATCATTTCCTGCAATATCCATTAACGTAATCGTAATGGTTTTACGCTGTACATCTCCCTCAAAACCTGCTGCTATCCATTGATAAAGTACATCACTGTCCACCAGTCCCTGTTTTAATGTGATATTTCCATATTTCTTTAATCCCGGAACCTTTAAAGGTGTCTGTACCTTGTCCCCTTCCCGGTATTCAATCACATCAATGGATGCATCAAACCCCGATACTTCGCTAAACCCTCCGGCTGTCAGGCCGTCAATCTCTACTTTAAATCTGAATTTTCCGTGTGGGTATCCACCTGCCATGCTCTTCACCTATCCTTTCTGTCAGACCCGGTTTTCAAATGCCCTTTTACTGAGTCTCGCCTGTTTTCTGTGTAATCCGGAAAATAACAAACTCTGCCGGTTTTACCGGAGCTACTCCAATTACACAGATTAATCTTCCGTTATCAATATCATCCTGAGACATGGTTGTCCGGTCTACATTAACAAAAAATGCTTCATCCGATGAAGTCCCCGCCAGAGAACCATCTCTCCACAATCCGGTTAAGAACACCTCTATAGTCCGTTTTACCCTTACCCATAGGGTCTCATCATTTGGCTCAAACACTGCCCAGTTAGTATTTGCTTTAATTGATTCCTCAATGAATATAAACAATCTCCGTACATTGACATATTTCCAGGTGGAATCACTGGTGGCAGTTCTCGCACCCCACACCCGGATTCCCATTCCCGGGAACACACGAATCAGATTCACACCCTTTGGATTTAAAATGTCCTGTTCTCCTTTATTAAAGTTACAGTCCAGCCCAACACACGCCCTCACCACTTCATTGGCTGGTGCCTTGTGCACGCCTCTCTCGTTATCACTACGGGCATAAATTCCCATTACAGAGCCGGAAGGCGGAATGGCAATGTTCCGTTTATCCAGAGGGTCAAATACCGTCAGCCACGGGTGGTATAGTGCGGCATAGTTGGAATCAAACATATCCCTATGTGCCATAATGTCATCTATCTTCTTAGCCTCTCTTGGCATATCCAGTACCGCAAACCTGCTGGCAAGATTCTCACAGTGTGCCACCAGGCTCAGCTGCACATTGGGATCTGTCACACCGGGAACCGCCATAATGGAAACCATGTCATTGTCTACAAATGACTGGATACCAGTTCGCCTGCCGGCACCATTATCCGTCCCTATAAAGTCGGATGGGGAAAGGGTGCCGACAGACCCGTCAGAGCCACCCGCAAAAGACATATTCGCCTCTGCCTTTCCATCTCCGGCAATCTGTTCAAAGGGTGAAACCGGCTGTGTTTCCTCACCCTTTATATGCTCTACCTGAATCAAATCCGATTTCTCAGTCTTCTTCACAATATAGTTCGCTTCATTGATATTAAATGAAACATTTTCATAGCTTTCAACAATATCACCAAACCGGACCTCCATATTAAACTCACAAGTAGAGAGCACTTTAGCCGGCAAAAGCTCTGTATCCACAACACTGTCATCAAAATCACTGGCAAACTCCAATATATTATCCTGACACTTCACAATCTGGTTATAGATTACTGTATCCGTTCCTGCTTCCTGAAAGGCGACAATATCTCCTGTATGAAAGCCTGCTGCCTTTTTTACCCTGTATCTTTTCTTATCATTTTCTGTAATAATTTCCAAAATCTGGGTTTTGGCTTTGCTGGAAGGCGATGCTGTAACCTGAAGCTGATTTCCCCAGCTTCCCGGATTCTTTGCCGTTACCTTTAACACAGCGCCTTCCTCCTTCGGAAAATATCCCACTGCCGGAGCTGCATCCTCCGGAGCAACACGCATAACAAAGCATCTGGCACCTCCGTTCAGGAAAAAATGCTCCACAGCATAAGCCAGATAACGGTACTCCCCAAACTCATTTTCCGAAAGATATCCTCCGTATTTTCTCGTAAAATCCGCAAAATTTGTTACCAGCTGGGGTATACCCACTGCCGGTCCCCTCTGCGCCAGCCCCACAAAGCCTGCGGTGCTGGTGCTGACTCCCTCCATGGGTTTACTTCCCGAATCAAACTCTTCCACATACACTCCAGGTGATAAATATTCTGCCATATCTCTTCCTCCTATTCGTAATAAATATAATATTCCCGTAAATCCTCCCGGGAAATTCTTTTACCGGTTTTCCTTGTTTCCAATAGCAGCGCTCTTATTATATGCTCCATACCCACTCCTTTTTTTTCTTCTGCTGCAAAAAATGCTGCCTGCAATGCTATATTTTTAATATGACTTCCTGTCAGTTCAAACTGCCGTGCCAAAAAGTCATAGTCCGGTATCCCGTCAAATTCTGTTTTCTCCGGAAAAACCTTTTCCCAAAGAATTTTTCTGCTCTTCTCATCCGGAAAAGGAAATTCAATCAGAAACTGAATCCGCCTTTTAAATGCCTCATCCATGTTCTGCATATAATTGGTAGCAAGAATCACAACCCCCTCATATTCCTCCATTTTCTGGAGAAGATATGCCGTCTCCATATTGCTGTGCCGGTCATTGGAATTGTTCACCTCTGTCCGCCTGCTGAACAGCACATCCGCCTCATCAAAAAACAAAACACCCTGTCCCTTTTTTGCTGTTTCAAAAACCATGCTTAAATTTTTCTCTGTTTCTCCAATATACTTGCTGACCACTGCTGCCAAATCCACCCGGTACAAAGTAGTGCCCAGGCAGTCTGCAATAATCCCTGCACTCATGGTTTTACCGGTTCCCGGGGGACCTGCGAATACCATGGAAACCCCTCTTCCATATGCCACCTTCCTTCCAAACCCCCATGTATCATAAATCTGTGCTTTGTATAAGACCCGGCTGCATGCGGCTCTCAGCTGCTTTTTCTGTTTTTCCGGCAGCACCAGCTCCTCCCACCGGTATCCAGTGTCCGTTATTGTAACGAAATGATTTCCACTTCCGCCCGCTTCCTTTATACAGCTTTCCTTTATGTCCTCCCGGCAGATTTTTTCCCTATTTTTTAGATACCTGCACTTTTCTGCATTTATAAAAATCCGTTCTATCTGCGCCGGAGTAAACCGGTATGTACTGGCAAAAAAAGGAAGCCCTATGTTTTCCTCCAAAGCGTATTCTGCGGCAATCTCCTCCCAGACTGACACATCTCCTGCCGCCTCCTGGGCATCCAGCGGAATTTCCCATATTTCCGGTCTTTGCCTTGCCAGACCGGGACAGGCTTCCCCTGTGATAAACAACACACTGTCCCTATGCTTCAACCCGTCAATCAGGGCAAATACCACCTGTCGGTTTGCCTCCTTTTCCCAAAGTTCAGAATCAACGGAATGCAGACAAAGCCACGCATTTCCTGCCACCACCTGCAGACTGATATCCTGACAGATTTCCTGCAGGCTGTAATCCAGCGCATTTTTTTCCATAAGATATTCCAGTCTTTCTATATCCAAAAAACAAACGGCATGTCCATTTTTTCTGCCATACCACTCCACCATCCGGGTCTTGCCGCAATCCTTTTCTCCCTGCAGGTATATGACCGAAAAATCCTTATTGACAGCGGCATCTATCTGGGAAAAAACAGCCGATTTACCAAAACAGTTTCCTATCCTGCCATCTGCTGGACACCATTTTAGGAAGGAAAAATCTTCAAGGGAAACCTCTCCCTCCGTCATCAGAAATTGAAAAAAATGCTTTCTGCATTTTAACCCCCATCTCCCCCTGCCCTTTCTCTCCTGTTCATCCAGCTTCAAAAAATAGCTTAAAGGATTCCCTTCACTCGAAAAATACCGGTAAAAGCTGACTTCTGTTCTCTGCTCCATCGTATACAGCCGGATGACCGTATCCAGTGTCAGACAGCCATAGTTCCAATCATTGTTCATATAGATAAAAAATTTTTCAAAATAGGGATTGATTTCTCCCAGCACCGCCAGCTCCACACACATCTGCTCAAATGCATCTAACTGAAAAGCGGAATACATACGCTGCAACAGCACCGCTTCCTCGTCCTTCTTTTCCATGGCATGATTCGTTTCTTCCGCCACAGCCCTCTCTTCCGGGATATTATCCATCCCTTCCCCCGCAGCCAGTTTCTGGAAATACCATTTTACCTCCTGACTCAAAATAGATTCCGAATACGGGGAGTCTTCACTAAAATCATAGACGCTGTCCTGTTCGGACTGTCTCAAAAATGCATATATTTTCTTTCCGATTCTCTGCTCTGCCCACAGAAGATACCTTTCTAACCCTGTTTCCTTTATCATAAGAATTCGTCTGCTTCCCTCTCTAATACCGGATCATCATTTACCGGATATCCATTTATTGTCCTGGTTGCTCTGACATCCCCCCTCATCTGCCGGGGCAAATGCCCCAGTTCATGCTTCAGGCAGTCTTCACAGCCGCTTGCAATATCTATATCATTTCCCTGGATAGTTGCCCTTGCGCCAACCTTCTTCGGTTTTGAAGAATTATAGTGTACTCTCACATTCCGGAAAGACATTCCTGCTTTCTCCTCCGCTCTTCGCAGTAAGGCATCCGGAATTCCGGTGAGATTTTTTTCTTCGTCATGTTCTTCTTTATATTCTCCTCCCATACTAAGGTATTTTCACCTCCGTCTGATTCCTGCCTTTATCCATACACCCTGTCTATCTCCTGTCCACTCCATGCCTGTCGGTATATATCCCGGACTTCCGGATCCGTCCTCTTAACACCACGCGCATATTTGGCTACAATTACCTGCACCATCTGCTCTATCTTTGGGAAAGAAAAGGGATTTCCTTGGGATTGCTGTTTTACTGAAATTTTTATATCTTGTGTATCTAAATCGGCTTTATAAGGATTACCATAATTTAGAAATGCCTGCAAAGTCCTTGGTGAAAGCCCACCCCAAGCGTCCACCACCATAGCCTTCCTTATATCCATGTCAGAAACAGTGTTTACTTCATCCGGATATGTGATGACAAAGGCATGGTCATATGCATTTTTTTGTCTGGATCTCAAAGTCGATATCATATATTTCATCTGTACCGAGCCATCTTGCAGCTTCTTATTTTTTAAATAGATTGCTGAATCTATTTCTTCAAGCGGATATCCAGTAGGATTATTGCCGTGTACATATTCGTCAAACGGAATATTTTTCCCTTTAAAATATATCTCTGCCACAGAATATGTGCTGGGATTCAATATATCAAAACTATCTTTTTCTTTACATCTGACAGTAATGAAAAATTGGTCATCTCTTCCTACATCTATTTCTTTTTTATCCAGATAACACTGGTATACCCATTTCCCATAGTTCCGCTCCACCAGCTTTGAAAAAACCAGCTTTGAAAAATCCAAGCAATTCCCTACCTTAAGATATTTCACCACCAAAGCATGAATAAATGGCCTTAATTCAGGATTATCAAGTATCTGTTCTGCATCCCTACCCATAGAACCATACATATTTGCATCCTTACAAAGAATATACAAATTTTCAATAATTTCATCTATTATGTTAGGAATTTGCTGTACCAGAAAATAAGATTTTCCCTTTGTTGCAATGATATCGCTTCTTACATTTCCTCTCATTACCGCTAAGACATCTTCATCATATGCAACAAGCCCTTCTTCTCCAATTCTCTGTATCACGTTTTCCTGTATTGGCTTTCGAGTCTTCTGCACGAAACGTGCATCCTGCTTTTTTGAAACAACCCTCTCGTCCTTACGCTTTCCTTTTTCTGTCCGATTACTTTCAAAATTTACATTGTCATCTGTTTTTTTCTCGTATTCATACATATAAAACCCCTCCGCTATATCTCCTCCAGATAAAACGGAAACACCAGGTTAAACAGATTATTGGTGGTTCTCACCCTGTAATCCACCCGGATTTCCACCCCCTGTTTTTCCTGTGTCCTGTCAGAAACTTCTACCTGTATGTCCGTTATTCTTGGCTCCCACCGGATTAGGGCCTCCTCCACTGCATGCTTCATCATAGTAAGCGTTGTATAATCCACCGTATCAAACATAAATTTGTGAATATCACATCCAAAATCCGGGCGCATAACCCTCTCGCCCTTTCTGGTCATAATAATCAGGTAAATACTCTGCCGGATGCTCTCTTCACAGGAACATTCCTGTATCTGGCCGGTCATTTCATCCGATGTAACCGGAAATTTCCACCCATTTCCCAAAAAAGCATATTCCTTGCCAAAGCCAGCCATCTGTACCTCCTTCGATGAAATTTTATTTCTTAGTATATCTTAACTCTATCCCTTCTTTTGTTTTATTTTGAGATTATTTTCAATTATTTTATGTTTATTTTTGTAGGTTTTAATTCAATTGCAGTCAGAACCATCAGATTAACCTGTTGCTTGCTCTGTCCCCTGCAGATAAGAAATTTTTGTGGTAGTCTCTATTTTTTTCTTTCACTTATCGACTTTCTCATGCTATAATTTATCTGTTTACATGAGCAAAAACTCCTTTGTTCAAGTGGTATTTAAAAAAACTTCCCTACAATAAAAAAGGAATGGTACTTTCTACCATTCCACTATAAATCTATCTTTACGCCAAGGCTGGCATTGTTACCCCAAAAAAAAGAGAGTCCCCCGACTACAAATAACATGTAGCCAGGGGAAGTGTATAAATATTGAAAAGTTGTTATTATAATACCTATTTATCCTAATTTTCACCATTGAATTAGTTTGTTAGTTTTTGTTGGAAAATGTTGGTTTTTGTTATATAATACAAACAGGAGGATGAAAACCATTATGAACCGTGAATTAAACATTATGCTAATTGAAGATGATACATCCGTCTGTAAACGCTTTGCAGAATATGTGGATATTATCCCAGACATTTCCATTATGGCTGTTACCAACAATTCCTACCGTGCATTGGAGCTGATACAGGAATGCCTTCCTGACGCCATTATACTGGATTTGGAGTTAAATCAGGGAAAAGGCAATGGATTACTATTCCTGCAGGAATTGAATACTCTCTCCATTCCCTTTAAGCCCTTTATTCTGATTACGACAAATAATTCCAGCACGATTACCTATGACTATGCCCGGCAGTTAGGGGCTGATTTTATCATGTCAAAGCATCAGGAGGATTACTCCGAAAAGAGCGCTATTGATTTTCTGAAAATGATGAAGGATATTATACAGAATAACATACGAAGCATCCACCCGGATTATGCCGAATCCGAAGCCCCAAGTGCACGGGAAAAACGGCTCACCCGGTTAATCAACATGGAACTGGACCATATTGGTATCAGTCCGAAAGCAGTGGGCTACAAATACCTGACCAATGCCATTCTTCTGGTGATTGATGGACATACCGGCAGCCTTTGTACCACCATTGGCAAGAAGTTCTCCAAAACGGATGCCAGTGTAGAGCGTGCCATGCAGAATGCCATTAACAGTGCATGGCGTTCCAACGATATTGATGAGTTGCTTAAGCATTATACTGCGAGAATTAACTCCGAGAGAGGCGTACCGACCCTGACCGAATTTATATATTATTATGCCAACAAGATAAAAAATGACGGTTAAGCGATTGCCTCAAAAAATGTCCACTGGACATTCATATGCTTGGCAACGAAAACAGGCTGGATATTCTGTTTCATATCCAGCCCAGACAGGCTCTAACGGCCTGTTGATAAAGCGAGAACCAAACTCCAAAATTTTTCCCACATATTCTTCACCTCCTGCTTCTTCAATCCAGGAAAAGGATAAGAAAAATATGTACTTTTTTATATTTGTATAGGGTAACCGTTTATTATTATTTTTCATTAGTTAAGGAGCGCAACCATGCAGCTTTTTATTAAAAACCTTGGAATCATTATCTGCTGTCTATACTGCTTTATGAAGCTGTTACACATCTCTCCGGAGAGGAAGACCCGTATTTTCCTTTCTGTTTTTGTCATGCTTTTATCTGTCCTTTCCATCTATATTGACCGCTGTAATCCGCATTTCACCATGCCTCTGCTGGTACTGCTTATGGCTCTGTCCACCGGCTATGCAACAAAAACCCGCTTATCCGTATCCATCACTGCAGCAGCCATCTCCTTTGCCTTAAGCTACAGTTTATTTACTTTTTCATCGTTTATCATCAGCGCACTGGGGGTACTGGTCTCGGAAAATCCCAGCCATATGCTTCTCCAGCTGCTGTGCTTTACCATGCAGCTTTTCATCATGCCGGTTCCCTTTCTGTTTAAACGCACAAGGAACGGCATGCCTTTCCTGCGAAAGCAGTTCTATTCCATACCGGGTATGGTTATCAGCCTTCTGCTGCTTTTAATCTCAACATCATTAAACAGTGCGGATACTTATAACCCAATCTACCCCATTCTGTACCTTACACTTATTGTTCTGGCATTTCTAATCTACCTATATTGGAAAGACAAGCTGACAAAGACCTATCTCGATAAGCTGAACATGAAAAATATCGAATCCCTGAATGCAGAACTGCTGGAAAAGCAGCAATATATTGAAGCCTTAGAACAGGACAACCGGCAGCTGGCGAAAATCATCCATAAGGATAACAAACTGATTCCTGCCATGGAATATGCAGTACAGACCTATATTAAGGAAAGCAGTCCGGCTGCAAAGGACTCCGAAAGGGGAATGGAATTGTTAGAAGAATTAAACCGGTTATCCAGGGACCGCAAAGGCATGGTCAACACACAAGACAAACGGGGTGAAAAGCTCCCCTCCTGTGAAGTGACCAGTATGGATAATCTTCTGCAATATATACAGCAGAAGGCGGCAGATGCAGGCATTACATTCCATGTTACCTTAGACTGTAACGGAAGAGACTTCCTTAACAACACAGCAGATGAGGCTTCTCTTAACACTCTGCTGGCGGATTTGCTGGAAAATGCCATTATTGCCACCAAATATAATAACGGAAAATATATCCTGTTAAATATAGGCATGCTCTCCAGGCACTATTGTCTCCATGTATTTGACTGTGGAATCCCTTTTACAAAGGAGGTATTAGCCTCTCTTGGACAGGAACAGATTACCACCCATGCGGACGATTCCGGAAGCGGTATCGGACTGATGCAAACCTATGAGATTTTAAAACAGCAGAGCGCCAGCCTGCTAATTGATGAATTTGAACCGGATTCCGGTCTCTACACGAAAAAGATATCTGTGGTATTTAACAAACAGAGCCAATACACCCTGTATACCACAAGAAGTGAGGAGGAGATTGCCTACCTGAACAAGCGGGCAGATTTAGTTATTATCCGAAAATAAGGACGGAAAACCAGTATGGTCGTCCGTCCTTCAAACTCTCTGTGCAGTCAACAACCTCGCGGCAGTCGCCAAATATACGTGCAAGCACGTCTACTTGGCTCGTTGCTCGCGGGAATTAATTTTCTTTTATCACCACATCCCCAATATCCCATATATCATAATCATCCCTGTCCATAATCACATCGGCAATTGCCTTTTTATAGCTTTGCAGGGTTCCGGCGGGAACGAATACGGTTGTCACCTTTTCATTCGATACTCTGATATCATAATCCTCTCCCAGCTTCGGAACTGTCATTCCCTGATAAACTATCATTCCCCCCGCCGCATTGACTTTTCCCTCCTGGGAAAGCAGCGTTGCAGGAAAAACAACAGCATTGCATTTATCGCCTCCCAGCGTCACCGCCACATCCGTTACCGTATCCGGTATGATTAATTTATTTACATCTGCCGTCTGCATCATAACTGTTTTTGCGGTTCCGTCATTCTTTATTAAAAGCAAATTCTGGATAGAATAGACAGGATTATTCTGTGCAACCGTCAATTTCACAATTGTATCCGATACGGTTCCGCTAAATGCATACACATCAATATCTCTGATAGATTCCGGAATTTCAAGCTTTAAATTGTTATCTCCCCAGAATGCCGCTCTTTCAATCCTGGTGAGCGTTGAAGTTTCTCCAATCGCAGTTAGCTTTGGACAGCCGGCAAATGCAGCATACTTAACCGTTTTTATATGGTTTGCCCCGCTGACAGAAACCAGCTTTTTGCAGTTATAAAAAGCACCCTTTGGAATATCCGTAATCTTATTGTTTAGTATTACTTTCTTTACCTTTGTCCCGGCAAACGCCTTTGCACCAAGCTTTCTCGTCCTTCCCGAAATCTTGATTGTCTGTTTTGCTGCTCCGGACACCCCAACCAATGTCCTTTCATTTTTTGTATACAAAATACCGGCTTTCATCTTATAATTTTTATTCTTTTTGCTGATTATAACCTTTTTTGTTTTCGCATTTACAACCCCTGGGCCTATTTTCTTAACCGTAGCAGGAATAGAAATCGTGCCTGCATTCCCGGCTGCATTTTCTTTTAATTCATATGTACCCATAGGAAACGTAAGGGTCTTTATCTTATTGCTGCCAAATGCATTCTTTCCGATTGTAAGCTTTTTATATTTCTTAGCAAACTCTACTGTTCTTAACTTGGTACAGCCGCTAAATGCCCCCTCACCAATATAAGTTAATGTGCCCGGCAAAATCACCTTTGTTATATCCGAAACGGAAAGATAATCCACATTTGCAGGCAATGACTTTTTATCTTTTCTGTCATATCTATAATAGTGATAGCCCGCCAAATCCACTGCCACAGAAGAACCATCTGCTGTTTCCTCTGTAACCGGTTTACCCTGGTTATAAAGCGTATAATCCGCAATCCTGGTCACCTTATACTTTTTCCCTTTATGTGTAACATAACCCGGAATTTTCAAAGTTCCGGTTGTCTGTCTAGTTCCGCACACCTCTACTTTATTACTGGATATTGTATGATAATACAATTTTCCCTGTGTAAAATATTTGCCTGACCCGGAAGCTTCACAGACAGTCATTTTCCCTAAACCTGTCATTTGAAAAAACATAATACACATCAATGTTAAAAAGAATAGCTTTCTTTTTCTTTCCATATACCCTTTCTCCTCCTTAATCACTCGTTCTATCATTAAACCATTTTGGTTCAACATTATAAGATTCTTTATCAGCACTTGATACATATGTCTTAAATTTAAACAGCCTAAATTTATTTTTACTATGCTCCGATTGATAGAATTCCCATCCCTCTGGATCTAAATTATAATGCCACACATCCATAATATCATACGCTATATCCTTGGCACATGTCCAACGTGAAGGTACATACGACGTAGAATCCTGCTTTGCATTCCCTGAAATATGCACAGTCCACTTTCCCTTTGAATCTTTTATATATGCCTTATGCGCATATGTATCCATTCCAATATGAATTGCAATTCCTACTAATATCCTTGCTTTATTTTTGTCATTAATTGTCTGTCCTGCCAAAACTGTTTTCCAGTGTTTATTTAATTCCTTTATTCCATTATAAATTTGCTCTTCCCCTTTGCCATTACATGGATATTTCGCTGTTTTTAATGCCTGCGTCATGCCACTATTCCAGCATATTCTCGCCATTCTCATCACATATATGTAATTTGCCACATAATTATAATGTCCATGAAAGCTATCTGTTTTTCCACTTTGATATTTTAAATAAGATGCTGTATCTGGAATTTTACTGCCAATTTTCACAATATTTAATGCAGACTTGCCTGTTTCATCATACAGACCAACTGCATATGCATGGTCACTATATCCCCAGCTTGCTTCTACTGTGGCATCATCATATACCTCCAAAGCCTGTGTATTTTCTGCTACCGTTTTTACATTATTTTGCTTTTCTTCTGTATATTTAACAGCAAACTCATCATACACAGATAATGCATAATCCAAATCCACAACCCCATTTCCCCTTGTAGATTCATCACCAAGTGATTTTGCACTTGCAAACATTAATTCTTTAATAAATGCACCGGTTTTACTTTTATCCTTTGCCCATAACACAGAAGCAACCCCTGTAACATGTGGCGCTGCCATGCTCGTTCCATTCGTTTCTATTATTTCATCAAAATAGCCAGTAGCCGGTATTTTTTCTCCTGGTGCCATTAAATCAACTTCCTCTCCAAGAGAACTTATATTGCTTGTATCCCCCTGTGGATTCGTTGCTCCCACAGCAATTACCTCTTCAAAAGCCGCAGGATATTCAACCGTGCTCTTCCCTTCAACTTCACCCTTATTACCGGCCGCTGCAATCATTAATATTCCTGCCGATTCAGCTTCCTTTACTACTTGTCTTAATATTTCTGATTCCACACTTGTACCAAAACTCATATTAATAATATCAATATTATTTTCAATGCACCAATAAATTCCTTTAATAACTCCACTCAAAGATGCTTTCTTTTCATCATCTAATACTTTCACTGAATATAATTCTACATCAGGATTTATCCCTGTAACTCCCATATCATTATCCTTTGCAGCAATTACACTCGCCACACTAGTACCATGACCTGAAATATCTATGTATAATGGATTAACATCCTCTTCACCTTCAATAAAATTCACCTGTCCAGCCAAATCAATATCTTCTGTTGCAATAACACCCGTATCCAATACGGCAACCTTAATCTTTTCTCTACCTTGTTCATACTCTCCGCTATTTGCATTAATAACATCTATATTCCACTGGTCTTCTGCTGAAATAGCTACAGTATCTTCTTCTCTTAACTCTTTTAGATATTTTTTTAATTCCCAGCTATCATTAGCATCAAAATTTTCCAACTCATCATTGATATTACTCCCTTCAAATGAAATATCTTCTTCTACTAATAAAATATTTTTATCCTTTTCTAACTTGTCAGCTTCTCGCTCTGTCAATTCTACAACAATTACATTATTATCCTCTAATTCTTCTGACTCTTCTGTATCCTCCCCATACTTTTCCTCAACTTCATTATATGCCTTATCATTCATTGCCATGACAACATATTCCTGCGTTATCTGTTCCGCTATCGCCTCATTATAAGGAATACTCATTGTTATTATCAAACTAATCACTATTGCTAATGCAATCATCCTTCTGCCCTTATCCATATACCCTTCCTCCTTTTATGCCAGAGTTCACCTAAAAAATGTTCCTTGACACCTGCCTTTTTTTAATTATAATGCAACTATTTTTCATGAAATAATTTTTCTTTTATAATTTTTTTCCTTTCTAAGTCTCCATGCAATAAATATAATTTATTTCATACAACCTTCATTATTGTAATGAATTTCCCTATCACTTTATTATTAATAGTCCCCTCCTTATATCTAAAAAAAATTATTTCATAGTAATATACTACCATATATTTATACTTAAGTAAATAGTCATCGTCAATTTATTTTTTACATAAAAAAAGCGGAGAACAAATGCACTCATCAGCGCATTTATCTCCACTTATCCAAATATGTTATTTTAAAACTTAAATGTGTTTTTCAGACCATCCCACAATTGGTCTTTATCGCTTAATATTAATTCGCTTCCATCCTTCAGATGATACCCTTTAGCGGAAGCAGTGCCTTGATACTCTCCCACAAGCTGTGGCCAGACAATCCCGATTTCCGGGTCATTCCATGCCAGTCCTCCCTCATCCCCAGGATGGTAAAAATCTGTACATTTATAACAGAATTCTGCCACATCGGAAAGAACAAGAAAACCATGGGCAAATCCCTCTGCTATATAGAACTGCTTCTTATTTTCCTCTGACAATTCCACTCCGAACCACTGTCCATATGTCTTACTGCCACTTCTTAAATCAACCGCTACATCAAACACCGTACCCTTTACCACACGGACTAATTTTCCCTGTGGATACTCCTTTTGGAAATGAAGTCCCCGAAGTACTCCCTTTGTGGAGCAGGACTGGTTATCCTGCACAAACTGCATAGTGAGCCCTGCCTCTTCCATATCTCTCTGGTTATAGGTTTCCATAAAATAACCTCTTGTATCTCCATGCACCGTAGGCTCAATCACACACAATCCCTCAATGCCACCTGCATTTTTCTCTACTTTAATCTGTCCCATCGCTATCTCCTAAAATTCTATTTCTTTTAAATATCTGGAAAGCGCATCCTGCCATACCGGAAGCGGTTCAAACCCATTTTCAACAAGTTTGCTCTTATCCAACCGGCTATTATACGGACGCACCGCCTTAGAAACACCATATTCCTCTGTCGTAACTGGAATAACGGTAACACGCTCCTCACTGTACTCTGCATGTCCCAATTCCACTGCTTGGCGGAAAATCTCCTTCGTAAAATCATACCAGCTGATGTAACCACCTTCATTTGTTGCATGATATCTTCCATATTTGTCTGTCTGGATCATATCCACCAGAAGACGCGCCAGATCATAGGTATAGGTCGGTGTGCCGACCTGATCGGATACAACTTTCAACGTATCGTGGGTCTTGCCGACATTCAACATCGTCTTGATGAAGTTCTTGCCGTTGACGCCGAATACCCATGCAATCCGGACGATAAAATACTTGTCCAGGGTCTCCGAAACTGCAAGCTCGCCTTCCAGCTTCGTCTGTCCGTAAACGTTTAACGGCTGGTAGGTTTTGCAGTCCGGATCCCAGGGCTTAGTACCCTGTCCGTCAAATACGTAGTCGGTGGAAAGGTAGACCATCTTGCAGTCCAGCTTCTTACATACCTCTGCGATATTCTTCGTGCCGCCGGCATTGATGCTGCGAACCTTGTCCACCTTATCGTCATCCTCTGCCAGATCCACTGCGGTCCATGCCGCGCAGTGCACGACAGCATCCGGCTTTACCTCCTGTAAAACCGTTTCCACCGCTGCTGCATCGGTGATATCCATCGATACATAAGGCATCTTTGTTACGGCACTGCCGTCTGCAATCCCGCTGTATTCTGCTGCCAGATCAGAGCCAACACCCTCGTGGCCGCGTTTGGCAAGCTCATTCATCACATCATGTCCAAGCTGTCCGGCTACGCCGGTTACCAATACTTTCATTGTAAGTCCTCCGATTATTCTTGCTATCTATAACTATATCATTTTTTCTGAATCAGGCAACGCCTTTTGTAAAAAGCAATGCCAAAGCACGATACCTGATCATAACGATCTTCCAACGTTTTTGCATACATTCTGTCATCGATCTGCATCACAGCTTTTTCGCATTCCTGCTCCAGATCTGTCAGCCGTTTTGCATATTTTACTTCAAAAAGCTCCCGGTCCTTCTCTACGATTCATACCAGATGCCTGGGCACACCGCCGGCATATTTTTCGATTTTATTTTTTTCCCGTTCCCGGATTTTGTCGGCAAGCTCCTGAATGCGGTTTGTGATCCACATGTTTGCAGTCGTATTTTCGGAATAATCCGCCTCAGCATACATGTCAACTCTTCCGTCTGCACGCATCTGTTCTACCTGCTTCATGGCAGCGACGTCGCCCTTTGGATAAATGGCAAAGGTGGAACCGCCGTTTTGATGTACAAGGGAAAAGGCCGGGATATCGCTTGGTCCGTCTGCTATGTAGATCATATTTTCAAATTTCACACGCCGCAGCTCCTGGGGAATCTTGGAATTGACATCGATGCCGTCAATCTTTCCGATTCCTTTATTGATTTCAAAAATCGCACGCGTTTTCGTCGTATTATCGATCGTATAAACGATTTCGTTGATGAGCGGCTGATTATCTGCATCCGGCGCTTCCATCAGTTCGCAGCCCCAGACATCATCCACATAATTCATCAGCTCCATTCCCCGGATTACCTCTGCAAACCCGGTGCTGACAATATAATGCTCTACCTGAATATCATATTCCGAATAACTCGCATCATTTCGGAACATGTTTTTTGTTTTCCGGAAAAATTCCAGCGTCCCCGGATAAAGCTTCTGCAGCTTTCCAAAAGAGCGAAGCTTTGCATTATTTAAGCCCGGAAAAATCCCCTCATGGGCACATTTGATAAAATAATTCAGATAATAGGTGTCGCGATTGACCCGCACGCCGGTTTTCTGGTATTCATCCAGGATTTTATTTTCATCCGCCCAGAACTGCTTCGTCTCAACGCCATATTCTGCAAACATCGGATCCTGCATATATCCGTCGATCAGCGTCTTATCGCAGTCCCAGATCACTGCAATCACATTCTTCATAGGCATAATTCCTCTTGCTTCGCACATTTACTTTCAACAATAGAATACACGCTCTGCGAGTATTCTATTGTCATGAACAATAGAATGCATGCTCTGCGAGCATTCTATTGTCATGAATAAATCTCTTTTACCAGCCCTGTTTCGAACGGAATCTGTACCGCAGTCGGACCAAAGGCATACCCTGCGATATCATAACGGTTAAAGATCACCACCAGCTCATCGTCTGTCAGATACCACTGAATATTGTCGATATCGGACGCTGTCCCTGCAGTATCCGGGGTTTCCTCCCTGTCTGCAGCTGTCATGTCGCTGTCCTCCAAATCCTCTTCGGCTGAAAATCCGTAAAACATTCCCTTGACAGTATCCTCGTAGTCTTCAAAGAACATAAAATCCTCCTGTTCTTCCTGAAAAGCCCTCAGAGTGTCCAGAACCTGTGCATACAGGCTGTCGTAATCCTCTGTCACATCCCGCAGTGTCAGCCTTTTGCCAGTCTTTGTGTCATAATTGTAACCATTATAAACGAAGTTCGGATGTGCACCTCCGAGATAGGAATAATCCGTGGTTACGTAGCTGAAGATCCTGTCATCTCCACGCTTCATGGAAATGGTGTCCTCGATGGCATATAAAGAGCCAGTTGTTTCCCAATCACTATCCTCCAGGAAGGTCTGCATATCTCCCCATGCTTCCTGCGCCAGCTCATAGGTATCTGCGCTCTGCTGATCCAGCACCTTCTGCAGTGCATCATAGCCGCTGTCTTCGATGGTGGCTTTCTGAACGCTAATTGTGACCAGGACCTCTCCTGCATCGTTTTTCTTTTCTTCCTTCTGATCCTCTACCGTTACCTTGATGTCGGTATTCTCATTTGACGCTGTAATTTCTGTATCCGGGTCTTCTGCAACCAAAATCTCTGCGTCTGTCGCTGCATTCTCCGTGCTTTCCGTTGTATTTCCGGCAATCTCTGATACAGTTTCTACCGCACTTGTTTCTCTATCCGCTGCTGTTTCTACCGTACTTGTTTCTTCATCCGCTGCTGTTTCTGCTGCTCCCTGCATATCTTTTGCAGGGCTGCCGCATGCTGTCATGCTAATGGCCATCGCTGCTGCAAGCATAACCGCTGTCACTTTTTCAGATATAACTATTTTCTTTTTCATTATAATTTCTCCTCAATCTACAAAACAACGCAAACGCGCCCAATTACCAGTTTGTACCGTCTTGTTCGCTGCTGCACATTTTACCTCAAAAAATATGTGCAATTGCCGTGTGTCAGTATTATTATACCGTATTCGAGGAACCGCTTTTCTTAACTTTTCTTAAATAATTCTTCCCTTTCCATCTATCAACACCCAACCGTCCCAGAGCCTTTTCATCTCCTCCGGCACAATATTCTGGCTGTTTTTATGCTTTGACGGACGGATCATCACCTTATCCGGGCTCGGATTGAGCCGCGCTCCCCAGAAGCTGAAGGTGGAGTTTGCGCAGATATTATGGTTGCAGCAGCTCATCAGCTGCATATCAAACAGGCTGTTTTTCCCGGTATTCCAATCCACGACGGTAAACTCTTTTCCGGGGTAGGCATTTTTCGCATATCCAGAGTCATCTGAAAAAACATAGAAATGCGCGTCCGGTGTCTGCTCCTTTATATACGAAATTGCTGCTTCATAATAAGCATCCGTGCAGATCCCGCCGAACATCTCTGCATTCTGTGCATCCAGATAATCCCCGCGGCGGATATGGATGCTTACAGAGGTTTCCTGCTTCATGCGCTCCATCGTTTCTTTATTTTTCGCGGCAGCCTCTAAATCCCAGCCTTCGCCCTTTTCCGGATCCGGAAAATGAATCTGGCTGCGCAGCATCGGCAAAATATCCGCATAATAAGCCTCGCATGCCCAGAAACCGCTTAAATAAGCGTCCTCCAGATCAAAGATTTCCGGATGATACATGTCGCTTTCCGTAAAATGCCGGTTGCTGCCCCCAAGCAGCTTCTTTTTCAGTTTTCCGACCAAAGTATTTTTTCCAAGAATAGCCTGCTTTTCTTCCTGTGTGCAATATTTTGCAGGAAGATTTTCAAACCAGGACAACTCCAGCTTCCGGCTTGCAAGCACTTTTGTCTGCCGCTCTTTGTCGAGAAACCAGGAAACATCCAGTCTGGCATCTTTTCCCAAAGACTCCAGCTTCCGGTACAATGCGTACTGCTGCATCTGGTTTCCCAGTCCGCCCATCACCTCTACGATAATCATGACCGTTTCCACCTCCCTTTTACCATTCCGTACAAATACTTAAATTCCTCCGTCCTGCCGAATACGACCAGAAAAATTCCATTAAAGACAACCGTAATGATCACGATCATCAGCGCAAATTTTGCAATCGTCACCTGCGGCATCAGCAGATTCTGCAGCGGAATGAGCACTGCCAGCGCAGCTCCGATGACGAGCAGATATTTGATGGACTCCTGAAAATAGGAAATCGCACTTTTTTCAAAGCAAACCCGATAAATAATGATCGGTTTTGTGATATTTGCAATCAGTCCGGATACGACGGTTCCGATAAACACGCCCACCAGACCGATTTTAAACACCAGAGCGATCGACAGCACCAGATTGACGATACCCTGAAGGATGGACAGATATTTATCTTGTTCAAAAACACCAGCCGCCGTTTTGAAATTCGAAAGCACGACACGTTCCCCTTTAAAGAAATAGTCCGTCAGATACCAGGCGATAATCGAAGTCGCCAACACGCGATCCGCTCCGACATACAGCTCCACGAGAGGAGACAGGAGCAGGAAAAATCCCACAGCCGAAAATCCGTATACCCAGATTGCGAAAAAACGATACACCAGAAACAGCTGAAACTGCTTTTCCCTGCTCTCCGTCGCGATTAGATTTCCAAAGCTGGAAATGACGGAGTTGAAAATCAGGTTTACATAACCTGAAACGGAATTGACGATCATCTTGTAGGTTCCGATCAGACCGACCCAGACGACACCCAGACAGGACGAAATAATGATCGCATCCGTCTGCAGACGCGCCATATCCCCGATCCGGTGCAGCATCAGCGCCTTCGTCTTATCCACCACCGCTCCGGTTTCTTCTTTTGTCAGCGGTTCCACATTTTTTTCCAGCAAAAGCGGATATTTGCGGTTCAGATAGCAGCTGATAAAAATCTTCTGTCCGAGGGACACGCCGACCTGGATCAGCAGGTATAACAGGTAGTTTGGCAGTACCAGCAGTCCCAGAAGCTGCAGCACCACGGAAACCGCTTTGCTGATGGCATCCGCGTTCGTCTGGATATAGTTTTTCTGCTCCGCATTGGCAAGACTGTATTTATATGCAACAAAATACGTTGTCACCGTGTTGAACAGAAACAGCAGATAGTAAACCCGCAGCTGCCTTAGGGTCAGATAATCTGCATTTTTGACAATCCAGGGTAAAAACGGTACCAGTGCAAGTCCGATGACAGCAATCACGATGGCAATGGTGCGGTACGCTTTTTTATACAGCTGCATGTAGGATTTGATTTTTTCCCGCTCGCCCCGCGCTACCGGACCGTACAGGCTGTAGTTTAAAGCAGTTCCGACGCCAAGCTCCGCAAGGGAAAGCATCGTCAGAATTTCGCTGTAGAGATCCTGCACGCCCAGAAGCGTGTCGCCCAGATGGGTGATAAACACCTGCCGCAGGATAAAATTGAGCAGCGTCGTTGCCCCGCTCCCTAAAAAGCCGAATATTATATTTCTGGTCGCATATCTGACTCTTCCCATGTTTTTTCGTCCTGTTCTCCTGATATTCCTGCCAAACTGTTTGATCGAACTTGTCCTGTGACAGGGCATAAGGATCTTTCTGCCCTATCGTTATTCTCTTCCCTGAAAAGCTGCACTGCCAGAAAGGCCAGCGCGCTGCCGCTGCCCCAGGGATAGGTTCCGTATACCTGCGGATATTCCGCAAAGCCCTTGCATTCCCCGGAGCAGTCTGTGACATATCCTTTTTGGATACTTGTCTGCAGGGTGGCTGCCAGACGGCTCAGTGCAGGGCTCCACTGCCCTGAACGCTGCACAGCTGCAGTCTCTGCTGCCAGCCAGGCCCCATATCCGATCATGCCCTCTGCTGAGGTATCCCGGTGTCCCTCCTGTGCCTGCAGCTGCCAGGAAAATCCACCGTCTGCGCGCTGCCATACAAAAATGCTGTCAAGGAGCTGTTGCTGCAGTAAAAGCAAACGATTGCAGCCCTCCCGGGCAACAGACTGGGAGGACGGCTGCACTGCTGACTGCTCTGCCTGC
>URMF01000016.1 GCA_900548855.1 uncultured Eubacteriales bacterium
GCAGTCGGTGTTACCCCTGACCGCCCAATCCTGATTGACCGTTTCTTAAATCATGCATTGGAATGTGAGGCGGATGCTATCAGCGATGGAACCCATGCATTTGTTCCAGCGGTTATGGAGCATATCGAGCTTGCCGGTGTACACTCCGGAGACTCCGCCTGCATCATTCCTTCCGTTCACATTACTCCGGAAAATGTGGCTACTATCAAGGAATATACAAGAAAGATTGCAGAGGAAATGCATGTAAAGGGACTTATGAATATGCAGTATGCCATTGAGAACGGCAAGGTATATGTGTTAGAGGCAAACCCAAGAGCTTCCCGTACCGTACCTCTGGTATCCAAGGTCTGCAATATCCGCATGGTACCTTTAGCTACCGATATTATAACCAGTGAATTAACTGGCAGACCATCCCCTGTTGCAGGCTTAAAGGAACAGGAGATTCCATATTATGGTGTGAAAGAGGCTGCCTTCCCATTTAATATGTTCCAGGAGGTGGACCCGGTACTTGGGCCGGAAATGCGTTCTACCGGTGAGGTATTAGGCTTATCTCCTTCCTATGGTGAAGCCTTCTACAAAGCACAGGAGGGTGTGCAGTCCAAGCTTCCACTTGAGGGAACCGTATTAATTTCCGTAAACCGTAAGGATAAGGAAGAGGTTGTGGAGATTGCCAGAAGCTTTTCTGAGGATGGATTTAACATCCTGGCTACCGGCAACACCTATGAATTGATAAACGCTGCAGGCATTCCTGCCACAAAAGTAAAGAAGCTCTACGAGGGTCGTCCAAATATCTTAGATATGATTACCAATGGCGATATTGATTTGATTATCAATTCTCCGGTGGGCAAGGACAGCGTACACGATGACAGCTATTTAAGAAAGGCTGCGATTAAGGCAAAGGTTCCTTATATGACGACCATTGCCGCTGCCAAGGCAACCGCCGATGGCATCCATTATGTGAAGACCCATACCGCTGGTGATATTAAGTCATTACAGACATTACATAGTGCGATAAAAGATAAAGAATAAAAATAAAATGGCGGTGCAGCTAAGCTGTACCGCCATTTTGAAAACCGAGCTTTACAAAATTATTTCAACCATTTATGCCTTAGATGCACCATCTACCGATAAGATTTCTCCTGTTACATAGCTTGCCATGTCACTTGCTAAGTAAAGGAACGCATCTGCCACTTCCTCTGGTTCACCTGGTCTTCCTATCGGAATACCTGCAGAAATTCTTTGTACTACCTGTTCCGGTAATGCTGCCACCATGTCGGTCTTGGTTACTCCGGGTGCCACTGCATTCACACGGATATGATCCTTTCCAAGCTCTCTAGCAAGAGAGATGGTCAAACCATTTACTGCAAATTTGCTGGTAGGATATCCTACACCCGCAGGCTGACCGGAAATACTTACCATGGAACTGGTATTGATAATGCAGCCGCCGCCCTGTTCCTTCATGATTTTTGCAGCCGGTAAAATGGCATAAAAGATTCCCTTTACATTCAAATCAATCACCTTATCAAACTCCTCCGGCGTATAATCATATAGCGGTGTGCTTTGGGAAATTCCTGCATTGTTTACCAGAATATCAATTTTTCCAAACTTATCCTTTACTTCCATAATTGCTTTTTCTACCTCTGCGGCATCCGTAAGCTTTGGAAACTTTCCTTCTACCTCCCAATCTGCATTTTCTTCCTTAAGCTGCTTTAATGCCTTATCCACCGATTCCTGTCTGGAACCGAATAACACAACCTTGGCACCATTTGCAAGATATTTGCGCACAATCTGAAAACCAATCCCTCTTGTGCCGCCTGTAACAACTGCTACTTTTCCTTTTAACATAAATGTGCTCCTCCTTTTATATAATAAAATAACATAGGCGTTTGCGAAACTCTGATTTTGAAACCGCACGTTGTGTAAAATAGGGAGTTTCGCAATTGCCTAAATAAATAACATAACTAGCTATCAAAAATATGCTAGCACAATATTGTTAAGGTTGCAAGCAATTATTAAAGTATGTTGCCAATCCAGCAAATTCAATGTTATACTGAATACAGTGTATGATCAATATCAGGAGGACATTACATGACAGTTGGCATCCTTTTAGTAGCACTTATCATTTTCTTATGTATTCTGGCAGACAAATTTTCCGGAAAATTCGGTATGCCTGCCTTAATCTTATTCATGTTCATCGGAATGCTGTTTGGCAGCGATGGCATATTAAAAATCCCATTCGATGATTATAAAACAGCAGAAAATTTTTGTTCTATTGCCCTGCTTTTTATTATGTTCTACGGCGGTTTCAATACAAAATGGGAACTTGCCAAAAGCGTTGCTGTAAAATCCGTACTCCTGTCCACTATCGGTGTATTAATTACGGCAGGGGTTCCTGCCGTTCTCTGTCATATTTTCCTTAAATTTTCAATTACAGAAAGCTTTCTGATTGGCGGAGTTCTATCTTCCACCGATGCTGCCAGCGTATTCTCCATTCTGCGCCAGAAAAAACTGAATTTAAAAGAGGGAACTGCTTCGCTGCTGGAAATGGAAAGTGGAAGCAATGACCCGGTTTCCTATATGCTCACCGTGATTGGAATTGGTCTGCTTGGAGCCGGCGAAAGCGGTAACCTCCTGTATTCTGTTTTTGCCCAGCTTGTATATGGCAGTGCCATCGGTATTCTATTTGCTCTCGGTGCCGTCTGGTTACTGACAAAAAGCAATTTAATTGCAGACGGGCTGGACACTATTTTTATGATTGCCACCGTCCTGTTTTGTTATGGTCTCTCTCATTTTATCGGCGGAAATGCTTATTTAAGCGTTTATCTGATGGGAATTATCGTGGGCAATAGCCGGATTAAAAATAAAAATGTACTGATTCCTTTCTTTGACGGAATCACCAGCCTGGCACAGATTTTCCTGTTTTTCCTTCTGGGCTTACTGGCATTTCCCCATAAGCTTCCTACCATCATTGTACCTGCACTGATAATTGTTTTTTTCCTTGCCGTAATCGCAAGACCTCTTGCTGTGTTTATCCTTTTAAAACCGTTTAAATGCAGTACCCGTCAATGTATTCTGGTATCCTGGGCAGGCCTGCGAGGGGCTGCCTCCATCGTTTTTGCAACAATGGTTATTGCCAGCGGCGCTTCTTTAGATTCCGATTTGTTCCATATCGTATTTATGGTTGCACTTTTTTCCGTTGCCATTCAGGGTACTTTGCTTCCTAATGTCGCCCGAAGGCTGGATATGGTAGATGAAGCCTCTGATGTCCGCAAGACCTTTAACGATTACCAGGAGGAGTCTGCCATTACCCTGATGCGTATGTTTATTCCAAAGGGGCATAACTGGGAAAACCAACTGGTGAAAAATGTAGCTATGCCCACCGGCTCCCTTGCCCTTATGATTAAACGCAACAAAGAAACCCTGATTCCTCGGGGAGATACCAGAATTCTTGCCGGCGACAGCATTATATTAAGTGTTCCTGCCTACGAACCGGCAGAGCATGAAAAACTGGAAGAAATTCTGATTGATAAAGACCATCAATGGTGCAATCATTCCATTGAAGAGCTGAATCTGCCTCCAAACGAATTGATTGCCCTGATTATCCGGGGTGACGAAAATCTCATTCCTGACGGTAAAACCATTATTCTGGAAAATGATATTGTTGCAGCTTACCGCTGACATATTCTTGATGATTTCCAGCATGGTCAGTCATTTACAGAATTCTTTTTCCCAAGCAGTTCATAGTAAAATATATACTGCTGCAGCACACCTTCAAATCCCTTATACCGCCGTTTCGGAAAGCCTCTTTTGTAGTGTTGCTGTAACGCCTGGTTTATATGGGTATCTACCGGAAATGCCTGCAAGTGGTGCAGTGCAAAAAGGCAGATACAGTCCGCCACCTTTTCTCCCACACCGTATAATTGCAACAGTTCTTCCTTCGCCTGCTCATATGGCAGCTGTCGGATTGCATCTAAGCACACCTCTCCCGACACAATGCTCTTTGCAGTACGCACTACATATTTACTGCGGTATCCAAGATTACATTCCTTTAATGCATCCTCCTCTAACACCGCCAGTCTCTCTGGCCCCGGAAACGAATAATAGACCTCTCCATAAGCATTTACTCTTTCTTCCCCATATGTCTCACAGATATTTTCTATACACCGGCGAATCCGCACAATATTATTCTGCTGGGAAATCAGGAATGACACAATCATTTCCCATAAATCCTGCTGCAAAATCCGTATTCCACAGCCAAATTCCGCTGCATTTTTCAAATACACATCCTTCGGGTTAATCTGACCGATATACACCGTATAGTCGGCCTCCAAATTAAAATATGTCCTCCAGAATTCCTCAAACTCTGTTTCCTCACAATAAAAAGTACATTCTTCTTTGGTCTGTTCTATTTTTAAATACCGGTCACCCGCAATGATACTGTATGTATTTTCATTTTCTGCTCTCATCCGGAAACACTGTCCCGATTCACAGATTTGAGCCAGATTAAAGTTATCAATTGTTTTTTTAACCATGTTTTCCTCTTCTTTGTCTGCATAATATCTTAGTCTGTATCCTTCAGCAATGCATACATGCAGTAATCATGTATCTGGCCGTTTTTACAGACTCCCTTTTTCATGATACCCTCCAGAGAAAATCCTGCTTTTTCCAGTACCCGCCGGGAACCGGTATTATAGGCAAAGGGTTCTGCATATATCCGCACGATATCAAACCTTTCAAATGCCTCCTGGCAGAGCTGCTTCACAGCCTCTGTCATAATACCCTTGCCCCAGAATTCTTCTGCCAGCCAATAGCCCAGTTCTGCACTTTTCTCATAGACATCCGTTCCGCAAAATATTCCCACACTGCCTGCCGCACGCCCATTTACCACGATTGCACGGCAAAGCTGCCTCTCCTCACTATTTTCCACACAGGAGCGGATATAACCCTCTGCATCTGCAAATATATATGGATACGGAAATACATTTCTAAGGTTTGCCGCAATCTTTTTATTATTGGCATAGTATGCAACATCCTGTGAATCCTCTAAGTTCCATTTTCGCAATTCAAATTTCATTATCTGATGCCTCCATTCTTCTTAATTTCTTAAACATTCAAGGTTTTCTTATAAAGCAACCATTTCATTAATAATAACGGCTGCAGCAAATTTACGTTTCTTAATCAAAGCATAACTCTACCGATACAACCGCATCTGAATGCTCATAGACCATTATACATACCGTCCCATGGCTTGCGTTAATATCTTCTAATAGAGTGAAATCACAACCTGTAACCTCATATTTCTTTAATGTTCCGTCTACCATCCCCGATATATAATAGTATGTACGTCGTCCCCTCATGCCTGATGACCTGGTATATCTGGTATTTTCCATATATATCTGTTTAGGCTCTGTTTGAAAATCTATACATACATCCGTTAAATCTTTGCCTAAAAAAATAACGAGAGACACAGACACAGCGCAGCCAATGCCCCAGCACATTTTGCTGAAGCCTTTATTATTTATAAAACCTTTCATGCAGAATAGCAAAAGGAGTATTAAAAAAAGTAAACACGGACATATTCTAACGAGTTCAAACCACAATACATGGCTTCCATATGCCGGTATAGACCCATAAACTAATAACCCCAAAAAAACAAGAAATATCACTATACGTACAACATATTTTATTTTTTTCTTCAGCCAAAGCAGGAGTCTCCGCACTTTATATTCCCGGTTAACTTTAGAAATATTTTCTATATCTTCTGTCCTATGCCAGGCATCATAAGAAACATCAACCGTATCAAATGCATCCTCCAGATTAGAACAGGGTAATATACAAATAATTTCGTATTCCTCATCTATGAAAAGTAAATTTACTTCCATACTATCTTCTAACTTCTCAATTGCCAAAAAGGAAACCATCCGGTTTAAATTTTTACCATAGTTATCTTTATCTGTATACCACCTTATCACATGTCCATCAATCTTACCAGGAAAAGTATTCATCTCTCCGGCCTCTCTCCATATTACTTTTTTGCAGGTCTTTCCTTTACAAATTGCTTTTCAGCTTTCCAATCAACCCTTCATCCGCAGGCAGCCAATCTACGCTATCCAAATTCTCCTTTGTCAGCCATTTTGCCGCCTCATGCTCCTTTAATATCAGTTTCCCTGATTTTATCGTACAGAGATAACAGTGCATGGTTAAATGAAAATTCGGGTAATCATATTCCACCGTATCCACTAATTTTCCCACTTCAATCTCCGTGTCCAATTCCTCCCGGATTTCCCTGATTAGTGCCTGCTGGGGTGTCTCCCCCGGTTCCATCTTGCCCCCTGGGAACTCCCAGCCATCCTTAAACTCTCCATAACCACGCTGGGTTGCAAATATCTTATCCTCTTCTCGGATAATGGCAGCAACCACTTCTATCTGTTTCTCTGCCACGGAAAAAGATGTCCCATCTTCCGAAAATGTAGTCACAAATCCTTGCTGCTTTAAGTATTCTGTAACAGTCTCCTGCAGTAATTCCTCTTCCCCATTACTTGTACTATCGCTCAAAAATGGTCCACTGGACCATTTTTCATATGCTTGGCAACTAGAAAATTTAACCAACGCATTGGTTTCACTTTTCCAATGTATACAAAAAGGAAGCTTTTGCTTTGCCAGATATGCATTTAAATGTACGACATGATTTTGGGTAAGTGTTCTCATATGTGTTTTCTCCTTGTATTCTCTAACATCCACAGATGTTTTTCCCTATAAAATTCCTTTTTCCTCATACTTTCTCAGCTGATATTCCAGCACTTCCTTCTCCCTGGACGGAGGTTCTTTTGCCAACCCTCATAAGAGCAAAAACAAGGGAAGCAAAATCACATAACAAAGTATAACACATTATGAACGGACTGTGTGAACTGATTGAAATACTTCTAATGCTTTATAAATAAGAATCAGGCAAAACGAGATTTATAATTTAGTCGAATGGTGATTTATTTTGGCAGACCGCAAATAACAGCCTGCCTATGTTAACATCTTGAAAAAATATAAGTAGAACATTAGATTCTTCTTTGTTATAATAAAAACTGAATTTTGCATTTAAATAAAGGAGATTTTATGTGAAAAAGTCATTTGAACCGATAAAGTATAAAAAAATGTATGAATCGCTTCTGTTAGCCTTTTTAGAAAAATGTTTACCTGAATCAGGAAGGTCTTTGGATATAGATGGCCAACATAGCTTTTATATGGATATTGATAATTCTTTTAAAGGTTTTTGGTGTATGTTTGACCATGATAAAATAATTGGGACAGTTGCAGTTAAGGAATTGAATGATAAAAGTTGTGAATTGAAATCACTATATTTGCTGAAGCAATATCATGGCAAAGGGTATGGAAAATGTTTGCTCCAAAAAGCCATAGTTTATGCCAAAGAATATGGCTATGAAAATATGTATTTGGATTCTCTGTCTACAAGTAAAAAAGCTATTGCGTTATATCGCAGGTCAGGGTTTGTCGATACAGAAAGATACAATCAAAATGAACACTCCGATGTATTTATGGTTTTAGATTTAAAAACAGTGTCAGAGGAATGGTTGGTCATGAGCGTCATACCATCAACAGATAGAATACAAGAATATATAAAAGAAGACGATGTGATTGATTACAGAAATGAAATCATAACCGGACTTGCTGACTCGTTATTCCAAAAAGCAGGAAGCGAGCTTGAATATATCAAAGTAGCATATGAATATGTAAGAGATAACATTTCTCATTCAGCAGATATAAACGAGGACATTATCACTTGTACTGCTTCTGAAGTATTGAGGGCAGGACATGGTATTTGCTTTGCAAAATCACATTTGTTAGCTGCTTTATTGCGTTACAAATCTATTCCGACAGGGTTTTGCTATCAGAAACTGATTTTAGATGACGAAACAGCTCCTGTCTTAATCTATCACGGGCTTAATGGTGTATATATTAAAGAGTATAAAAAGTGGATACGACTTGATGCAAGAGGAAACAAAGAAAGAGTAAATGCACAGTTTTCAATAGATAAAGAGCAACTTGCTTTTCCGGTTCGTCTTGAGAAAGGTGAAAAGGACTGTTTTACTGTCTATCCGAATCCTGATTTAAAAGTACTGGAAAAATTAAGGACGAATAAAACAAGAACGGAGCTTTGGAATGATTTACCTACCGAACTTGAGTATGACTTGTAATAAAAAATTGCTTTTTGGAGGTAATTTAAATAATGATAAAATTAATCAGACCAACAATGGACATAAAAGAGAATGCACTTGCTTATAGACAAGAACACTTTGATAATGGTGAAATGATAATTAATGGAAGTGAATTACTAGATAAAACTGAATCATATGAAAAATGGCTTATATCCGTAACAAACAATATGTCTATTGATACTGTAAATCCGACCTGGGTAGTAACTGATACATTCTTTGCCGTTGATGAAAACGACAGAATCGTTGGAATTATTGACTTAAGACATACACTCAATGACTTTTTAAAAGATTTTGGAAATTCTGGTTATAGTGTTAGACCTTCAGAACGCCGAAAAGGATATGCTACAGAAATGTTGAAACAGGTTTTAGATGTGGCAAGAAATGTAGGTTTACAAGAAATTCACCTTTCAGTTGAAAGAGAAAATACGCCTTCCGTTAAAACTATCATCAAAAACGGCGGCGTGTACGAGCGTAGTTTTGAGTTTGAGGGCAAATGGGCTATCCTACCTCACCAAAACATCCTTAGCCGTTAGATTCTCACCTGGAAAACGGAACCAGATATAATCATTATACGATACTCCATGGGTTCTTTTTACTATTTCCTGTGGATTATATTCCTTTAACCCCAAATGCTCTAATATCTGCCGGATATCTCCTCTTTCCTTTTCAAAGCACCGCATTTCCAAAATCTTATTCAACTGGTATCTCGTCATGTTCTCCTTTGCAAACAACTGCTTTACCGGATGTTCGCAATATCGCGACACATGCACCTTACTTCCTTTTACCGATACCCGAGCTGTAATCTCATCCCGCCAGAAAACCTCAAAGGAATAATCGGAAAGCATTTTTTCTTCCATACGCTGTTTCTCCAATCCCTGTAAAGTCTGCTTAAGCTGCAGGTTAAGCAACCTTTGTTCTTTTTGCATAGCCAAAAGTTCTTTTCTTCTGGAAATCTGCTTTTCTGTCTGGCAGATGGCACCGGGATATACCCTTCCAAGCGACCTGTACTTTATAGTACCTTTTTCTCTCCACTGCTCATAATAGTATTTCTTCCCCTTAATGGTTTTAATCACAATGGATTTCTGTTCCGTTCCAAGCTCCTGAAGCTCCTTGTCTATTTTTTCTAAATTTGCAAGAACTTTTTTCTCTTCTTTTGAAATCAACTGATATATTCGCTCTAAATCTTCCATTGCGGTCTCCTCCTATCTGGTGTATGAACTTCTGACGCAGGTACTCGCTGTTTCTGTCTGATTTGATATTAACATATATATTTTATTTTTCAATATTTGTATGTTAATTCATAGGCATAATTAGTAACTATGAAGCCAAAGGCTGAATAGTTACCGCAATTATGAATTGCAGGCTCAATGTCTCCTCTTATTCTCCTGTAATATAATCATAAATATCATCCCTTACTGGTACATCTAAACGATATGTAATCTCAAATGCATCATCCTTCGTGGATTCCATATAGATTGGCTTAGGTTCACCTACCGCATAAATCTCCCCTAAAAAATAAAATTCTTTTGCTTCTTTATCGTCCTTATTTTTACGAACAAACAGAAAAATCCGGTTGTCTGCATCCTCTGGTGTTCCCTTATAAATGTGAGCCACATCACTAGAAGTGATTTTCCTTGGATGTTTTGACAACGCAATCAACTCCTGATTAGAAATAAAACGGTCCTCATATGCAATGGCATCCTCTGCCTTATCGTAGTTGATAAAGACAGGCATCGTTTTTGTCTCGGAATCATAAAAATATCCACCTATATTCTGTGCATTCAGGTTACGCTTCCAATTCAATAACCGGCACACATCTTCATAAGTATATTTCTGATATAGTTGAAAGTTCGTATCTTTATAGCGGTTTGCATAGTTTTTCTGATACCTCTTAATTCCAAAATCCACCAATTCATATACCATATCCGAAAAAATCTTATTTTTGAGCATTTGCTTAAAATGTGGCGCTATCTGATATTCTTCATTGTCATTTAGCTCTAAAAATACACAACCATTAAACTTTTTCTTCTCTTCTTCCTTCGGAAATTCATTGGTAAGATTACGGATAACCGAATCCTGTACTTCCTCTAATAGAGTAATATCGTACTTCTGCTGTAACATAGTTTTAAAAAAATGTAAAATATGTGCTGGTTGGTTTTGCAAATCCTTTAACATTTCCAACTCATGTACACGTTTCCCCTTTGCTACTTTCCTTGACAAATATTCAATAATCTGCGCTTCTTCCTCTGTCAAGCGTACTGCATATTCCTTTTCATATTTTACTAAAAATGCATAATAGGAACCCATTTTTTCAAAAATCTTCGTTATATCAACAGCCCCATATTCATCAAAATCCTGAATGGAAGGGATTCTTCCCAATTTATATTTGAGATTTTGATAAGATTCGCGAAGTAATTTTAAATCGTTGGTTTTAGCATTATCAATAGAAGCATAAATCCGTTTTTTTGAAATCTCATCAAAATGGATAGTAGAGCTTCCCGGAATCACCTTCGAGCCCTCGCGAACATACCGGCGGATAGTATCTTTGTTATAGCTACGGTCGCCAGACAGGGCAATCGGAATCATAAAGTTATTCATATAATTACCAATAAAATCCAGTATTACAACATATTCCTTATCTTCTGCTTTCCTTAACCCACGCCCTAGCTGCTGGATAAATACAATCGGACTTTCTGTTGGCCGAAGCATAATCACTTGGTTAATTTCTGGTATATCAACACCTTCATTAAAAATATCAATCGTGAAAATATAATCCAATCTGTCATCTCTGTCATCATTCGTCAACCGCTCAATGCAATCTTCCCGTTTATTCTGAGAATCATCGCCACAAAGAAATTCTGTATGGTATCCCCGAGAATTAAATTTCTTAGATAATTCAATTCCCTCTTCCTTCCGGCTACAGAATATCAAACCTTTTACACGTTCACCGCTATATCCGTAATAATTTGCCTTCTCTATCACATAATCCACACGGGCATCGCAAACCAAATATGCAAAATTACGCACACCAGTATTATCATCAAATACCTGTCCATTTATTTCCAAATCTGTGATACCAAAATAATGAAATGGACAAAGTAAATTTTCCTCCAATGCCTGTTGCAAACGAATCTCATAAGCAATATTATGGTCAAACAAATTATAGATGTCAAAATCATCTGTACGGTCCGGGCTGGCGGTCATACCAAGCCAAAAGTGCGGTTGAAAATACTGGATTATCCGCTGGTAACTATCCGCCCCAGCACGATGCACTTCATCAATGATAATGGTATCAAATTCATCCTTTTTGAAACGTGCTAAAGTCTCCTGCTTTGCCATCATTTGCATGGTGGAAAATAAATAATCTGCCTCATACTCTTTTGAATTACCAGAGAGAAGCCCAAAGGTCTTGGTATTGTCAAAAACTTTCTTGTAGCTATTTATCGCCTGTTTCGCTATCTGTTCTCTATGTACTAAAAATAATACTTTCCTAGGATTATTTTCCCGGAGTGCAAATGCTGATGCATAGGTTTTACCCGTACCTGTGGCAGAAATCAATAATGCCCTTTTCGCTCCTTCCCTTTGGAGCTTTTGCAAATTATTAATAAAGGCAAGCTGCATAGAATTCGGTTGCAAACGATACTGTTCTATAGAGGGAAGCTCTGCTTGCTTTGCAATCCTTTTCTGTTTCTTGACCACTTCATAATGCAACCGATACCGTTCTATGAACTCCTCATAAGCTGAAGTATATTGTGAATTCCACAACTCACTAAATTCATCTAGCACCTGCTGTGCATACTCCCCCTGTTCCGTAGACACCAGTCTGGTATTCCACTCCTTATTTGTGGTAAGTGCACTTAAAGTCATATTGGAGCTTCCCACAATAATCCGATAAATCTCCTTATCTTTAAAAATATATCCCTTTGTATGGAACCCAACATCTGAAGCATTAGCCGAATACATTCTAAGCTCAATATTTTTTAATCCTGCCAGCTTTTCTAACGCCCTTGGCTCACTAAAATTTAAATAATCCGTTGTCA
Organism: uncultured Eubacteriales bacterium; assembly: GCA_900548855.1. GTDB lineage: Bacteria > Bacillota > Clostridia > Lachnospirales > Lachnospiraceae > CAG-590. The sequence goes on from URMF01000016.1 coordinate 12,269, forward strand.
AAATCCGACCAGGAATATTCTTTTGCTCTAGTTCTTCAAGCATCTGCAATAAAGGCGTAATACCACTCATTGTAATAAATGCAACACTAATGGAAAATTCATCGCAATTGGATAACTCACTCTCAATCGATGATAAAACCTTGCGCCCTTCCCTGTAATTATTGGAAACAAATTGTGGTTTATAGGCAAGGTTTGAAGGGTAAGTGTTGTCAATAAATGCAGTTGTAGTGGCTTGGTGAAGTTGTTTATAAATATTTTTCATTACATTTTCTCCAGTAGTTGTTAAATCCATTATTATCTCTATTGCTTTTTTGCTATGATTAAATTACTGCTTTACAATCCATTGTCCATTTCTATTAGAACCTTCTCGTGCAAGCGCACCTTCCTCCTGCAATTCCTTCATGTCTTTTTGTACTTGTTTTCTGCTTAAACTCATTTTCTCCATAAGCTGAGTCTGTGTCATTGTAGAATTCTCTTTCAAAATTTCTAAAATTGTCTGTTTTCTTTCGGCTCTTTTTTTCGGCTCCTTTTCGGCTCCCTTTCGGCTCCTTTCCGGCTCTTCTTTCAAAAAACCTTCATGCACAAACAACCTTGATATAAAGTAACTATGGTCATCATCCGTCTCAAATTCCGGCTTGGGTGAACCATTTGCCTCAAGAGCATTCAAAATCTTCTTAAATCCAGTATTTCTTCCTTCTGTCAAATGCAACTCTTTTAAGAAGTCACCAATTCGACGATTTCTGTATCTACGATTTGATACACGATAATTTTTCAAACCCTCCTGCGTCACTGAACGGTCCGGCCCCGGAAAACTTACAATCTCTATTCTGTCATGTTCAACACGCACTTCAATTGGTTCGCGGACATCATATGCACGATGATATACTGCATTAGACAAAGCTTCCTCTATTGCTGCATATGGATAATTGAAGTAACGATCTGCTTCCGCTCTATCTGGATGCTTAACAACTTTTTCTGTAATAATTGTATTTTTAATAAATTGGAGCGCATCTCTAAGCTGCTGGTGAATCGGTCCTTTAAATGTATTTTCGATAATATCGTTACCACCTAACCCTTGTGGAAATTGAACAATATCTATCTGCGTATATGGAAAGAACTTGTCCGGCTCCATACTAAAAAACATCAGACCAACATTCTTTGGTTTTACATACTCCGGAAGATTACTAATAATATTCATATCACTACAAACTTCCACAAAATCCCCGGTTTTTGACTTCTCATACAGAGAACTCTTAACTTCTTTCAAATAATTTTGAATCAATGTTATATTTAAATCAGATATCTCTGCCTGATGATTCGCTCTATCATCAAATGGTACTCTATTGGCAAGATTAAACAAATCCTTTTCTTCATCGTCTGAGGGTTTCACCGTATTGGATGCCTTACGGATATAATAAATACGTTCTTTATTGTCTTTTTCCATGGTCTTAGGAGAAGAATATGGTCTATTATCCCCACCAGGACACCAGATAACAATAAACTGCCTGTCTCGATATGTCTCCACTCCTATTATTGGCATATAAACTGGTCTAATCAGCTTACACTTAGCATATATACTCTTCTGATACGCATCTAATTTATCTGTAGGAACACCCTTTAACGGATAAACTGGTCTGCCATTATCTTCTTCTACACCAATAACAATATATCCGCCACCCCAATTATCAAGGTCATTGGCAAATGCACAGATAGTTTTCAAGGAAGCTGCTGCGTCCCATGTTTCTTTAAATTCGATTCTTGCCCACTCTACTACTTCGCCAGATAATAGAGTTTTGATGTTTGTTGGTATTGCCATGAATTCACCTTCCTTTCGACAATTATATCCATTCCCTCCAATTTCCATAGAATAATTATACTACAAGCTACAAGAAGAACAAACATTTTTTATATATGAGGCAAAACGCTTCCCCTTCCCACTTAACAATTCTTTTCTAAACTATCAGTACTTTCCTGTCCCCCTACTGCCCTTTGGTATATAAAATTGAGCATGAAAAGATAAGTATAAATTTGGTTTTAATCAAACATGCTAACGAGATTGTTCAATGAACCCAGATATTGTTACATGATTAAAGAAAATCTATTATATTGTTTCCCCTGTCACTTGTCTCTTCTTCCTTATTACACCAACAACAATTCCATTAATATAAAAATCTTCTACCCTAATTATAATATCCTGATATTTTTTATTACCTGCATGCAAAATTACATTTTCTTGTCCGTCATAATGAAATTGCTTTACCGTGGCTTCATTCATTGTCATATTTCCCCCAACAATGATGCTCCCCTCCTGGGCAAAAGCCTGCTTTTTTATTACAATCCTGTCGCCATCCAAAATATTAAAATCAACCATGCTATCACCCGATACCTGCAATACAAATTTCATATCCGGAACTTTCACCGCCTCTAACGGAATTATTTCTTCTCTGTCATGTTCAACATTTACATATTTGAGGTTACCCGCTGCTACATTACCCTTTATTGGCAAATGCGTGTACTCCATCTCTGTATCATCCACAACGCTCCGCAAGCAGAAATCTTCATTTCCAGTTTGTTTATATTCCAGCTTTCTGTTATGCATAAAATCATAATATTGGAAAACTTCACTTTCCTGTTCTTCTATATTAAAAAACGGTATATCATCGCAAACGGTATAAGTTTCATTTTCATATTCTTCTACAATTTGCTTTGTACCATCAGTTACCACAATGTACTTTGCAGCATTTCCCGGTACAATATAACATTTAACCTGTTTCAATGCATCTATAAGGTCTTCACCTGGCTTTTTTATTTCCACATACATAAGTGGCATCTCTCTTGTATCATCCTCATATACCGCTATGTCTACATAAAAAGTTTTACTTCCATATTTTACAAGTGCTTCTGTTTTCATATGCTGTACCGGATAACCATATTTTATCTCCAATTTCTCCAAGTACCATTGCCGCACTTTCTCCTCTTCACTATCAATTTTCCTAATCTGGTCAAAAAATTGATAATTTTCTATAGAAATATCATAAAAATCTTCTTTTTCATCATCAGACAACTGCAAAAATTCCTGCTTAATTTCGCCAACAAATACAGACTCCTTCCTACTACTAGTCAAATAAAGCAATTCCTTTGCTCTCGTCATTCCAACATATAAAAGTTTCCGCTCTTCATCTAATTTTTCCCGTGAAAACGGCAAAATGTTCTCATTAATTCCAGCAATAAATACTACAGAAGCTTCCAGTCCCTTAATCGAATGCAATGTAAACAGCTTGACCTTATCCACACAAAAAGAATTCTCATTACTATGTTCCAATTCCTTAGATAATTCTGCATCTACTCCATGCTTCAAAAAATAGATTTTCAGTTTATCCAGATATCCTTTATTCCTTGCTACAACAACAATATCTCTCAACTCATATTTGATTGCACATTTCTTAATCTCTGTAGTGATATATGCAAACTCTTTTTCTTCCTCTGTAAAATGACGATAACGCGGCTTGACTCCACTCCGCTCTATTAATTCCGGTTCCACATAATTGCTGTTACTTTTTAAATCCATATCATGATTAATTAGCGAATATGCTGCCAAAGCAATTTGTTTCGTAGTTCGATAGTTTTTTGATAAAACACTAGATTTACCTGACATATCAAAACCAACGCTTTTAAAGCTTTGCTTAGATAACCATGACTGGGTATATATACTTTGAGCGACATCAGAAATAAAAATAATGATACTATGAGCCGATTCCTCATACATTTCTCGGATTAGCTCTAACTGGACACGGGATAGGTCCTGACTTTCATCAACAATAATATAACTGTATTTCTGTGGTTTTAATTCTCTATTCTTTACTTTAACCCAAGCCCTAAGCGCATTTGTTTTAAAGTCTGTCAAGTTTTCGTCCTGTAACAGTTTCTCATAAGTTAGAAACACGTCAAAAATAGCATCACGATTATCCGACTGTTTTGCAAGACGAGCACGATTCTCTCCTATACTACTCCGACCCAGCCGATCTACATTCATATATTCCTCTTTAGTAATATACCTGCAACTCTTTATCCAGTCAATTTCTTCCAGTAAAAACTGCACATTTTTATCACAAATTATAGAATTCTTCGGATACTTCCCTCTCACTTTCTGCATTGCCAACCTCATCTTATCTCTTCGCTTTTCAGATTTTACAATTTCATATGATTCCCCTGACAGCAAGGATGAGATAATACTATCTATCGTCCGAATCTCCACCTTTTTATTATCAATTGAGATTCCATATTCCTGGCACAAATATTCCATATATTCAATTAAAGTTTTATTATATGTAACAACCAATACCTTCTCATTTTCCAGCTTTTTCTGTTGTTGCAATGCTATCAATTTGAAAAGTGCAACCGTTGTCTTTCCACTTCCCGCTACTCCTTTAATTAAACTATGCCCTGTTGTTTTACTGTTGATAATCCGTAATTGGTCTACACTTAAATCCATGCTTATCCCCCTGTATGATTATAAGTAAATATAAATTTTAAGGTTATGATTTAAGTATGATTATACTATATAATAAAGAAGAATGCAGTATAAAATTTTATTTTTTAATCACAATAAAAGATAGACTTTAAAAATTTCTCTTATTGGAAGGCAATATTAAATCAAGATAAGCGCATTCTCACTTATGTTTTCTTTGTAAACTAAAGAAGTGATTACACTCCTGTATAATCACTTCAGACTGTAGACAAAATCTGTAACTTTTTTCATAAAAAAAGAGACCTAATTCCATCGAATCAGACCTCTTCTGCTTTTGTTCCGTATTAACCTAAAAGCTTTTCTGCCCACTCACTCTCTTTAAAACCGGTAAGCACCACATCCTCTGTCACAATGATGGGACGCTTCACCAGCATTCCATCCGTTGCCAGCAGCTCATACTGTTCCTCCTCAGTCATGGCAGACAGCTTATCCTTCAACTGCAACTCTTTATACAAATTTCCACTGGTGTTAAAAAAACGTTTCAACGGCAGTCCGCTTTTCTTATGCCACTCCTTCAGTTCATCCACCGTAGGATTCTTCTCTTTAATATGGCGGTCTGTATAGGAAATCCCATTATCATCCAGCCATTTTTTTGCCTTCTTACATGTCGTACACTTTGGATATTCAATAAATAGCATATGTTCCTCCTAAAACAATTTTCTCTATATCATCGTTAAAATTCCTAAGGATTTAAGCAAAAGAATCACTAGTAAGACTGGCGCAATATATTTAACCATAACCACATACAGCTTTTTTCTGCCAAACTTATAGCCACTCTTTTCCACCTCTTCAATAATCACCCCTGGCTTTATAATCCAGCCAATCAGAATACAGGTTCCAATTGCCACAATCGGCATGAAACAATTGTTACTGATATAATCCAAAATATCCAGTATCTGTGCATGGGAACCATTTGGTAGGGTAATATCAAAATAGAGCTTGTTGTAGCCCAGGCATACAATAATTCCTCCCACCAAAGCAATGGCAGTTTCCACAATCGTCGCCTTTGCCCTGGACAAATGGAACTGGTCCATCAGACTGGATACCACTGCCTCCATAACAGAAACTGCACTGGTCAGTGCTGCGAACAACACCATTGCAAAGAACAGGCAGCCCACAACATTTCCAATCTTTCCCATTGCGTCAAAAACCTTTGGCAGAGAAACAAACATCAGGCTTGGTCCGGATGCCGCCATCCCCTCTTTTCCCATAAAGGTATATACCGCCGGGATAATCATAACTCCCGCCAAAAATGCTACTGCGGTATCAAATATTTCAATCTGGTTAATGGATTTCCCCAGATTGGCATCATCCTTAACATAGGAACCATAAGCAATCATAATTCCCATAGCAACGCTGAGACTAAAGAACAACTGCCCCATAGCGTCCAATAAAACCGTAAAAAATCCCTTCACTGTCATTCCTTTTAAATCTGGAATCACATAAATCCAAAATCCCTCCATACCGGTTCTGAGCACTCCGTCTGTATCAGTGTAACGAATCGTAAGCGAAAAAACTGCTATTCCGATTACCAATAACAGCAAAACCGGCATAATCACCTTCGAGGAAGATTCAATTCCCTTATTTACTCCCCGATATATAATAAATGCTACCACACCCAGGAAAATGGCCATCAGCAAAACCGGCTGCCAGTCTCCGGCAATATAATCTGTAAAATATCCATCTTTTGCCGCATTACTGCCGTCACCAGTTAAATAAGCGATAAAATACTTTACAACCCATCCACCAATCACACTATAATATGGCATAATTATCACAGGAACCAGGCAGGCAACCACTCCAAGAGGACCCCATTTTTTTCTTAGCTTGCTATATGCAGTGAGAGGACTTTGCTTTGTCTTTCTTCCTATTGCAACTTCTGTTGTCAGCAGAGTAAAGCCAAAGGTAAGCGCCAATATCAGATACATTACAAGGAAAAGACCTCCCCCATCCTTAGCAGCCAGATAGGGAAATCTCCATATATTTCCCAGTCCTACTGCGCTTCCTGCAGCCGCAAGCACAAACCCGATTGATCCTGAAAATGAGTTTCTATTTTTTTCTTTCTTCATTGTTTCCTTCGGATGTCTCCATCCAACCCCTTCGTTATATTTTTCATGCGTACTATCATAACATATTTAACGGAAAATTCCCACAAAAATATGAATATTTTATCCAATGTAAGGTTAAAATAAGCTCAATAGTCCAATTCTATGAGAAATAACAATAATAATTGATTGGGGGTATTTTTAAATGGACAATACTGACACTATAAATTTGCTAAAGGAATGTGATTCCGGAACAAAAATGGCAGTCTCCTCTATTGATGAAGTATTAGATAAAGTCTGTGATTCCAATCTGAAACAGCTCCTGTCAGAAAGCAGAAGCCACCATGAAAAATTAGGTAATGAAATCCACTCCCTGTTAATAGAACATAATAGCCAGGAAAAAGATCTAAGTCCCATGGCAAAGGGAATGTCCTGGCTGAAAACAAATGTAAAAATAGGTATGGATGAGAGCGATTCTGCAATTGCAGATTTAATTACAGATGGCTGTAACATGGGGATTAAATCTCTTCATAAATATATAAACCAATATACAGAAGCAGATAGCACCTCCCGTAAAATATGTGACCGCCTGATAGATATCGAAGAGAAATTGTGTAAAGGACTTCAATGTTATCTGTAAAATTCTAAAACCAGATATTTGTTCCCGCCTCCTTCACCGGACTGCGCCTTGAGGGAGACGGGATTTTTAAAGTTTATTCTTCCTCGCTCAGCATCCAGATATGCTTAAGCGGAATTTCCGCCCGTATGGCAGGGCTTAATTTTTCATAGTTTTCAAATAATTCTCGGATAACGTCATTGGAATCCCACAAGCGGATTCGGAAAAACTGCTTTGCCTCCTCTCTGGCAACACTATCTTTAAAACCACTCCAAGATACCAGCAGACCATATTCTGCATTTACATTATTCATGACCCCGCCAAGCTGGTCCAATGTAGGACGGTCTACTGCCGTATCCTGTGATTTCACCTGCACACAAATCTTAGGCGAACCAAAGCCCATTTCACCGCCTGCTGCCAATAAATCCTTCCCTCCGTCTGCCCCTGGTTTGCTATGATATACCGTAAATCCTTTTGCTATTAGAATTTCTTCAATTAAATCTTCCATCTTATACCCTTGGAATTTCCGGATAATATATTTCGCTATGGAATCATAAATGGCTTCCTCCAGATTCGCCTGTGATTCGGAATCGGTATCCTCCGCATCCCCAAAAGAATCCTGCGCTCTCGTTTGTACCTTCCAGTTATTCTCCGACATAGCTTTAATCCGCCGCTCAGCATCATTCCTCGTAATTTTACAAACTGTCATAAATGCGCCAAAGGAATAGAGAATATCCTGGTCAAAATTGTTTCTCGGGATATCCTTTGCAAACCAATCTACCGTTCTATAATGATAATAGGGACTTCCATTTTGTTCCGCATATTGATACTCCCCGGTTATTTTTCCAATGTGTATCGTGCTTGTCCGCTTACTTGGCAGAACAACCCAGTCACCTATTTCCATACGGTGTGCAATCGGATATATTTGAGATGCCCAATTTCTCAACGTGTTTATCTTCTCAGAAGAATATATTTCCTGCAATTTTTGTAATAACCTGGTTCTGTTCTTATATTCCTTCAAATCTATGTTTAAGTCATTCCACGTCAGGTAAATCCTTCCGTCAGTCAAAAATTTTTCTTCAAATTCACCTCTTTTTCCCGCTCTAAACAACCATATTCCCATTGGTATATCCTCCTTTGTTTATCTGTTCAATCTTTCTTCTTCAAATAATATGCAAAAAGTGAAAAGCATAGAATTTCTATAAATACACAAACATAACCTCTATATCTTTCGTAACATTACATTCAGCCACTTCTCCTTTTCTCTCCCCTGTCGTACATCTGTTGTAGTCCATTGTTCTTCCATCTCAAATACAGGTATCACCTTTACCAAATCAGCAAATTTTTCTTCGGACATATCCGTAAAATATCTTCCATTTCGTTGCCCCTCAAAGGTTCCGTATTTAAAAGATGTATAGAAAATCCCCTGCTCTTTTAATGCTGTCGCAATCTTTTTCATAACCTCTTTTAAGTCATCATATGGTAAATGCAAAATGGAGGAACACGCCCACACCCCATCATAAATCTCCACATCAGCCAGCTCCTGAAACAGCATATTTTTTACAGAAATTCCCGTATATTCTGATGCCAGTTTGCATAATCTTTCAGAACCATCTATTGCCACTACTCTATAGCCCTGATTCAGAAAATATCTGGTATCCCTCCCTGAACCACAGCCAAAATCTAAAATTCTGCCTCCATGTGGCAGCTTGCTAAGAAAACGCATTTGAATATTTGCAAAACCTACACCTTTTGTTGTATCTGCAAACTGCTCTGCATTATTATTGTAATATTCTATCGTCGTTTTGATTTCTTCTGTTTTCACTTTTCCTTATACACCCACTCCCCGAAGCCACAATTTCTGGCCGACTGATATACTGGTAACAATATATCCTGTAGCTGTCCACAAAACTCCTCTGAACTGAGACCTTCCCGATACATCCGGTTTCGTATTTCCGGATTATTGACATGCTCTCTTGCACAAGTTTCAAATTCTTTATGTACCATATCATATTTCCAAATCATTTGATACGAAAGATATTCCAGCCTCGAAAATAACGGAAAATATATATCCCAATCCGGTAAATGATTACTTTTACTGCTATTAATACCTTTTGTGGTAGGGTGTAGGTTCCACAGTTCATCATGTGCCACATACGACCAAGGAACAAAATGGTCAATAGATACTTCTTTGCCTGTCAGCTCATTTCCTCCATATATTTCTTTTATCGGCTGTAGTTCCATAATCAGTTTCCAATACTTCTGCACTTTAGCAAGATTTCTCTCCTGTGGCGGATAGAGCTTGTCTGCAATTCCCGGTACACTTGGGTTACGCCTTTGCAAATAGGTAATCATCTGATAGGAAAGCCAGCCCTCCACAATTGCCATATTCTTACAAAGATATAATACCCAATCTGGCTCCATGGTAATGACAGTATTCAAACCGTTGTGCAAATATCCGTTCACTCGTTGAAAATAATACATTAAGCGCTGCTGCTGATTGATTTTTTCAAGTCTTTCCTCCAATGGCATATCAAAAGCTTTTCCCTTAAGCGCTGGCATAAATGGTGCCTGTAAACGGTAAGGAACATTACTAATCAATACCTTCTTTACTCGGATAACCTCTCTGTCATTACAGTCCGCCAGATAATGTAAAATGACACTCTTTTTCTCAGAAGATTTCATGCCTGTTGTTTTGTGAATGTACTTTACCAAATTTTCCAGATTGTCTTTCGGGCCAAGATTCAAATGATATTCGGATACCATATACCACGCATCTGCTATCATTTCGTCCACCAATTCTTCAAAAGTGAAACTGGTTTTACCCTCATTCAGCTTGGTAAGAATCGCCTGAAACCAGAAGAATTTGTAGCATTCATGGTATTGGCAAACAGACAGGAGAGGGATGCGATATTCAATTCAGGGGAGGTTGGGAGGTACATTGGGGAGTCCTTCTTTCTACTACTTCTACTGTAAAACAAATTTTTTTGTACTACTTATCATAAGTTACTATATATTTTATTTTCCTTACATAAAATTAACGACATTGTGACTTGTATATTGGCTAATCTAATTCATCTTTTGCACTAGCGAGCTCCGCTTTTAACTCTTTTATATTTTTTCTTATTGAAAGAAAATTTATTATTACTGGTAATCCCAACACTACAGATACTATTATAGAAATCACTCCACTTACACTTTTTTCAACTTTTATTATATAAATTAATCCAACAATAAGTAAAATTATACATAAAATAAATATCCCTATTTTAATATTCGCTTTTTTTCTTTCCTTATTATATTTTTCTTCCTTTTGTTGAATCTCCAGTTCCCGTTCTTTTCTTAATTCGTTTCTTTTTCTTTCATTTAGCAGTTCATTAATTTGTTGACATAAATTATCATTATTTTTCTGACTTTCATCAAGCAATTTTTTCCATTCTGCATGCTGTAAAGCTTCTTTTTCTTCCCTCTCTTTTTCTTTATTTTTATATTCTATCTCTAAATGTTCAAGTTTCTTTTCCAAATTTTCAATTTTTTCTTTATCTGCGCACCTAGATAATTCTTCTCTTTTCATCTCCTCTATACGATTTGTTATCTCAAATTCAGAAATACTAGTTATTTCATCAAAAGCATTCTCAGTATTTATCTCATCTGGTGTTTTTGAATAAGAACGAAGTTCTGCTATTAACGCAATCGCCTCCTCATGACTTATTTCTTCACTTTCACACTTTTCTTTTACTTCTTCATATATTTGAGATACTTTATCATTAGCCAAAAACGATAACACAATTTGTGCTCGTGAAACTATATTGAGCGACTTAGGTATTGCCCCCTTTCCAAAACCTTTATTCAACTTAAACCATAATCTATTCATTAAAAAATCAATAGTTGTTGCTTTAGGAACTTCTCCACTCTTATAAAATTCATGAGAATATGCACATTTCAAAATCACACCATTTGCTGTCAACAATATATAACTTATATTATCAAAGCCTGTATTTTTATTCTTTCTCAAAATTTCTATTTGATTCAATTTTCCACAACATTTGTCAATATATTCCTTTTCTTTTTCTATGTTAGATTTGTATAATGCTTCATATGTATTTTCATCTATTTTATTATATTGCTGATTTTCTTTTGCGTAATAATCATATTCATGCAATCTTATTTTGTTACTTTTTAACAAATTATAAAATAATACTTTCTTTTCTAAAATGTCTCCTTTGGACTTCGCTCCATCTAATATATATAACATTGGTTTTCTAGACGGATCTGTAACTTCTCCATTTTCTTTAATTCTTTCTGCTGCAGAAAAATATGAATCAATTTCATTTTTAACATCTCCGGTATACCATAACCTAATATACTCCTTTCCATCCTTTAACCCATGATTAATTTCTGAAATATACTTCAATAAATCCCCATAAATCTCTTTATGAACATCTCCATTATACCCGGCAATATAAAAAAGCACCTCTTGTTCTAAGAAAATATTCAAATATGTATTCCATGTTCCTAGCTCATTTATATTTCCGCTATAACAAATTCCCTCATATATTAAATTCCCCTCACGAATTTTATTGATTGTATTTATATAGTTTGGATTTAATGAAACTTTCATAATATATTGGCTAATTATCATTGAATATTTACTTTCATTTCCACTATTCATTAAGTAATCAAAAAAATCCTCTTTAATTTTTTCTTTTTCCTCGCTAGATAATTTTATTTGTTCCTGTGTCTCAATGTAATCATATAAGCTAATTAATAAAGACTCATTCATCTTCATTTGTTGCTGATAATTCATCACTCTATCTTGCTTTAATATCTCTTCTGGAGTACTATAATTTCCATTATTTCTTGAAATACCTAATCGTTTTAAGCTTGTCTTAATAACGGATTCTGGCAAATTAAATGAATACATTTTGTTTACCCTATCCGTCATTTCTGCACAAGTAAATATATTCATATTTTCGCTTATAATTGTATCTTTTATTATTGTTGCCAAAATATCATACACATCTTTATTTTGATTATATAATTCACGAAATACTGCTATTGCAGCTAAAGATTCATATGTCTCTTTCATTATTCTCTCCTTTTACATCAGTTCTCTACAATCTCTTTCATAAAACTGAAATCATTTATCTTTTCTATGCGCTCTCCTCCGAATTCCTCTTAATCTCCGAAGCAATATCCATAATCCTTCTGGCTGCTGCCATATCATCCTTAAATAATACCGTGATACTTCCTGCGCTTTTAAATGGTTCTTCCATTAAAACTGAATTATCCTCGATATTTCCATTTGCAACAATGTAATCCACCATCAACCTAACAAACCGAATCTGATTCAAATTCAAACGCTCTTCGGAAAGAAATTCGCTAAATGCCTCATTCACTGCATTACGCTCAACCCCTACAATCTTACGTACAAGTCTTCCTATCGGAGTATCTCCATATTCCTTCTCATAGTCCTGTCGTGTTCCGAGTTCCTTCCAAAGAATATGTTCCAGCTCCTTAAATTCATCTTTCGTCAGCTTCTTATTATTACGCAACTTGTACACGACTAATGTGTCCAAATGCTCTTTTAAATAGAATTCAACCTTTTTCTTATAATTTCTCAAATCATTGGCTGCATAAGTGGCGTTGCCTTCTTTCTGATCTATAATTTCATCTTCAAAATCTGTAAAATATATTGAAGTAGCAGTTTTTTCAATAAATTTAATCAAATCTCTCAATGCATTTCTAACTTCATCCACATCGGTTATAGATGCATCATCCCAAAATTCAATATTCCTCACTGTCTCTATCATTTTCTGCTGGGCTTTCACCTGTGGAATCGTATATAACTGTGCCAGTTTCTCGGCTGTTAATAGTGCAGTATTAATATTTCTACTTGCATTCTTGCTCTGCAATTGCGCCAATTCAATACTGTACATCAAATAATCATATCTGCGAGCTAATTCATCCTCTTTCTTCGGCACCACCAATGGGGCAATATGTTCCTTTAACTGTGAAACCGAAATCGTCTCTAAAATTCTCCATGAAGCCTTTTCCCGATATAACTCCACATAACGTAAATGCCGCTTCACACGAAAGCTATTATCATCCAGTTCAACGACTGAACGATTCAAGCTATCCACTAATTCCTCACGAAACACAGCATAGTCTTCATCCATTTGGTACTCTGGTGCCTGAAGTTCTCTGGCAATATTAACCTTACAATTAAATATCTTTTCAGATAATGATTCGCTAATTCCATTCTCCTCACCACCTGTATTCACTCGGAAAAATTCAAAATTATTGCAAAAATCAAATATCAGAAATTTCTCTTTATCCATTCCCGGTCCAAACAAATCCTCGCATAGTCTTGTTCCTCGGCCAATCATCTGCCAGAACTTGGAATAACTTTTTACCTTTTTGAAAAATACCAGATTCAAAATCTCCTTAATGTCTATCCCAGTGTCCAGCATATCAACGGATACTGCTATCTGTGGCATTCTATCCTTTGTACTGAATCCATCAATAAGTGAATCAGAATATTTAATACTATAGTCAATCTGCTTGATAAAGCTGTCACCATACTCTGGGTATATCTTATGGAATCTATCTACAATCGCTTGAGCATGGATACTATTTCTTGCAAAAATAATTGTTTTACCCAGTTTATCACCGCCTTCAACCTTAAGCCCTTCTTCCATAAGCTGCTGCAAAACCAAATCAATGGTATCTTCGTTAAATAGCCATCTATTAATTGCAGTATTCGGAATGTCCTTAATATTTCCTACTTCATCCTCAAAGGTGTTCTCAAATTCCTCTTTCTCTTCGTCAGACAACTCATTATAGTGAATGCCATTTTCCATGATTTTTGTCTTATATTCAAGTGTAGAATAATTGACCAGATATCCTTCGTTAACTGCCTGTTCTAATTCATATGCAAATGTAGGAACTCCACGTTCCAAATCAAACACACCATATGTATTCTTATCAATCTCATTCTTTGGTGTTGCTGTCATACCAAGCAGCATGGCATCAAAATAATCAAAAATATCCTGGTATTTCTTATAAATACTTCTATGACTTTCATCAACAATGATTAAATCGAAATGCCCTGGTGTAAATAATTTATTTCCTTCTTTTCCTTTTGTCTCATCAATCGCATTCATCATAGTGGGATAGGTGGAAAAAATCATTCTGCTTTGCTCCGGGTCCTCCTTATTATCCAACAAATTACATAACGTCAAATCCGGTAACAAATCACTATAATTTTTCTTTGCCTGTCTTACCAACGCTGTCCGGTCAGCTAAAAAAAGTATATTTTTAACATAATTATGCCGCAGCAAAACATCTACAATACTAATGCTTACTCTGGTTTTTCCGGAACCGGTAGCCTGTACCAATAACATCTTTCTATGCTTTTTTGTTATCGCATCACAAACAGCCATAACTGCTTCTTTCTGATATGGGCGGTTTGTGATATTGTCCTTAATCCACACATTTTCCAAAGGTTTTCTTGTTTTTCTACGGTCAATATTTAACTGAAGTTCTTCTTTCGTAAAAATTCCGGATACCTGACGTCTTGGATAATCATTTACATCATCTGTAAAATACACTTCAAAACCATTCGTAGTAAAAATAAGTGGTCTTTGATTATATTGCTTTTCAAGACAGTCTGCATAAAGCTTTGCCTGCTGGCTTCCCACGATTGGGTCTACACTTGTTCGTTTTGCCTCTACTACGGCAAGAGGCAATCCATTATCTCCAAGTAATACATAATCTACCGAGCCTGTACCGGAAGGATTTGGCATTCCTAATACTGCAAATTCCGGTATACAATCTACTCCTATCTTCCAATGGGCTTCCATCAAAGCAATATCAATATATTTTTTTCTCGTTTCAGATTCTGTTGCTTCATCTACATGAAATTGATTGGTACTCGTATTCTGAATACGAAGTGCTGTCATCTGGTCCCGGAGTGCTTCATTTTCTTTTCTGATTTCTTTGAGCTTTCTATCTTTACTCCTTAAATCATCATATAAAGCCTTTAGCTCTTCCGGACGTTTTCTCTGTTCCTCTCCCTTATTCAATATGGATTCATCATAGCCTGCATCCGTATAGCTATCCGAATAGCAATACTCAATCCATTTGCAAAATTCATGTAGATTCTTCAATGATAACACTGCATCATCCCGTTTAATACGCTGATTTGTATGTACTGCAACATTGCCCAACTTAATTGTGAATTTTAATAATGGAAATAAATGGGGATCAAGTATATTCCGAAATGAATCTTCATGAATCAAACTGGAAACATTGTCACGGTAAGGAATCTTCAAATCTTCATCATGTGTATATACCCAACGCACTGCCAACTCCAACGCACGGCGAGCCAGTATTGCCACAGTAGAAGTCGAAATCAACAGACTTTTCTCTGCTTCAATTGCCTGAATGGAAAATGAATCAAATTCTTTATTCTGTTTTAAAAAATCAAAATTCGTACACATGATGTAAACCTCCTTGGTTATCTATAATTATTTAACAGTAAAATGGCATTTAGGATAATTACTACAGCCTTTAAATTTTCCATATTTTCCGGTTCTTACAACTAAATTTCCTCCACATTTGGGACATATATTTTTTCTAATTGATTCCTTCCCATTTTCAATATTTTTTTGAATATTTTTGATATGTTTTTTCCTAATATCTTTTTCTAAAATATTCCTTCCCTCTATTATGGCTGCAATTTCTCTTATATCCTCTTGCGTAAAGATAGGATTTCTATAACGCAATATAACCTTTTTTAATTGAGAGACATAAATAACCATTTGATTTGTTTTGACTTTCAAATCTGCTTTTCTTGAAAAAACTACTATTGAAATAAATACTGTTTCTGGTAATTTCAATACAACTTCTAATGACTTTATATGTCCATAATTCTGCTTTAACGGATTGCGAAATGAATATTTTTTACCATACATATTTTTAGTCCACTGCTCAGAGTACTCAGTTCCTGTAATCCAGCCACTATAATTTTTTGTCTCTATGACAAAAATTCCATATTCTGAAACTACGACATGATCAATCTGACTAGTTCCATAATCGTTACGCAACATTATATTATTTAAAACAATATACTTGCTTTTAGGCAAGGTTGCCAAAATAGATGCAACTGTTGCTTCCCCCACTTTTCCCTTTACAATGGGTTGTACCTGTTTGAATACAATACTCAATATGAAAGTAATTATTATAAGTATAAATAAATTATCCATCTGTTCTTCCTTTTTTATATCAATTACAGTTCTTCTAATTTTTTATAATTCATTTCATTATGAAATTTTGATTTGTCGACTTGTTTAACAAAGGCGGCAAACTGGCTTTGAAGCTCAATTGGTGGCAACGGTAAAGAAAATCCTTCCACCTGATTCTTGTTCACTTTAGGCAAGTTAGTACGATTACTAAATGCTAATATATAATCTAGGAAATACTTGCTTCTCAATGTATATCCAAGGAATTCCCTATTACACACATCTTCTTTTACCAATATCGGATACGCATCTGCCGAACAAAGTCCATTAAATTCTGGCAAAGCAACCTTATTAAGGTTTGGGCGTATCTTGCTATAAATAATATGCTTTGGTGTAAACAAGTATTTGCCACTTTTCACCCCATCTTCTGAAATAGTTCTGTATCCTACTAATCGTCCAGTATCCTTCTCAATACTGTCAATTCCAATATGCGGATAGTCTTCATATCCCACAAAGTCATGTACCATATTAGTATCAATCTCGGCACAGTCCTTAAAATTTGCCATATGCCATACTTTATTGTTTGATTTCAAATCCCCAAACATCTCGACAAATCGGGATTTGATGAGGGTGTCTAACAACAGAAGCTGCTCTTTTCTATCATTTATCATGCCTTCTAAATGTACAAAAATCTTTATTATTTCCCTCTGCTTTTCTTTACTTGGCAAATATAGCATTTCATTTCGGTAATCTTTAAAATAAATATGTGGTATAGTAGCTCCTGTATAATATTTCTCTAAATGCATTGATTTTACTGCAAAATAAAGATACTGAGGTTCTATGTCTTCCTTAGGTAACAAATACTGCAAAGTTCCAATAACAGAAGACTTTGCCGGTAAAAACATTGTTCTTCCAATACCTGCTCCATCTTTTACTACTGCAACATATTCTTTTTCTTGATGGTATGTATCTATATTCTTAATAAAACCACTTGCACCATATACAGGATATTTTCCATCCAATTCTTCTAAATCCTTTTGTGCATAATTTGAAGATGCTCTTTCACACACATCTCCAAGTCTAACCTTCTCCATTCTTTCATCCCTGTAAATTCTCTTGCCTCGAGAACGTATGTTTGATATAATAATCTTGGTGCTACCCTACACGGTAGGCGGTTAGTCTTCTACGGAGGACTGTGACCTCCGTTTACATAGAAATCCACTCATATGGAAATCTACATTCAGGAGGATTTTACCAATGCTAACCATTGAAAGCCTTATTACAGTTATTAGTCTATGCATTAGCTGTTTCGGTCTTGGTTATACCATTGGTCGAAATAGTAATTCACATAAAAAATAACCGCCTCAAGCCTTCATAATTGAGCGGTTATTTTTTAACTAAACATTATCTAGGCTGACCGTCTATCGGTAGCACTTTTTCTGTTATTAGAATACCATTTCTCCGCTCATATGTCAATGTGACTATTTAATTTTCAAACATATTTCCCCTACAAATCTGAATTCGTTAGAAGTCTTTTATGCAATATATTTTCTGTGGGATGTTTTTACGTTACTTTGATTTACCATTGCATATTGCATAGTTGTATCAATTTGCTGGTGCCCCAATAATTTCTGCACTTGCTCTATAGGCATTCCTTTATCAATGGCTCGTGTTGCCATAGTCCGCCTAAATTTGTGAGGGTGAATCCTATCTATTTGCAGCTTCTTTCCAAGTTCCCGCAACCTGATTTCAACTCCACTAATCTGCAATCTTTCAAAAGGTGCATTTAATGATACAAACAAAGCTGCCTTATTATCTTTCCTGCATTCCAAATAATTTTGTAAATGCAATTTTGTTCTTGCGTCAAAATAAACCTTACGCTCTTTATCACCTTTTCCGTAAACCACACATTCCCGTTCTTCAAAATTTATATCACCAATATCAAGATTTACTAATTCCCCAACCCTCATTCCTGTTGAGAACAACAAATCAATAATAGCTAAATCTCTCTTTTCAGCACAATTATCCCGAAGCATCTCTATATTTTCATCAGAAATAACTTCTTTTACCGCCTTTTTTGTACGAATTTTATGTATTCTTCGTATTGGACTTTTAAGAATATGATCTTCTTCCTCTAACCATGAGAAAAAACTGGATAAATTCCTTCTTACATTATCTACAGTCACTCTACTGCAATTATTTATTGCCTGATACTCTATCAAATACTGCCTTAAATCTTCCGTGGTTATTTTTCGAAGCGGTATATCTATATATTGTAATAAATGCTGCACTGTAACCTTGTAGTACTGAATTGTTCTGGCAGAACAGCCCTCAATTGTTTTTGCAGCAAGAAACATTTCCAAATATTTTTCATTTGTTATATTTTCTACTGCTTCATCCTCACCCTCTAATCTGGTTATCAAAACCCTCTGCAATTCTTTCATCTGATTGACATTTAACAGCTCCGCCATATCATTTAGAATGTTGTAAATTTGATTATTCATCTTTGGTATTACTCCTTTTTTCAAAAAGTATATCAAATCATCACACAAATCCAAATAGATTTTTTATTATTCAACCAGAAAAATGTTACAACTACTTATCATTATGCACTTTTCCTTCCAGTTCTAACATATATTTGTCATAATCTGAAAGAAATAATTGATCCTGAATAATAATTTTTCAAATTCTGTCTCCGCATGTAGTTGTACCATAGCAGCAGTTACTTTTCCTGCATCCAGCAAAAGACCATACTCAAACATTTCAATAAACATATTTAATCTCTGTTCCCAATCCTGCATAGTTAATGGAATTTTACGCAATGCCATGTTTTCTGCATAATCCAAATACGAGGTCACCATTCTGTTTAATTGTGCCATTTCATCTTCCGATAGGTAGTTTTTTACTATTGTAACATCGGATTTTTTTATCTTACCATCCGGTGCATCCTGCCATGTAGTAAGCCCATATACTCTCTTTCTGCATCTGCACGCTCCACAATAAGTTCAGCTGCCGTATGTCCATGAACAGCATAATGCATTTTATTTTGAACAGTTGCATAAAATCGTTTCGTTGTTAACGCATTTTTATCATAATCAACAGCAGTCGCATAAATGTCCGTGATTTTTTGATAAAATTTGCGCTCACTGGCACGTATTTCCCTGATTCGCTCTAACTGTTCATCAAAATATTTGTCAGAAAGATACGTTCCTTTTTTTAATCGTTCGTCATCCATTACCCAACTTTTAATGGTATAATCTTTTGCAATCTGATTCACCCATTTACGAAACTGCACTGCACGTTCCGAATTCACTTTAAAGCCAACTGCAATAATCATCTGGAGATTATAATGGAGAATATCTCTTGGAATCTGTCTTTTCCCTTCTGTCTGAACTATTCGGAATTTCCGAATAGTTGAACTTTCTATCAATTCATTATCTGCAAAAATCTTTTTAATATGCTCATTAATTGTAGGTAATTTAACGTCATAAAGCGTCGCCATCATCTTTTGCATCAACCAGATATTTTCATCTTCATAACGCATTTCGATTCCCTGAGCATCCTCTCCTACAGAAGCTATATAAGTAAGATATTCGGCTGCTGAACTTCGAATTGATATTTCTTTTTTCTCTGCCATTCATTAAGCCTCCTATCCAAAGTATTTCTGCATTAAACTGTCAAATAATAGCTGTGTTTCATCCAAAGATTTCTGAATCTGCAATTTTGATTTGTCGACTTGTTTAACAAAGGCGGCAAACTGGCTTTGAAGCTCAATTGGTGGCAACGGTAAAGAAAATCCTTCCACCTGATTCTTGTTCACTTTAGGCAAGTTAGTACGATTACTAAATGCTAATATATAATCTAGGAAATACTTGCTTCTCAATGTATATCCAAGGAATTCCCTATTACACACATCTTCTTTTACCAATATCGGATACGCATCTGCCGAACAAAGTCCATTAAATTCTGGCAAAGCAACCTTATTAAGGTTTGGGCGTATCTTGCTATAAATAATATGCTTTGGTGTAAACAAGTATTTGCCACTTTTCACCCCATCTTCTGAAATAGTTCTGTATCCTACTAATCGTCCAGTATCCTTCTCAATACTGTCAATTCCAATATGCGGATAGTCTTCATATCCCACAAAGTCATGTACCATATTAGTATCAATCTCGGCACAGTCCTTAAAATTTGCCATATGCCATACTTTATTGTTTGATTTCAAATCCCCAAACATCTCGACAAATCGGGATTTGATTAAGTCATCTAACATATTTATTTGTTTCTTCTTATGAAATATTATTGAAGAAACCTTATCTAAAATCTTTTCAATTTCTTCCTGTTCTAATAAAGTCGGAATATTTATTTTTATTTCTTCAAGTTTACTTTTTCTTACAGAAGGAACCGTTGTTGATTCAGCCAACAGCTCCATCTTTAGATTCTTCATATAATAATAAAAATACTTGATTCTAAATTTACTCTCAAGTGGTGCTATACCCATGGCATTATTATCTATCAGACAATCCTGACTTGTTATTGCTCTTCTGTTCAGTTTCAATGCTTCTCCTATCTTAGCGAACACAACTGTATTCTTAGGTATAATACAACCTTTTATTTCGTCTGCTTCCATTCTAGAAATATAATTATTACAATTTTCTAGATATGCCTTTCCAGCAACAACATTATTTGCAATATCTCCAACTTTATAAAAGGGCAATTCATCATACTCTTTCCCTTGATACTTTATCGGAAAAGCTGTACCTGAGTAAAATCGGCACACATCTCCAAGTTTAACTTTTTCCATCCACTCATCTCCTAAAATCTATTTTCCTCTTGACTTTTTCTGCATGATTGACAAGTAATCTTACACCAAATACATTATATCTCACAAGGACATTCTCTTCATAAATCAATAGATAATTTCTTCCATCTATCAAAATAAACTCATTCTCTATCATCCCTACAAAATCCAAGTAAAAATTCCTCTTGTATTTTATATTTATCTATGTTATTCTTTGTAAAAGAGAAGCGGTTTTTTACCGTACAGTCATTTTGACTCAAGCGGCGTACTCGCTTCTTTTTTTATGTTTATCATATCATACAGAAATAGCCCCTTTATTGTTTTTCTTACAACAAGTGTTGCACTATAATAATTTAAACGTATATTGTCTTCACAACTTCCCCGTACTGGTATAGCAAAATATGTATCATAACGATACCAACCTTCTGATGCATTTTTACTATGCTTATCGTTCTTATTCTCTATCCAACGCTTATTTGTAGCATTAACAATTAAAGACTCTATTATTTGGGATGCATTTGCCTTCGCCTTTGCAACTGCTCCTCGTAAGGTTTTGGTATATTTCGATTCTGCATATTCATTTGGAAAATCTCCCGCAATAGAAATATAATCCTGATATGTTGCTACCATATATGTATGTCCAATATACTTTTTTAGATATTGTTCAACTTCGTTCCATGGAATATTCTGTTTATTCGTAAATATAATTTCCTTTACAACTGATACAACCTTTTCCTTTCTATTATTCGTATCTCTTCCTCCTTTGTACTATCCATCTTCCTCATTAAATACTCAAATCCCCTACAAATCTGAATTTGCAATGGTTCAAAAACCATTCCTTTCTCTAATTATCGTTTTCCAGCATTTTCTCCAATTCTGCCATTTGTTTACTAATCTCTTCCTCTAATTCTTTAATATTTGCCATAATTTCAGAGGTTGGCGGATATTCCACTGGTATATATTCTATTTCCTTATACTTATTAATTGACAAGTCATATGCATTATCTTTGATTTCCTGAACCGGAACAAAAAAACTCTGCTCTGTCCGTTTTCTTTCTGTTTCTTTCTCACGATTATGAAACCGTTCTATAATATCCGGAATATCATTTTCCGACACTTCCGTTCTCTTATCATCAAGAGAATACCCATCTGCCTTCATATCGTAAAACCATACATTATCAGTTCCTCCGGCACCAGTCTTCGTAAATACAAGAATAGCAGTCGATACGCCTGCATACGGTTTAAATACACCTGAAGGCATAGAAATCACCGCATCCAGCTTATGATTATCAACGATTTCCTGCCGTATCTGCTTATGTGCCTTACTGCTGCCAAACAAAACACCATCTGGGACAATAACTGCTGCCCGTCCACCCTTTTTTAGCATACGCAAAAATAAAACCAGAAAAAGCAGTTCTGTTTTCTTTGTTTTACAAACTTTCAATAAGTCTGCTGATACACCCTCGTAATCAAGGCTTCCTTTAAACGGAGGATTTGCCAATACGACTGTGTACTTTTCCTTATCTGTATTTGTCTCAGACAAACTGTCCTTATATTCAATATTAGGATTATCTACCCCATGCAATAACATATTCATTGCACCAATACGCAACATTGTTCGATCCATATCAAATCCATAAAACATATCATTATTAAAATGCTCACGTAACTCTGCATTCAAAAATAAATCTGGGGATTCTCTTCTCAAATAATCCTGTGCTTCCACCAAAAAACCCGCTGAACCCATTGCAGGGTCACAAATAATGTCATTCGGAGTAGGCTGAACCAGTTCTACCATCATTTTAATAATGTGCCTTGGCGTCCGGAACTGCCCATTTGTACCCGCTGTTGCCACTTTAGAAAGCAGATACTCATACAAATCCCCTTTCGTATCCATATCTCCTAGTTCTAATCCATCAATACCATCAATTAACTTCGTTAACATAGCAGGAGTAGGAACTTTAAATATTGCATCTCCCATATATTTGCTATATGCCGAATCTCCATCGGAATGAAGATTTTTGATAAACGGAAACACGCCATTTAAGACAGTATCATAAATCTCCTGTGCATCCCCAAGATTCTTAAATTGATTCCAACGATATTTCTGGCAACCACTTGGGAATATTCCTTTATACTCCAATCCAAAAAAAAATGCTTCACTTTCTTTTGTCGTCTCTACGTCATCAAGCTGTTTTATAAATAATAAATATGTAAATTGTTCAATCACTTCCAGAGGATTTGTAATTCCTCCAGTCCAAAACACTTCCCATATTCTATCAACTTTATTTCGCAACTCTCCCGTTAACATATCTTCTCCTCCGTATAGCCAATATTGTCGCTATCTTTTTAAAAAATTAACAACTTCACTCCAATAACTTAATCATATTACAATATAGAATATCATAATTCAAAAAGAAATCAAAGTATATATTTCATTTTCTAAGGCTTTTTAATACATCCTCCCAATCATTTTTAGTTTCAAAACAAAATACCCCTCTACTTATAATCCCCACAGCTGCATTCAGCTATGGTTTATTACAAATAAAGGAGTATTTTTTATACTGCCAGAAACCATTTAAAATGGTTCTACATATTCTATATGCTGAAAATTCCCATTGTTTTCTGCAGTTCCTCAGCCATAAGCAGTAACTCTTCTGATGAATCCTGGACAAGCTGCATCGTATCATTCATATCCTTCACAGTCTGGATTGTATCAGAGGCTGAATTTGCATTCTGCTCTGAAACATTAGACAAATCATCAATTGCATTGGAAATGGATTCTCCGGAAGAATTCAAAATAGTAATCTTCTGCTTAATGTTCTCCATATTCTGTAAGGACTTTCCGACACCATCAGACACTGCCTGATATGTCTCTCTTGTGAGATTCAGCTTCTGCTGCTGAATATCCATGTTCACCCGTACCTCTTCCATTACCGCAACTGCCCCTTCGGAGATTTCCAAAATTTTCTCAATTACACGCTCAATATCCTGACTGGAATTATTGGACTGTATTGCCAGCTTGCTAATCTGGTCTGCTACCACTGAAAAGCCTTTTCCGGCTTCACCTGCTCTCGCCGCTTCAATATTTGCATTTAAGGCAAGTAAATCCGTTTCATCTGCAATGGCCTGGATTAATTCCACAGCCGATTTAATATCATTGATTGCATCACTCATCAAAGAAATCTGCTCGGTTGCCTTTGAAACAGATACCTTTGTATGGTCACTGGATTCCGACAGTTCCTGAATAATCGCCTCAGATTCCTTCTCTTTTTGGGACATTTCCGCAGCATTTTCTGCCATGGTATCTACTTCGCCAATAATGTGTTCAATTTGATTATTAATCATAACCACACTGCTCCGGGCATCCGCTGTACTATCTGCCTGACTTCTTGCGCCATCCGAAATCTGCTCAACTGCCAACTGCACATCGCCCGCTGCCAATGTGGTATTCTGTGCCATATCTGAAAGTTCACCGGCAGATATCCTCAAATTATCACTGGATATCTTGATACCGCTTACCATATCATGAAAGCTGTCCTGCAGCTTCACGCCACTCCGGTAGACATCTCCCAGCTCATCATTTGATTTTAAGCTTTTGGCATCCGGCTGATAATCCAGCTTACCCTCTATAATCCGGTCAAGGAAAACCTTAGTTTTCTGCATCTTTCCTACTGTTCCTCTTGACATGAGAATCACCAGTACACAAACTACCAGCACAACAATTATAGAAAACATAACCAACTGGGTTGTCTGATTCCTAATAGTCTCCTTTACGCTGCTTCCCTCTTTTGCCACCTCAATTGCACCAAATACCGTTCCATCTGAGTTAATCAAAGGCTCATAATATACATAACATATATTCTGTCCAACCTCAAAATCCTGCAGGAAAACATTTTCACCTTTTTCAATTCTTGCATATACATCTTTGTCTGTGGAAGTGCCATTCGCCCTTGCCCCGGTTGCCCCTTTGACAGTGGTCAGAAGGCGCATATTTCCAAACAGCATAGTAACATCAAAGCCTGTTTTTTCCTGCATTGCATCAACCAGCTTCGTATCGCCGGATATAACGGTTTCACCCTTTCTAATCTTGCCACTCTGATCCTTTGTATAGTCGCCCTCATACAAACTGGTGTAGGTCTCACTGATTGAGGCAGCCACAATCTTCATGGAATTCTCTATCTCACTCTCCATTGCGGACTTCAACGTGGAAGTACTCAGCCATGTGACAAGCACACAGGTGATAATCATTGGAAAAATACACATGGCCAACAGGCGTCTGGAAAATGACCAAATTCTAATTGGTTTCTTTGCTTTTGTTGTCTTTCTTACTTTTTTGCTTTTGTTTTTCTTGTTGTTCATCACGAATTCGCCCCTCCCGTATGTATTCCATTACTGTTTACATCCCAGCAACATACTATTGATATAATTAAATGCTAACTTATCCGCTCATTTTATCAAAAACTATCTAATTGATATTATAGCATAATTCAATAGAAATCAAAGTATTATTTTTCAATTTTTATATCTATGATTGGTTTATGTGGATATTATTCTGTTTCAATGCTTCCGAGATATTTGTTCCGTTCATCTGTTACCTGACGTACCATTTCGGAACGGTTTCCATTATACATGTTTAACAACGTATCATCATAGCCAAAAATCAAATACGGCATATTTTTTGCCACATAGTCAATTGCTTCATTTACCGCTTTTTCATTTTTCATCTGGATATCAAACTGCTTTCCATCCGCTTTACAAACCTTCAAAGAATAGGTTTTCCCGGCAGGAATGAAATTCACACTATGCTTTACAATACTTGGATAAATCCATATCAAATCCTTCGCCTCTGCAAAATATACCGTTGCAAACCGCACAGCCATAAAATATTCTGTATTAACACGAATGCCCTGCACCGGTGTTCCTGATTCATAAAACTGTTCCACCCGGTTCATGTACAGTTCTTCATTTCCCTTTTCCCTGCAATATTTTCTAAGATTCTTTATATTGGTGCCACGGATACCGTTAATTAGGAAAATAGTACCAACAACCACTAGCACGGCTGGAAAAAAAGCAACAGCTACAAGACCACCCTTCGTCTCATTTCCAATGTAATTAACCTGCAGGGCATACGGTAAAAAATCCGTTCTTTCTTCCTCTGTTATTTCCACTGCATCTAAATATTGGTTATAATAGCGCAGCGATTCCCCCTCTAATGGCATGATGGTTCCCTCCACTTCCAGTTCTTCCATCTCTGCTCCACCGATATCTTTCCCATCCGTATAGTCCCAATAAATCTGCATATTTTTGTCTGCGATATCCATTTCAGAACCACTGCAAACCATTCCCATGTATTCCTTTTCCCCAACCGGAATCAGATATTCCTTCGAGGTAACCGTACCATCCTCCTCATAGTATGAATAATAATCATAAATCATATAAATTTTTGCCTTTACCAAAACTCCTTCTTTTATATCTTCTGCCTTTAGTTCCTCAAAAGCTTTCGGCGTTTCAAATAGACATTTAATGCTATCTATTTCACAAATAACAATGAGGGCTGCAATTATCCAGAACGCAGCTGTTCCCAAAATACATAATACTAAATGTTTTTTCTTAAGTGATTGAATCATTTTTCCTTCCCCCTGTAAAATATTTAAATTATTTCATAATAATATCATTTCCCACTCTTCATTTCCAGCCATATAGCCAAATGTTTCATCATCCCGGAAACACTCCAGCAAATCCTCACGCATTCTTGGCACCAAGGTACTATAGGATTTCTTATTAAATGTCAGATGGGAATACAAAAACGAATCCATAAAGCTGCCTATTTCCCCCAGAGAAGCAAGCATTGTTTTTACAACAGAAAGGGTTTCCGGGACATTCTTCTCCAATGCTGCTAATTCTAATTTACAGGATGTCTCATAATATATGCCCATTTCAAACAGCTTTGCCAGACCACTTTCCTTCTCAATATATTTCCGGGCTAGTGGGGTATCCCCCTCCTGCATGGATAGCATATAGAGACTACCGAGTACCATATTTAACAGCTGATAATTGGAAAATAGTATTTCCTCATAAGTCTTATATGCCTCTTGTATGCGGTTTGTTTTGCTATAAATCACCGCCTGCATCCGCTTTTTTTCTACGCTGCCCTCCTCAAAATAATCCAGACATCCTTCTGCTTTATCATACATCTCTTTTCTCGTGTAGTATCCAAACAAAGAGTCAGCACAATGTCTCTGTACCTTTGCATCTCCATTTTCTAACGCTCTTTGATACCATTCCAGAATCTGTTTGTCGTAGACATCCGGATTTGCAATACCATCCATCATACATCTGGCATCCATAATTACTGCTAACTGCCAAATCAACTGATTACAGTTGGGATACTGCTGTATGAGAGACTTTGCATATTGAAACACTGCATCAAAGCTCTCATTATCAAATTTTTCATCGATTTCCCTGACAATCCTTTTGATTTTTTCCTCTGTCGGTTCCACATGAAAGGATAAAAGTGTTTCCAGCGTGATATCCAGACACCTGGCAATAGGCGCCAGCAGCATGATATCAGGCTGTGTCACCCCTTTTTCCCATTTATTCACAGCAGGTGTGGTCACGCCTAAACGCTTTGCCATATCCTCCTGTGTCATATTTTTATTTTTTCTATATTTCCGAATCACTTCACCAATCTGCATAAAGCATCCTCCTGCATTCTATAATTATTGCAAAGATTTTTACTAAGCTCATCTTATCAAAAAATGCTTTCTCTCACAATTGAACAGATTGTAACATTCGCTCAAGAAAATTAACCACCGGGCAAATCGCTATTCAGGCATTGTTATCCTTCATATGCTTAACACTCTTTAACCGTCTTTCCCCTTACTTTCTGCGGCTGTCAAAATAGACAAAGGAATCAATGGCATCCAGTATATCCTTAAAATCCTCTCTGGGCGCCAGCTCCACATATTTGCGCAAAAGCTCCGTTTCCTGTTCCTTAAACCGTCCATAGAAAATATCATACAGATTGTGCCCGCGCATGTATATTTTAAACTCCTCAAAATGTTCTTTTAAATCTGCAACAGATTGTATGTCTTTCCCCAAAACCTCCACAAGGTGCATTCCGCTCTTTATCCGGTGTAAATACTGTTCCCATTTTGTAAACAATATCTCCCAGAATTCTTCTACACTTTCAACCACACCAATCTGTGCCATTACCTCCGGGTTCAGAAAATAATTTTCAAAAGAATAATATTTTAAAATTAATACATTTTGTCTTTGAACCCTGGGCAGCTTGTCAATGTCTTCATTGTTCCGCTCACTGTAATAATGGCAAAGTTGTGCAGCAAGCTCTTCCGGATTTTTCCCGTCACTGTCACGAATCATCAAAAACTGGTCCCGCAAATAAAGCTGATTCATATATTTTAAATTGGCATAGGTCTTAATATTTGTACAGCTATTGGTTGTAATAATCGAAATGCGGGATAAATTTCCTCTCTTATCATAAACATCCGAATAATATTTTTCCAGGAGAAGCGGAAATCTTGTTTTATCCTGTTTTCCCTCTACAATAAAAACAAAATCTACATTCAAAAAATCATTTGCACTATAACCCAAATCATTCAGAATATCATCAATATCTGCATTCCGGTGTGCAACAGAATACCCCTCCTCATCCAAAACCATCTGGCAAATTTGACCACGGGTAAAATTTGCAACCATATTCGGGGAATGGGTTGTAAAAATCACTTGATTCTTCTTTGATAAACGATAAAGAATCTTGCTTGCTGTCTTCTGCAAAGAGGGATGCAGAAATAATTCCGGATACTCCACAATAATAATACTTTGAAGCCGTTTCTCATCTTCTATATAGGTTTCCAGTAACGAAAGCATGTAAATACTTTTCATACCATTTCCAAGCTGCTCCACAGGACTTAACCGTTTCAGTTCTTCGTGCCATGCATCTACTTCAATTGAAAACATTTTATCCGTGTCATAGGACAATGAATATAGAATATCCTCCACTCCTCCATTTTTCCGGTAATTTACATTCATTTTTTTAGAAAATTCACTGATATTTAACTGATATATTTTGTATTCCAACAGCTTTGCCGTCTCATGTACCTGCAGGTCTTCCGGTTTTTTCTGATTAATCAGCCCAATGCAACTAAAGCAGTGATTACAGGTCTTTGCTGCATCGAACATACATGCATTGGAACGCAAGGTACTAAGCTCTTCCGACTTCTGGAACATCAGTAAATCCTCCTGAAAGGATTCTAAATTCCGGTTCGTATCAATAAAATAGAGCTTCGGTAAAATTTCCGGAATACATCGGTTGTTTTTGTGCCCTTCATCCTCATACCGTATTTTTCCGTTGTAGTTGATGGAACAGACAAAAGACAGTTCACCATTCAAAAAAGATGGAAGCTTTTCGCAAAAGTCACGCTCCCATGATTCATAACGCTTATAAGCGCTAACCACCCCATGGGCGTGAAACTGATGCAAATCCTCTTCCGTTATAGCAAGAACCATGGCAATTTCAATGTTTTGCTTCTTCTCGTTAAAATCATTTTCCCTGACAGTATAATTTCCGGTAACTGCACGAACCGCATCTATCACAACTGTCTTTCCTGTGTTGTTCTTTCCAACTAGAATCAGGGCATTTTCAATGTCACGGATTGTGAGTTCCCGGACGGATTTGAAATTTTTGATATGTAAGGACTTAATCTGCATCTAACTCCTCCTTAAAACATATACTGTCAGGCAATTGCGAAACTCCCTGTTTGCACAACGGTCGGTAACGAAAACAGAGTTTCGCAATTAACCAAACCGATACCGTTTCTATATCTCAATCGTATTGGCATCTGCCAGGCAAAGCTTCGTATACAAGAACACCTTGTCTCCCGCCTCTAATACCATATTGCCGTTTGGAATCAGCGATTTGTTACGGCGTTTCACCAGTACAATAACCGACTGACGGGAAATGTCCAAATCCTTAATCTTCACTCCTGTCCACGGATTCTGCTTCTTAAGTACAATCTCCTTCAGATTGATATGTTCCTTTTCGTCCTCTTCGTAAGGAATCGCACCTAACACCACCACATCATCCTCCAACAGTACCACATCCCCCCGGGGAATAATTATCTCTTCCTCCCGCTTGATAATCGCCACAATCACACCTGCCGGCAGTGACAGATCGGCAATACGCTTGTGGAACCATTTATCCTCTTCTGTAATGTGAACCCTAATAAAATGCATATCTTCCTCATAGCCGTACTCATTTCTTCTCTTAATACTGGAATACTGGTCTACAAAGCCCGCTGAAATGATACCCGTTGGAATCGCAACCATACCGACCCCTAAAAAGGAAATTATAATTCCCAGGATTTTCCCCATTATTGTAACCGGATAAATATCGCCATATCCCACAGTGAGCAGGGTGGACGCGGACCACCAGATTCCGGAAAAGGCATTGGTAAACACATCGGGCTGCGCCTCATGCTCTAAACTGTACATACAGAGACTGGAAGCAATCATCAAAATCAGAATAAGAACCACCGATGAAACCAGCTGCTGGCGTTTCTTATACAAAACGTCGGTAATAACATGAAGGGAGTCGTAATATGCATCCACCCGGAACAGGCGGAAAATCCGCACAATCCGAACCATCCGAAATGCAACGGTTCCCGATGGGAAGAAAATCGGCAAATAGTAGGGCAGCCAGGAAAGAATGTCCACAATTCCCATAAAGGACAGCATATATTTTCTCACTGCACAAAGCTCTGTCATATCCTCCTCATCCGCATACAAAAAACGGGCGGTAAAAATACGCAAAAAATAATCTATAGCAAAGCATGCAACCGTAATCCGCTCAATCCATAACAAAATACTTCCATACTGCAAACGCATTCCATCATAAGTATACATGATGCTGACCGCCAGATTCAATATAATTGTAAATACATTAAAAAAATCGTAGCAGCGACTGACATAGTCCAAATCATTGCCAACCTCTAATATTTCAAACAGCCGTTTGCGCCGGCGATACCATTTCCTACTCATTTGCTATCCCTCTCCTATAACCCTGCCTCATCTATCATAGATGTGTTTTCCTTTACCATAATTTATTCCAATCATTTTTACCTATAATTTATTATAAAGGTGTTAGTGTTCATCCGCAAGAAAAATCTTATACGACAAATGGGATAGCACACAAATGCTACCCCATTCTTTTTAGTACATATTCTCTTCCTGCAATGGAAAACGAACTGTTATTTACCACAGTAAATCCGTATCGCCTCTGCCGTGAAATCTGCCGTTCCGGTTCCTCCAGCACGGTCAATATTGGCTGTAAATTCTCCTCCCCCAGCATACATCTGACCAAGACTTAACAGAATGTCGTTGGAGCATTGATAGAAATTTTCCGTGATATAATTCTGCAGCTTTTTGACAAGACTTTGGGCTTCAGCGGACTCTGGCTTGCCATCCTTTAACTTTCCAAAATCTGTAAATAACTGCATAAATCGTTCCGTTATAACCCGTTGTTCATCTTCGCTTCTGTTTTGGGATTTCTGCTCAAATTCCTTGTATTCAGCTGTTTTTCCCCATTGTTCCTTCGCCCGTCTGGCATATTCATCCATTTTCTTTGTATCAAATACTGAAAAATCCATTGTTCCCACTCCTATCAATTGTATTCCACGGGCAAAATCAATTAAATTTTCCAGATGCTCTTTTTTCATTGTCAGCATTTCAATTTGCTGTTCCAATGCCTTATTTCTATCAAAGTCGGGTCTGGATATAATTTCCTTGATTTCTTTCAGAGGAAATTCCAGTTCTTTAAACAGTAAAATCTGCTGCAGCATTTCCAAGGCTGTATCGGCATACAACCGGTATCCGGACTCTGTATACCTGGTTGGCTTCAGTAATCCAATTTTGTCGTAATATTGCAGGGTGCGTATACTCACCCCGGTCAGTTTACTTACCTCATTTACTGTCATCATGGCTGGTTCCTCCTTCCGTGTAAGTATATGGTACACTATTACGCAACGTAGGAGTCAAGAGAAAATAATAAACTTCCAACAAATAATTTGTCTTTACCGCAATTTTATCCAATCCCTCCTCCTCTCCTTCTCTTATAATACACTTATCAAAAACAAAGGAGGCATACATCTATGAACAACAATACGTTATGTACTTTCCAGGCATTTGACAACGGTACTTTAAAACTGCCAGAAAATACGGTAAAATTTGCAGACATTCCCTGGTCAAAGCATCCAACCTTTGAAGGGGTAGAGCTCAAACACATTGTCACATCAAAAGATACTAACGGACAATTCAGTTACCATCTTGTCCGCATTGCGCCAGGCAAAAGCATCAAAAACCATATCCACGAAACCCAGCTGGAAACCCATGAGGTAATTGCCGGTTCAGGCATATGTATCAATGACGGTACTGCCATCCCTTACGAGGTTGGAACCATTTCTATCATGCCCGCTGGCGTTCCCCATGAGGTTAATGCAGGAAATGACGGACTTTACCTGTTTGCAAAATTCATTCCGGCATTATGCTAAAATCTTTCTAGCTGTTTTGCCGTACTGACTGCCTATACGCATTTGGCGTCAGCCGGACGATTCTTTTAAAGCAGCGGTCGAAGTGGCTCTGGTCACAGAAGCCTGTGGCATAAGCTGCTTCGGTCACGCTTTTTCCTTCTTCCAATAATCTCTGTGCTTTCCGCACCCTGCACTGTATCTGGAACTGATGGGGTGTCAGACCGCAGGCAGCCTTAAACTGCCGAATCATATGATAAGGACTTACCGCTATACTCTGTGCCATATCCGCAATCAAAAATGTATTCTCCGGTGCCTTTAAGATTCGTTCCTTTAACCTCTGGGAATAGCTGATTTCTCCTGACGATTCTTCCTGGGTTTTCCTGACAGATATGCACACCGTCAGCATGGAATAGGCAATATCATTTACCGGTTCTACTGCATGGGGCATATCCGGTAGAATGTAGAAATATCCGCCTGTCTGGTATAAAAACTCCTCTCCATTACAAATAATACGAACCGCTCCGGCTCTAACATATCCGAACATGATATGGTTCGTATGCGTGTGCACTGGATAGGGCTGGACAGAATTTTCATAAGAAATATACTCTATATGATTGTTCCGATAATACGTAATATTATTTTTCATATTCAAAAAATTCCTTCCGCATCCGTTCTTTTCTTTCAGGCAAAACCTTTTCCATCACCTCATAAACCAGAACCACATCATTTTCCACAGGCAGTTTTTCGTGCTTAATCGTATGATATCCTCTCTGCTCGTATAAATGACTGGCAGGAAGTGACGCATCTAACAACACTGTATTATGCTTTGCTGCAATCTCGTCTTCCAGGCATTGCATAATAAAGCTGCCACATCCCTTCCCCTGAAACTCCGGCAAAACATAGACTCTGGTAATATGATTGTCCTCATGACACCCGGTTCCAATAATCTGACTATCAACCACCAAAATGCCTGCGCTGCCATGTTCAATATCCTTTACAATATTTTCCCTGCTATGATGTTCACAGAAAAAATCTACGACCTCTTTGGGATAGTATTTCGGATAAATCGCCCGGACTGTGTTCTGTACAATATCAAAAATAATATCCGTATTTTCATCTGTGGCTTTTATGTATTCCATTATTTTGTCCCTCCCGGCAATTCATTTTCCACACCGTAATCTAAATCGTTCCTTTTGTCAACCCTCATAACACTTTTTTATCGGATGCCTTATCACCGTTTTGAGCTTTTCCGGCGCTACTCTCCTTGCATCACTTAAATAAATCTCGTGATGAAGCCGTTTATCCGTAATATCCAGCTCATACCCCTGTGCCGTCATAAATTCATGCATCCTCTCCATGGTCTCCGGCTCATCATCATAGGAACCAATATGCATGCACTGAACACACAGTCCTTCATCATATGTCAGAAATTCCACCTTTGAAAAATCCTGTTTCTTTTTTCTTGATGCCTCATCAACTGCCCAGTCAAAGTCATCCTTTGTCACAAAATCCGGCAGCCGGATGACAGAGATAAATTGAAAATCCTCTTTACGGGTATAATCAATCCCTTCCATCCCCTCCTGCCACCAGAAGCCTTCCAACGGAGGCACCACATAATCAAAATACCCATCAATCTGGTGACTTCCCTTTTTACTCATTTTAATCGTAAATGCAATTGCATAAAGCAACCCGATGGACTGCTTATACTCGCTCCCCTCTACATTTGGATTTCCCTTACCTCTGACCGCAATATAATTCATAGCTGGTACTTCTACGATACCCGGCTTGTTCTTTGGCATATAAAATTCCTTATATTCCTTTTTATAATCAAACGCCATCTTTCCTTTCCCCTTTCCCTAATCTATTTACACGTTCTTTTATGCTTTGTTCAAATTCCTCATCAGAATAGGATGGATCTTTTGTCCTTCTCCAAATTTCACACGGAACACTACTGCAATCTCCACACCCTTTCAGCTTTTTCCTGTTAACCGAACATTCATAAATCGGACACGCTCGTCCTTCTGGTGCATGAAACACTTTTCCAAGGCTCTCATCACATCCCTTACACATGGCTCCATAGCATCCGCATTGTGTACAATCTGTACCGCAACAGCTTAGTGTTCCCATGGAGGCTGTACCCCCTAGAATTTCCAGCTGTTTTTTCTTACTGAATCCTCCAAGCACAAGCTGATAGGATTTATCCAGCATATCCTTTACTAAATCATCCGGCACCTCCCCGTCCACTTTTATGGAGTTCCAATGCATTTTATTCATATAATAGCCGGGAATAATATCCTCATACTGTGTTCGTAAGAAATCCCCCTCCGAAGGTTCCAGTTTCAATGTAATATAGTACGGTTCATCCTTTTCACTGAGACAGACTGCGGCAAACATCTTACCGCCAATCTGATAGCGTATCCAGTTCCAATCCTCCTGAAGGTCCTTCGTGATCCCCGGTTTTCTTAATAAATACTCGTCAATCCATGTATATCTCATTTCTTATCTGCCTCTCCTCAACAACCTACAATAATAATCTTTGTCCTGCCTGCTTTATCTGTTTGGTTCCACATCCAAAAGCTTTTCACTGATGGTAATGAATTTTTTCTCTGATAAAATTTCATTTGTGATGTAATCACCATTATAAAACAGGGCATAATTTATCCATGCCGCAGGAGCATTCTGCGCCTTTTTCAGACTATCTATATGAACGGATGTAAACGGAATCCCCCTTGAAACGGCACACTGCTCTACAACCGGAACATATTTCGCCGTGTATGGACAATCATTTGTGTAATATAATGTAAATCCATCCTTCTCTATGTTGGGCTCCTTTGCACAGGCTTTAAATTGCGGAATCTCTGCATTTCCATCAAATGACAGATACATCAATGTAAAATACGGCTTAGCAGTATCTGCAATCTGAAATCCTTTGTAGGCAAGGTATTGCGGGTCTGATAAAAAGGACACTATACAACATTCCAAAAGCTCATTCGCATATCCATTCCCCTTACAGGAACCGGACACCCAGAAACAATTAATATGCATATAGTTTTCTGCATTCACCGGTACCCATGCATATTCCGCCGGTATATACTCAATAAAACATTTTCCGCGGATATCTCCTCTCAAAATTATAGCAATTACCTATTATAGCGATACTTCTCCTGCATACTTTTAGCAATATCCACTATTTTTTCCCGCACTTCTAAAGGCTCCAACAGCACAGCCTTGTCGCCAAATGTAAGCAGCCAGCTAAGCAGGTTTTCCACATCTGTATAATCTGACTGGAATAAAAGCCTTCCATCCTCCATCTCCTGAAAGCAATCCATGCCAAACTCCTCTATAAGCCGCCATTTGCATTCGGGTTCAAAAAGGGCTTTCACCTTTATCCCGCCGGGAAAAATCCTTTCATTACTTAAATCCGGCATAGGTGCCTTCCTTTTCACAAATGGCTGCTCTGTTAACCCCATTTTCTCCATGCGGTTTAACTTAAACAACCGAAAATCTTCGCGCTTTCTGCACCATCCCCATACATACCAGCTTGACCACTGGAATATTAGGTAATAGGGCTCAATACAGCGCAGAGATTCGTCTTTCGGGGAATAGTAAATAAATTCCAATTCCCTGCTCCTTTCAATTGCTGTGCGTATCAGCTCGATTTTAGGAGCAAGAGAATCCTTGTACCAGGAGGATAAATCAATCAGTACCGACTGGTTTCCCACCATAAAATCAGAAGAGCCTGCCGACAGCTTTTCCATCAGCTTACCATAGCGGTTTGTTCCATTTACACTGTCCAAGCTGCGCAGCCCTGCAAGTATATCCTGCATTTCGGCATAATTAACCAGTGTCTTGTCTATTTTATAGTCCTCCATGATGGAAATACCGCCATTTACTCCCTGCCTTGTCACAATAGGAATTCCAGCTTTGCACAAGTCTTCGATATCCCTGTTAATTGTCCGCCTGGAAACCTCAAAGTGCTCCGCCAGATAAGGTGCTGTCACAATATCTGTCTGCAACAATATGGATAAAATTCCAATCAATCTGTCTATTTTCATGACTGCTCCTTTTCTATGCACATTGTACCGCATTAAACACGACAGCTATATGTCATGTTTATATTACATATTAATCTTCCATACAAAAAACTCTATTCTGACAACAACAGGCTCAGCTCGTACTGGAAGGAATCCAAAGTATTATTCTCTATGTTCACTGCCTCTGTAATATCAAAATCAATCAGGACATCATTTTTAATTGCCACAATGCGGTTTTTCCTGCCCTGGTTCAAAATCTCTATGGCATACGCTCCCATCAGAGAACCGTACATCCTGTCTTTGGCTGTAGGCTGTCCACCTCTCTGGATATATCCCAAAACAGATACCCTGGATTCAATTCCTGTCTTTTCCCGGATTCTGTCAGCAAGCTCCGGCGCATCTGCCACGCCCTCTGCTACCACCACAAGATAACTGTTTCTGCCGTCTGCATGCCGCCTTTTAATGGTATCCGTTATACTGTCAAAATTACCGTCCCACTTTTCCGGAAGGACAATGGCATCTGCTGAAGCTGCCATTCCAGCCCACAGAGCAATATAACCTCGTTTTCTTCCCATAACCTCTACAACACTGCATCTTCCATGGGAGACAGATGAATCCCTTATCCGGTCAATTGCCTCCGTCGCTGTGTTAGCAGCTGTATCAAAGCCTAATGTATATTCCGTACAGGATACATCCCGGTCAATGGTACCGGGAATGCACACAATATTAATCCCTTCTTTTTGAAATTCGATGGCTCCTCTCAGAGTTCCATCTCCACCAATTGCCACAATGGCATCTATCCCCTGGGTTTTCAGATTGCGGGCTGCCTGCTGCCTATACTCTGCCTGCAAAAAACGCTCACTCCTGCTGGTAAAAAGAATGGTTCCCCCCTGGTTATTAATATTACGTACATCCTCCAGTCCTAAGGGAATTGTCTCCCAATCTATCAGACCATCATATCCCCTCAGCACGCCCACCACAGAAATTCCAAAATGGGTTGCACTGAACACAACTGCACGGACTGCCGAATTCATACCCGGCGCATCTCCTCCACTTGTCAGAACCGCAATCTTTTTTATATCACCCATTGCTCTTCTCCTCTCATGCTTTACAGCTCACTCTTTTATGCCTCAAAATAAGCTGCAACCTCTTTCAAGTTCTCAATAATTGGCAGATGCTGCGGACATACCTTCTCACATTGTCCACAGGCAACACAGGCACTTGCCTTACCAAATACCTTGGTCAGGCGGTCATAGTATTCTCCCTGAGGAGTCCAGCCCTTTTCTTTAACCTCCTGTTTATCTGCATTATACAGAGAAAAATATTTTGGAATCGCTATCTTCATCGGACAGCCGTCGGTACAATAGGAACAACCAGTACATGGAATCTCAATATTACTGTTAATCAAATCTACTGCCTGCCAGATTACCTTCTTCTCTTCCTCTGTCAAAGGTTTAAAATCCACCATATAATCTGTGTTATCCAGCAGCTGTTCCATGTTGCTCATACCGCTTAACACCATCATAACATTGTCAAGGCTTGCCGCAAAACGAATTGCCCATGACGGAACTGACATATCCGGATGATAACTCTTAAATAGGTTTTCTACATTCTCCGGCACCTGCGCCAGTGTCCCCCCCTTTACCGGCTCCATAACAATTACCGGAACTCCATGCTTCACTGCCACCTCGTAACATTTCCGGGATTGAACTCCCTCGCTTTCCCAATCCAGATAGTTAATCTGTAGCTGGACAAACTCCATTTCGGGATGCTCTGTCAAAACCTTATCCAACAACTCTGCATTATCATGATAAGAAAATCCAATGGTCTTTACCAGTCCCTGTTTCTTCTTCTCCATAAGCCAGTTAAAGCAGTCCAGCTCCTTATAAATCTCATAATGGTCGTGTCCCACATCATGAAGCAGATAATAGTCAAAATAATCCACCCCTGTCTTTGCCATCTGCTCATTGAAAATACGGTCCCGGTCCGCTTTCGTCTTCAAAAAACCGGCATGCAGCTTCGTTGCCAGTGTGTAACTATCTCTTGGATGCCTGTCCACCAACGCTTCCTTTGCAGCATTTTCACTCTTAAATCCACAGTACATCCATGCAGTGTCAAAATAAGTAAATCCTCTCTCAAGAAAGGTATCCACCATCTTTTTTGTCAATTCCATATCAATTTTGGATGGGTCATTGGAATCTAAAGACGGCAGTCTCATTAATCCAAAACCTAATTTTTTTGCATTCATTCTATTCCTCCTCACTCTCTAAATATTTTTGCTACTACATGCTCCCGGAACCAGCTTACCAATGGTCCTGTAAAGAATGCCACCACAAAGGTTGCCACTCCAAAGGTTCCCCCTGTGGCAAATCCGATTACCATACTGATACAGTCAAGTATTACTCTTGCCCATTTGAATGGTATCCTGCCATGGGTCAGTTCATCTACAATCTGTCCAATCATGTCATAAGGAGCAACACCCAAATCCGTCTTCATGTAAAGTGCTACACCAAAACTGACACAGGTAATACCAATAACCAGCAGCAAGAACCTAATTATCAGAAAGGCCTCCATGCTTTCCACCGTAATACCAAAACTCCCAAAAGCCCACATCCATGCGTCCACCACATAGCCAAGCCCCAGCATGTTAAACAGTGCACCTACTCCAAAGCTACTCGGCTTAATCCAAACTACGGGAACCAATAACACAATATTTAAAATTGCCTGATAGGTTCCATAGCTGATTGGTAAATGATTACTGACACCAATATTCATACAAGAAAACGGATCGGTTCCAAAAGCTGCCAGCCTTAAGCATGCCACTCCCAGTCCAATAATCACGATACCAAGTATCATGCCAACAATGCGCTTCATATCAGGCTTCCTTCGTTTCTTCTCATTCATCCCTACTAACTCCTAACATACATTTCTGGCATCTACAGTGATTTTATCCATCTCCTTATATATATCTATTGTAACATACCAGTTTCTCATTTGCCATATCAGACTTCATCAATATTTCTAAAAGGAACCGGTATTCCCTTTCAAGGAAATATCGGTTCCTTTTCATTTCCAATAGATTACGAACTCAAATCCTCACCGTTGCTGGCGATGACCTTCTTATACCACTCAAAAGAAGCCTTCTTGCTTCTCTCCAGCGTTCCGCTTCCGTCGTTATTTTTATCCACATAGATAAAGCCATACCGTTTCTTCATCTCACCTGTGGTAAAGGATACCAGGTCAATACAGCCCCAAGGGGTATATCCCATCAGCTCCACCCCGTCATGGATGACTGCCTTCTTCATCTCCTCAATATGAGCCTTCAGATATGCAATACGGTAATCATCCTTACAGCTTCCATCCGCTTCCTTCACATCAATGGCGCCAAATCCATTCTCTACGATAAACAGTGGAATCTCATAGCGTTCATACAGGCTGTTCAATGCGTAGCGCAGTCCCACCGGGTCAATCGCCCAGCCCCAGTCGCTTACCTTAATATATGGGTTTTCAACGGAATTGCCGGAGCTTCCATCCATAGTCGAAGCGGTATCCGTTCTGGCATCCGCTTTCACGGTATTGGTCATATAATAGCTGAAGCCCAGATAGTCCACCTTTCCCTCAGCAAGAATCCTTTCATCCTCTGGCTCCATTACAATGTTATAACCCTTGCGTTCCCATTCCTTCTTTGTAAAGTTTGGATAATGTCCTCTCACATGCACATCAGCAAAATGATACCTCTCATGCATGGACTCTACTGCTGTCATAATATCATCTGGATTACAGGAATATGGGTAAAATGGTACAAAGGAGCACATACACCCAATTTTAAAATCCGGATTAATTTCATGTCCCTTCTTAACCACCAAAGCACTTGCCACCAGCTCATGGTGTGCACACTGGTACATTACCTCTTCCGGATTATCGTATTCCGAAAACTTCACACCAGAACAGGTCCATCCAAAAATATCTGCCTTTGTATTGCTCTGGTTATTAATCTCATTAAAGGTCATCCAGTATTTTACCTTATCTTTATATCGTTCCATAACCGTGACTGCATATTTTACAAAGAAATCAACCACCTTACGATTATACCAGCCGCCATATTTCTTTGCCAGATGAAAGGGCATTTCAAAGTGGCTTAAGGTGATGACCGGCTCAATTCCATACTTTAACAGTTCGTCAAACATGTCATCATAAAACCGAAGCCCTTCTTCATTTGGAGCGTCCTCGTCTCCCTTTGGAAAGATTCTCGCCCATGCAATACTAGTACGGAAGCACTTAAAACCCATCTCTGCAAATAGTGCAATGTCCTCTTTATATCTATGGTAAAAGTCAATCGCCTCATGGTTTGGATAATTTTCACCTTCCACTACACCATCGGTGATTTTTCTCATCACACCATGGGCTCCTGCCGTCAGCACGTCCGATACACTAGGACCTTTGCCGCCTACATTCCAGCCACCTTCCAGCTGGTGGGCGGCCACTGCGCCGCCCCATAAGAAGTTCTCTGGTAAACCCGTCTTTGCCATTATTCTGTCTCCTTTCAAAAGCTACATTTTCATAGGCGATTGCGAAACATATGCTTTATGCTATGCGTATTGTGAATATACGACAACTTTGACAGGCTAACGTTCCTAATGCTGTCGCAAAGTTGTGTATATTACACAAACGCATATCTACTTTTTTGAGTTTCGCAATTGTCTAGCTACATTTCCGGCACTCTATAATTATCGAACCTTTAGTAGCTCTTCTCCCGATTTTACAGCGCCAGATACCATCACTGCCACATCCTCAAACTCATCGGTATTGGTTACAACCACAGGTGTGGTAACAGGATATCCCTCTTTTCGGATTGCTTCTATATCAAATTCGATAAGCAAATCACCCTTCTTTACCATATCACCTTCTTTTACATGGGCGGTAAAATGTTTACCCTCTAATTTCACAGTGTCCATACCGACATGTATCAAAATCTCTATATGATTGTCACTTTCGATGCCAACTGCATGATGGCTGTCTAAGAGGCTTACTATCTTACCGCTAAATGGTGCAACTACCTTTCCTTCCGTTGGCTCAATGGCTATACCCTTACCCATTGCCTCACTTGAAAATACCTCATCCTTTACATCGGATAAAGCAACCACGGTTCCGGTAACCGGACTTGCAACATTTTCAGAGGCTTCTATCACTGCATTTTCTGCATCGGAATTTATACCTGCTGCCTCAACCTTTTCCATACCCGGGTCATCAAAGCCCACAATCTGAACAAGAACAATTGCACCGATAATCGAGATTGCCAGACCAATCACCTCTCCGATAAATGGTGTCATATTATCCTTATTAATGGCATTTACTACTGTTAACAAGCTTGGGAGACCTGCGTATGCATAGTATACGGAATTAAAGAAGCTTGCCACAACCGCACCGACACCGCCGGCAATACAGCCACAGATAAAAGGCTTTTTAAACCGCAGAGTTACACCATAAAT
This sequence comes from uncultured Eubacteriales bacterium, assembly GCA_900548855.1. Taxonomy (GTDB): domain Bacteria; phylum Bacillota; class Clostridia; order Lachnospirales; family Lachnospiraceae; genus CAG-590. The sequence continues at coordinate 54,576 of URMF01000016.1, forward strand.
GGCTGGCTCTGTGATACCAAAAATACCAGTGATACCTGCTGATAAAGCAACACCCTTCATCTCTTTATTTCTTGTTTTTAAGAAAACACCAAATGCTGCTGCCATCTGTGCACAAACTGCACAGGTCTGAAATGCCTGGAAGGAATCATATCCCTGGTTGGCAAAGTTTGCCATAACCATAGGCGTAACGCCCCAGTGAACACCAAAGATAACCACAACCTGCCATATACCACCGATAATCGCAGCTGCCAGTGGAGGTGCAACCCTTACCAATACGTTATATCCGTTGGCGATTGCATTTGCAGCACCGGTAGAGACCGGTCCAATAGCAAGCACAGTAAGAGGCACCATAATTAAGAGACAAAGAAATGGTGTAAATAACGCCTTTACTGCATCCGGCAGATGCTTCTCCAAAAACCTTTCCAGGTAGGATAGTACCCATACCAGCAATAAGGGAGGCAATACCGACGAGGTATATGTTGTCTCAGACAATGACATGCCGAGAAACTTAATGGTCTCTCCCTCTGCAACCCTTGCCGCAATATCAGATAGAGACGAACTGACCAATGCACTACAGCATGCCAGAGCAACAAACGTATTACATTTAAAATGCTTGGAAGCCGTTACCGCAATAAAAATCGGTAAAAATGTAAATGGCGCCCATGACATTAAGCTTAGCACCTCATATGTTCCTGTCTCTGCAAACTGTGGTGCAAACAAATTAATAATAATCAAGCAGCCCTGTAAAATACCTGCTGCTGCCAGTATATAAACAAATGGTGCAAACACCGCTGACATGGTAGCGATAATCCGGTTGACAATCCCCTGCTTCGGTGCATCCGCCTCTCCGCCATTCTCACCTAAATTCAGGGTTTGGGCAGCATAGGCATATACGTCCTTTGCATGCGTTCCAATTACAACCTGAAACTGTCCGCTATTTTCTACTACTGTAATAACACCCGGCATTTCTGAAACCTTTGCATTTGCATCCCCCGGTGTCTCCTTTAAAACCAATCTCAATCTGGTGGCACAGTGTGTTACATTTACAATGTTGTCTTCTCCACCGACAGCATTGATAATGTCTCCTGCTAACTTTTCATAATCTCTTACCTGAGCCATGAACAAACACTCCTTTCATTTTATGAAGATCTTTTCCCGCGGTTTTCAAGTCCCTCATATATTTCTTAGTGTTACCAATATATCAAAAATCTATCGGTTTATCATCATTTTAAGAAATGCCGGCAGGATGTTTCAAAGAAACTTATTAATTACCTTGTTTTCGTGAAACAATGTTTCAAAAATCAGATAATTGTGAAACTCATTTGTCCATTATTATAGTTGTAATCCTGATATGCTTTTTTTCATATAATACAATGCCACAAAACAGGCTACACATATTAGAATTCCATACCGGATATGAAACAATCTTATTTTCATCTCATATCCTTCCATAGCAAGTATTTGCTCATTTTGAATTTCATATCCCATTTTTGTAAGATTTTCCAGTCTCATACCATCTAAATCATACCCGGAAAATAACACTCTCACAGAATCTGACTTATTAAGACTTGTACCGTCTTCCTCTGTACAGATAAATGCCGTTTCCTGCTCTGTTTTTTCTTTCAACACAACAAGTCTTGCAGAGTGAAAAGTCTGTGGTGGCATATCTTCTTCCTCTGCCCCCTCTTCTTCCTCCAGATACTGGATTTTATATTCTTCCCCATATTCCGTAATGTTCTCTTTTTCCAATGACACATTATTTTCTAGAAAACCTGCCTGAATTTCTTTAAATGCCGCCTGATTTATATAATACCGCTTTTCACTGCCGGATGCCGTAATGCCATAAACTGTTTCTATATAGGACTTTGACAGCATTGTACAAGTCATCATTGTCTCCTGACCCTGGTATTTTACCGTTACCGGAATATCAAGGCTCCGGCTCACTGCTGCCACATCCTCTTCCTGTGCCAATGCACTGAGCTGTTCATTTGTAACCGTACTTCCATGTATCAGGTAATATTCCACTGGAGACTGCACGCTATGGTAAAGTTTTCCTGCATGATAAAGTACATTGACAAAAAATCCTGCACCTGCCAGTATAAAAAGACACATCAGCTTTACTGTATCATTTTGTTTTCTCAACCTTAAAAACTTACGAATTTTCATCATTTTCTATCTCGTCCATATCCTTTTTCAGAGGCCGGACATGCAGGAATTTTCTTGCAGCCAGCACCCCTGTCATTCCAAGCAGAGTCACTACAATCACTGCCATAATCACCCACCACTGCCCGGTATCATCAGGTACCTCTTGTTCTTTTTTTTCATTAAGCGGTGACATAATTGTGGTTTCAAAAACCTTCTCTTCACTCATTTCCTTTCCGGTCTCATCTTCATAATAAAAGGTAACGGTTCCCCGTGTCTTTCCATATAAGGAGTCCCCGGAAAGACCCTCAGCGGTAACCTCCATGCTGCCGGACAAGGCACTTCCAGCTTCAATATCTCCGATAAATGCTGTCTGTTTCGCCGTTAAACCGTCTGCCTCCATTACTGCTCTTACATTATAAAGCTTGCCTCTTCCCAGATTCATCACCTGGGTTTGTAATTCTATTGTTTCCCCCATCTGTATTTCCTTCGGAACCGCAACAGGGTCTATTTCAATCTTAACCGGAAGTGCTGCCATTATCTTTATCGTTCCCTGTCCCGTATAGGAGGTTCCCTTACTGTCTGCATAATCCAGTGTAATAGGAACACTGTATTGCCCCTGTGGTGCTGATGAATGAATACGGAATTCATAAGTCACTTCACAGGTTTTTTCTGTTTGAAGTTCTTCTACATAAATGCTGTCTGACTTACTTATCATTTCTATCTGTTCAACCGGAGCAGCCGTTACCAGCATATTTTTCACAGTATCTGTTTTGCTGGTATTCCTTAAGGTAATCTTTACCGTAAAAGAATCTCCTGACTCAATCGTATCTTTTGAAAATGTATAAGAATCTACTATCACCTTCGGTGTAAACTGAGGATTTTCAGATTCCTCCGTTGGGGTATCTGCCACAGTACTCATGTCACTTCCGTCAGTAATGGTTACATAAACCGTAAATTCCTGATGGATTTCATTTCCCTGCTCATCCTGTGCCGACACAGTAATGATGACCGGATATCCTCCATTATAACGGTTCTTCTTCAAATCCAGCGTATAGGATATCAGATAACATTCCTTCTCTTTTCCTTTGCTTCCAATTTTATGCTTTTTTAAACGGATATCCTTTTCATAATTTTTCTGCACAAAGGGAATCGTTTCCGCTTCCCCCAGATTTACCGTTGATTTTATCTTGTCTCCTTTTATCTTTGCATTTGCCAGTAATGGCAGGACAATCACTGCTTTTCCCTTCTTAACCTTTGGAACATATCCTTTTGAATACGTTTTATCCATACCGGTATAGAGATTTTTGTTATCAATGCTAAAAACTGTCATATTATCGGAACCAGCTACATCTTCCCCTTCTTCTCCGTCTTTTCCCGCTGCCTCTTCCCCCTGTACCTGGATACCGGTTCCGCCTGTATCACTTCCGTCATCTTCTATTCCATACCCGAAACTGCTCTCCTGTTTTTTCCATTCCTCTGCAAATACTCTGTTATAAGTCATATGGAATCCTGCTGTTATGAAAACTGCAAAAAAAACAACTATTTTTAAATTCTTCCATTTCATCATCTTTTCATTCCTTTATCAACATTAAATCCTGTACATGGTCACAAAGTTCTTCAATATCCTGTGCATTATGGCTGGCAAGCAAAATAGCCTTTCCTTCTGCTTTTAATTCTTTTAAAAGCATCCGCATTTCCACCACTCCATGCCGGTCAAGACCGTTAAAGGGTTCATCCAAAACCAGCACCTTTGGATTTTCCATAATCGCCTGGGCAATCCCCAGCCTTTGGCGCATTCCAAGGGAATATTTCGTAACCGGCTTTTTCATATCCGGATTAAGCCCTACTTTATGCAGGGTTTCCCTTATCTCCTGCTTACCAATTCTCCCTTTTAAAGAAGCAAGAATTTTCAAATTCTTATAACCACTTAAATTAGGAATAAACCCCGGTGTTTCAATAATGACGCCTAAATGGTCAGGAAAATCAATTTGTTTCCCAATCTGCTTCCCATTTACCCAGATAGTTCCCCTGTCACATTTCATAAACCCACAGATACATTTCATCAGTACTGTTTTTCCACTTCCGTTATTGCCTACCACCCCATAAATACTTCCCGGTGGAATGGATAAACTGATATTCTTTAACACCTGTTCCTTCCCAAAGGATTTATATACATTTTTAACCTCAATTCCTGTATGTTCATCCATTTTCTGACTCCTTATTTCTTGTTCTTCCTTCTATCTCATCTGCGTCCCCGTAAACTGGAAGGAATAATTTTTTATTTTTATAAGGGACAATGCAAAAAAAATGACGCTGACTACAGCAAAAAACAAATACGAATTTCCAAGCTTTGGCAGATTATCATAACCAAAGTTATGCATATAATAAGTCGCATGATTAAGAGGAGAGAGCCAGCCAAATATAATATTTGCATACCGCATCCGCTCAAGGGAAATTCCAAACCATTCCGCCACGATATCCGGATTCAAAATCATTCCAAATCCGGTAAAAACCACTCCACCAATCATTCCTCCATTAGTCTTACAAAGATTCAGAAATAAAATAATGCTTGCCATACTAACAGCATATCCGGTCATCAAAAGAAAAATATGCAGAGTACATTGATACGGAAACGTAAGCTCCAATACCTTGACAAATGCCGGAACTGCAATCTGCTCTCCAATATTAGAATATCCCATCACCGCTGCCGTATCACTCCACATATTTGCCGGAAATGCCCTTTGCGCCGACAAAACAATCGTAGCACCAAAAATAAAAAGCATAAAAACAAAAGTCGCCATAATTAAATATAGAATCTGACCAAGCATCCATACTTTTCTGTCTGTCCGTACCATAAAATATGGTACTTCACAGGAAAGATTGGGCATATCCGCAAAGAGCAGCAACAACAGCAGGGATATAATCAACACCGACTGGGAATCCCCAAAGGTCCATATAAAGGTTTCCATTCCCTGTAAATATGTATCATGTGCCTTGGCAAACTGCATTACCTTATCCGATAACAGAAAACAAAATATAAATGCCAGCAAAAAACACATAATCATCTGTGGATTTTTATGCCATCTTCTGAAATTAGAAAGCGCCGTATATACAATCTGCTTTATCTTATACACGCTCTATGCACCTCCTAAGAATCTCATAATAAATAATGCAGACAACCAGAATCATCCCCCCACACATAAGGATAATCCCTGTATTTCCAAACACCCATGTATGAGCGGGTGCAAACCATTCCACCGGATACAGACAGTACAGCGAAGCGAAATACCTCTCATACAGGATAACCAGTGCATGAAATAATACAAAAGAACCACCATAGGCTACATATCTGCTGTTGGATGCTGCTGCCAATGTGGCAGCTACGACTGCCCAAAGCATTCCCGAAAGAAATACAAGAAAAACATCTACAGAAACTTCCTCCTGTGTCTTACTGTGCAGATAGAAAAAACATGCTATGCCTGGCAATGCTCCCCCACTGATGCCACAGGAAAAAAATTTTCCTAATATGTATGCATTTCTTCCGCACCGGGGCAGATATTCTTTTAAGTATCCACTTTGATACTCATTAATCCATGCTGTAGAATATGGTACGGATGCCAATACCGGGACACTGATTCGGAACAAATCCGAATCGAATCCGGACCGGAACAAAATCACACACTCCAACAATAGTCCTGCCCAAAAATGCAAACTGCCAAATGCCCGTTTCAAATCCGTTTCAAAGCTATTCATCTCTAATATCCTAAATCTCTGTTAATTACGGTCCCGTCAATCGCATTAATTGACAAAATATTACCGGTTACTTCTTGTCCGTATTCATCAATCATCCTGCCTTCAAAGTCCCAGACAGGAACAATCAGCCCTGTATCAAAACTGTCTTTTTCACTGATTCTGGTATAGACCAGCTTCACATCCGTTACTTCAATTGACACTGTTCCTTCTTCCCCTTCCACTGCATTCTCAATTACCACCATCTGTTCAAAGGTATCTTTTATATCCTGAAACGATTTTATACTGGTTTTTTCCACCACTGTTTCATCTACAGAAAGCGGAGTGAGGTAACGAAAATCCACAATGCCGTTGTCATTGACCGCAATAACAACTGCTTCATTTCCCCATACCTTTTTTGTATATTCATCTCCCTGCCACTCATCAACATATTTAAATCCGGCTGAATTATCAACAAAAATACCATCCATATTTCTCATATACAGAAATTTGTAAACATCCCGGTAATATTCATCTTCCTCACCAATGAGCTGCGAATAGATTCCGCTCTCACAGCACTTATAATCTGCAAGATTCAACTTCTGCATCAATTCATCTGCCTGCCCTCTGGCTGCTTCTTCAGATAGAGTAAGAGATTCCTTGTCAGCCAGTTCCGGCATTTTTCCCAGTTCAACACCTGCCTCTGTAAAATCCGGTGTTTCCCCTTCCTTTTTTAATACTGCAAACTCCATATCATCTTCCACAAATGCGGAAGATATCATTCCATATCCATATTTACTATTCATGTAGCGCAGGCAGTTTCCGTAATTACCGCTGTTTTGTGCAAACAATGCATGGTAATTGCCATCTTTTGCATCACTCACTCCGTAATAGACTTCGCAGTCCGGGTGTATACTGTACTCCCATTCATAAAAAGTATCTTCCGGATACTTTTTGCATAATTCCTCAATACTATAAATTTTATTATCAGAAAGATAATCCGTTAACTCCACATCATCCGGTGCAGTTTCATATTCTGCTTCCAATTCCTGTAGATTCTGCTCATATTCCGACTTGTACTGCTGCAAGTCTTCTTCACTGTAACTGCTTTTCTCTTTCTCAATATCTTTAATCATATCTTTGTTTTCCTGTATCTCCTTTGCAATTACCGATTTTGTCCTTGCACTTTGCATCCTACCCTCATAGTAGGTGACGTCGTCTGTCAGTGCATTTCTTACATTATCCAGAAATTCCTGACTGATTTTTTTCTGACTGACGCGGTACACAGATAATTTCTCCACCTCCGGCACCTGCACTTTGGCATCCACATCCACCTTTACCCTTAAGGAATCATCCTGAATTTGTGTCTGATAGGTTTCATAATTTCCTTCTACTTCTTCTAGCACATCATTATAAGCTGCAGCTCCCTCTTCGGTATTTTCTGCCTGTTCTAACATCTTATCCAGATTCTTTTCCTTTACAACCGAATTTTCCGGATTGCCGGCACATCCCACCAGAGAAAGTACCATGGTTCCTGCTAACAAAAATACAACACTCTTTTTTCTCATTTTTATCATCTCCTCATGATTTGTAACCAATTTTGCAAAGCAAACTTCGTTGCTGCGATACTCGCCAAATATATATACAAGTATCTATGCTTGGCTCGTTATTCGCACAAATTGATTGCCTACTTGCCCGCCATCACGAAGTGATTCTTAATGCGGGCAATTCCCGTCTCGTAGATTTTCATAATCTACTTGACACTATCTTTTTCCATACAAGTAAATAGGTAATTGCGAAACTCCCTATTTTCAAAATCTAGTTGTGCAATATAGACAATGTCATAAGCAGGGTGCTTTGGAGCCGTTGGTACTTAGGTGCCGTATTTTGGCACCTTATGTACCA
>URMF01000017.1 GCA_900548855.1 uncultured Eubacteriales bacterium
ATGGGCGCGCTCTAACGGGTGTGCAAGTTACCGAACACGGAGCTCATTGGGAAATTCGTTGTCAAAGATGGTTTTTTATGGTATAGTAAATAAGTTGTATTATGCTTAAAAGTAAATACTGGAAATGGAGGGCATACTATGTCAGAATTAACCAAGGTTGTATTAGATGCAATGGGTGGAGATAATTCACCGGGAGAAATGGTTCTCGGAGCTGTAAATGCAGTAAAAGAAAAAAAAGATTTATTTGTATATATAGTGGGACCGGAGGAGAAAATCAAGAGTGAGCTTAATAAATACGAGTATCCATCGGAACAAATTGAGATTGTACATGCTCCGGATGAAATCACCTGTCATGATACGCCGGTAAATGCAATCCGGACAAAAAAAGAATCCTCCATGGTTGTAGGACTTCGGATGGTTAAGGACGGAATGGCAGATGGATTTGTGTCTTCCGGCAATTCCGGAGCTGTTCTGGTAGGTGGACAGGTATTAGTTGGGAAAATGAAAGGAATTGAGCGGGCACCCCTTGCCCCGGTTGTTCCGACCATGAACGGAGTTGCACTGCTGATTGACTGCGGTGCCAATGTGGATGCAAAGCCAACCAATTTAGTACAATTTGCAAGAATGGGCTCCATTTATATGGAGAATGTAATCGGTGTTAAAAATCCACGGGTTGGAATTGTGAATATCGGCGCAGAAGAGGAAAAGGGAAATGCTTTGGTAAAAGAGACATTTCCACTGCTGAAGGAGTGTAAGGATATTAATTTTATCGGAAGCATTGAGGCGAGGGATTTTCCTTATGGTGCAGCTGATGTTGTGGTAACGGAAGCCTTTGTGGGAAATGTTATGTTAAAGCTTACAGAGGGACTTGCTTCAGGCCTGATGAAGAAGGTCAAGGAAGCAATGACGGCAACCCCGGTTTCTACATTAGGGGCAGCCATGGTAAAACCACAGCTCAAGAAGGTTTTAAAGCTTTTTGATACGACAGAGCATGGAGGCGCCCCGCTTTTAGGACTGAACGGTCTTGTAGTAAAGATTCATGGAAATGCAACCAATAAAGAAGTGAAAAATGCGTTGTTCCAGGTAGAGACCTTTAAAAAGCAGGATATCAATGGCAAGATTAAGAAATATCTGTTAGAGGAAAAAGAACAGAAGGAAGAAGCGTAATATGTTAAATTTTGATGAGAAGGCAATTGAAAAAAATATTCAATATGTATTTAAAGATAAAGCACTGCTCAGACAGGCGCTTTCCCATAGCTCCTTTATTAATGAGATGAAAAGAAAGGGCATGGAAAGCTATGAACGCCTGGAGTTTTTAGGTGATGCCGTATTAGAATTAATCACAAGCCAATTTTTGTTTGAGGAGTACAAGGAGCTTCCGGAAGGAAAGCTGACCCGGCTTCGGGCATCCATCGTTTGTGAATATACGTTATCCAGTGTGTCAGAAATGTTGCATTTAGGTGAATATGTACTGCTTTCAAAGGGAGAGGAGTTAACTGGTGGAAGAAACCGGAATTCCATACTCTGCGATTTATTTGAATCGGTTCTGGGCGCCATTTACTTGGATGGGGGCATGGATGCAGCAAAAAAATATGTCCATACTTTTCTTTTGACAGATATTGAGCATAAATCGTTGTTTTATGATGCGAAAACCATATTACAGGAAATGGTGCAGAAGGATGGGAAAGGTGTTGTTACCTACGAGGTAATTGACGAAAAAGGACCCGACCACAATAAGAGTTTTGTTACAGAGGTATATATCGATGGCGAACGGCTTGCTTCCGGTGAGGGAACCTCCAAGAAAAATGCAGAACAGCTGGCAGCATACCGGGCAATTCTCAAGTTAAAAGAGTGTGGAAGAGAATAGGATGGAGCGTTTATATGTATTTAAAAAGTATAGAAGTGTATGGATTTAAATCCTTCGCCAACCGGATTGTATTTGAATTTAATAAAGGAATTACCGGAATTGTAGGTCCAAACGGAAGCGGAAAGAGTAATGTGGGGGATGCAGTCCGGTGGGTACTGGGAGAGCAGAGTGCAAAACAGCTCCGCGGTGCCAAGATGGAGGACGTTATTTTTGCAGGAACGGAGCTTAGAAAGCCCCACGGTTCTGCCTATGTTGCAATCACCCTGGATAATAGTGACCATTCCCTGCCTATTGACTATGAGGAGGTTACGGTGGCACGCCGGGTATACCGTTCCGGTGAAAGTGAATATTTGATTAACGGTACAGTGAGCCGTTTAAAAGATGTACATTCCCTGTTTTTTGATACAGGTATCGGTAAAGAGGGATATTCCATTATCGGACAGGGTCAGGTAGAACGGATTTTGTCTGGAAAACCTGAGGAACGCCGGGAGCTTTTTGATGAGGCGGCGGGTATTGTAAAATACAAGAAGAATAAAGCAGCTACGGAGAAATCCCTGGCTGCCGAGCGGGAGAATTTAAGTCGTGTAAATGACATCCTATCAGAGCTTGAAAAACAGGTGGGACCATTGGAGAAGCAGTCTGAGGTGGCGAAGAAGTACCTGTTATACAAAGGGGAATTAAAACGGTTTGATGTCAATGTATTTTTGCTGGAAAATGAGCGGATTGAGAGCGCATTAAAGGAAAATGAGGAAAAATTACATATTGTCAATGATGACAGTGAGCGCATTAAGACAGAATTTGAACAGACAAAGAATGAATATGAGCGCATTGAAACGGTTTTAGAGCAGTGTAATCATTCCATTGATGAGAATAAGAATAAAATCCATGAATTAAAGCTTCGTAACGAGCACAACGAAGGCGAGGTCAATGTATTAAACCAACAGATTTCCAATGCAAAGTCTACAGATGTACATATGAGTGAACAGATTGACCGTATTAACCAGTCGCTGGCGGCTCAGCAGACGGAAAAGCATGAATTTCAGGAAAAAAAGGCTGTTCTGGATGAAAAAATGGACAATGCGGATGACGTAGTGGAAGAAGCCCGTACCGTCAGCGAAGGCATTGAAGAAGAGATTGCCGGTTTAGAGGAAGAGATTGAAAAGAGCAAGGCAGATATCATTGAGTACTTAAATGACGGTGCAAATCTGAAAGCAAAGGTTGGCAGATACGATGCCATGCTTGAAAATATCAACTACCGCAAGACACAGCTAAACCAGCGGTTTTTGCAGTTTAAGTCAGATGAGCTGAAGGACAAGGAAGAGTATGAAAAGCACAATACCTCCCTTACAGAGATTGAAAAGACTGTGGCAGATATTCTTGCAAGGCTGGAGACGACGGATGCGGACCTTGACCAGAATACCATTGCCACCAACGAGAATAAACAACGGCTGTTTCAGGCAAATAATGAATACAGCAGCGTCAAATCCAAATTAGAGGCACTTCGCAATATTACAGAACGGTATGATGGATATGGAAATTCCATTAAGCGGGTCATGGAACAAAAGGAAAATAATCCGGGAATTATCGGCGTAGTAGCGGATATTATACAGGTAAATAAAGAATACGAGATTGCGGTGGAAACTGCTCTGGGTGGAAGCATCCAGAATGTGGTTACCGATAATGAGAACACTGCAAAGCGGCTGATTCAATTTTTAAAGAAGAATCGTTTTGGCCGTGCGACCTTTCTTCCGCTGACCACTATTGGCGGCAAATACAGTGAATTTAACAATAAAGATGCCTTACAGGAGCCCGGTGTTATTGGGCTTGCCAAGGATTTGGTGAAGGTACATGACAAATACAGTGCTGTCACCAATCATTTATTGGGACGAATTCTTGTGGTGGACACGATTGACCATGCCATTGCCGTAAATAAGAAATTTCACCAGAGCCTGCGTATTGTAACCAAAGAGGGTGAATTACTTACTCCTGGCGGTGCAATGACCGGTGGTGCGTTTAAAAATTCCTCCAATTTACTTGGACGAAAAAGGGAGCTTGACGAGCTGTCTAAAGAACTGTCTGAGATAAATAACGAGATTGCCAATGCAACAAAAGAGGAAACAGAGCTTCGTACAGTGAGAGAAGAATTAAAAACCCGGAAAGAGGATTTAAACCTTCAGCTGCAGGAGCTGTATTTACAGAAAAATACAGTAACCATGAATATCGAACAGGTTTCTAAGAATCTGGCAGAGACCGCCAATGCCTTTGCTTCTGTGAATAAGGAAAGTAAAGAACTGGATTCCCAGATTGAAGAGATTAACCACAATAAGAATGAGCTCTACGATAATCATAAGCAGGCTGAAGCTGCAAAGAAAGCATTGGAAGAGCGGATTGAGGGCTTAGAGGAACAGGTTGTCTTTAAGAAAGAGGAGCTGAAGAAATCAAACGAAAAGGTCTCGGAGCTGATGCTGGAGTTTAACACCATTAAACAGCAGGATGATTTCCTGATTGAGAATTTAAGACGAATCCGTGCAGAAGAAAATAAGTTAAAGGAAGAGCTGGAACTCTACCGCTCCCAAATGAGTGATTCCGGTAAGGCAATTGAGATATTGGTTGCCAAAATTAACCAGTTTAAGGCACTGATTGAGGCAGATAAGAAGGAAATCGAGGAATTAGAAAGCACATTAGAGAAAGATATATCAGACAAGGAAGCTTTAAATGCAAAGCATAAGGAATTCTTCACAAAGAGAGAGCAGTTAAATGAAGAGCTTACAAGACTTGACAAATCCGCATTTAAGCTGTCTGCCCAGGTGGAAAAGATTAGTGAACAGGCCGACTCTTTAAGTAAGTATATGTGGGAAGAATATGAGCTTACATACCAGTCTGCGGTGGAATTAAAGGATGATACCTTAAATGATTTGGATGCCTTAAAGAGAGAGGTATCTGCTGTTAAGGCAAAGATTAAAGCATTAGGCGATGTCAATGTCAACGCCATAGAAGATTATAAGGTAATCTCTGAACGATACGAATTTTTAAAGGGGCAGCATGATGATATCGTCAAGGCAGAAACCAATCTGCTTCAAATTATCGCAGAACTGGACACTGCTATGCGCACCCAGTTTGAGGAGAAATTCCAGGAAATCCAGGTTATGTTTGATAAAGTATTCCGTGAGCTGTTTGGTGGTGGTAAGGCCACGTTAGAGCTGGTGGATAATGAAGATATTTTAGAGGCAGGAATCCGAATTATTGCTCAGCCGCCGGGAAAGAAATTACAGAATATGATGCAGCTGTCCGGTGGAGAGAAGGCATTATCGGCGATTGCATTATTGTTTGCCATCCAGAGCTTAAAGCCTTCCCCGTTCTGTCTCTTAGATGAGATTGAGGCAGCCTTGGATGATTCCAACGTAACCCGGTATGCGAAATATTTGAACAAGCTTACCAAGGATACCCAGTTTATTGTTATTACCCACAGAAAGGGTACGATGGAGGCAGCGGATGTGCTGTATGGTATCACGATGCAGGAAAAGGGTGTATCAACGCTTGTATCGGTTAATTTGATTGAGAATGAATTGGATGACTAAGACGAGGTGTATATCCATATTATCAGTCAGGATGATGGTACAGCGATGGAGTTGTACTATATATGGGTAGATGATACCCGTATTATGCCGGTTTCATTGTTGGATTATAAAGTGATTGATTCGGCACACGTCTATATGGATGCGAAGAAGCAGTTTCAGGAAGGAAGGATAACGGAAGATGCATTTTGTAAATATCAGTTTACCGGGATGGGTAGATTAGAGAAGGTATCGGAATATGAGCGTTTAGACGAATTACAGCAATATTTGGAAGAAGAGGCAGATACAAAAGGAAAAAACATACAGATTTTACCTTATACTATGCAAATTATGGCAAAAGATTTTATAAACATCTGTGGGTTTATGGTATTTGTTCTATTCTGTGTCATATGCATTGTTGTATGTATCATCCGGACGAGCACTTCCTGTGGAGAAAAAATGCTGGTGGAATATCGTAAAGGACAAGGTGATACTGCGGCTTTAAGGCAAAAACTTGCAAATTTTTTTCAGACAAAGGAAATGGTTTTTCAGCTATGGCTTGATAGGGAATATATTGCCGGGTTATATAATACAACGGTTATTTTTGAAGAAACAAAGAATTTAATATGGGTATATGGCGAAGTACCAAATACAGTGACAGGTGATACAGCATCAACAATTGCGTTATCTCTAACACAAACACCAGCTGTTTTAAAAGTATATTTTAAAAATGGAAAAACTTATAATTTGCAGCTGGCATGCATGGAGGATGTTGACACCGTTTTACAATATATTCGCAGTCACTTTTCATGGGTAACAACAGAGTATTCAGAAGAAATGCTTTTAAAGTATAAAAGAAAAGAATATCCGTTTTAAGACATGTGTTTGCATAAACTTTGTGAACAATTAACATACCATGTATGTATAATTCAAAGGAGATGATATAAATGTTTGATTTTTTCAAAAAAAACAAGAAGGAAGAACAGGAGGAGCTTGAACATTCTTTACAGCAGAATGTGGACACAGAGAAGGAAGAAATTCTTAATAATGAAACAAGGGAGTCATTTAAAGAGAGCATAGAGGGCGAAACAGAAAAAAATCCTGAGCCTCAGCCAGAGAAAGCTGTTTCCAATGAAAATGTGGCAGAACAGGAAGAAGAAACAGAAAATCAAACGCCTGAAAAGGAAAAAGGGTTTTTTAACCGCTTAAAAGCAGGTCTTACGAAAACCCGCAACAGCATTAACGAAAGCTTTGACAACCTGTTTAAGGGTTTTTCTTCCATTGATGATGACTTTTATGATGAGCTGGAAGAAACGCTGATTATGGCTGATTTAGGACTGGATACGACGGAACGGATTATTGACAACTTGAAGGAACTGGTAAAGAAAAATCATATTAAAGAGGTAGAGGCATGCCGGGAGCTGGTGATTAATATTATTAAAGAGCAGATGCTGGTGGATGACAGCGCCTATGACTTTGAAGACCAAAAGACCGTTATGCTGATTATCGGAGTGAACGGAGTGGGAAAAACGACCTCTATCGGAAAATTGGCGGCACAGTATAAAAATCGTGGAAAACGTGTTATGATGTGTGCGGCAGATACGTTCCGGGCTGCGGCAATTGACCAGTTAAAGACTTGGGCGAACCGTGCCGGGGTAGAAATCATTTCTCAGCAGGAAGGCTCGGACCCAGCAGCTGTCACCTTTGATGCGGTAAAGGCAGCAGCGGCAAGAAATGTTGATATTCTGCTTGTAGATACGGCAGGAAGACTTCACAATAAGAAAAATTTGATGGACGAGCTGGCGAAGATGAAGCGGATTATTGAAAAAGAATACAGCGATGCCCATTTGGAAACCCTGATTGTGTTAGACGGTTCTACTGGTCAGAATGCGTTAGAACAGGCAAGACAGTTTTCTACGGTTACCCAGATTGATGGTATTATTCTAACAAAGCTGGACGGAACAGCCAAGGGTGGTATTGCCATTGCAATCCAGTCTGAGTTAAATGTTCCGGTAAAATATATTGGTGTCGGTGAGCAGATTCATGATTTACAGCGATTTAATCCGGAATCCTACGTTAATGCGTTATTTGCAGATATGGATACCCGCTCCGATATCGAAATTCTCATTCCGGAGGAAAAAGAGTAGCTTTAACTTGTGAGGCAGCTATCCACATAAATGAAGGAGGACAAACAAATGTTAACATTGGAAAAATTTGAAGAAGCTTATAATACGGTACAAAAGGTAGTAAATCCTACCAAATTAGTTTACAGTGATTTTTTCAGTGAGCAGAGTGGTAACAAGGTGTATTTAAAGCCGGAAAATTTACAGGTAACAGGTGCTTATAAAATTCGTGGTGCCTATTATAAAATTTCCACCCTGTCAGAAGAGGAAAGAAGTAAAGGTCTGATTACTGCGTCAGCCGGAAATCATGCCCAGGGGGTGGCTTTTGCGGCGAAAGCGTATGGCGTTAAGGCTACTATTGTTATGCCTACCACAACACCTTTAATTAAGGTGAACCGAACCAAATCTTATGGTGCAGAAGTAATTTTATATGGTGATGTATATGACGAATCCTGCCAGTATGCATTAGAGCTTGCAGAGGATAAGGAGCTTACTTTTATTCATCCCTTTGATGACTTGGACGTTGCATGCGGCCAGGGCTCCATTGCCATGGAAATTATTAAGGAATTACCAACTGTTGACTATATTTTAGTACCGATTGGTGGGGGCGGACTGGCAACCGGTGTGTCTACCCTTGCTAAAATGTTGAATCCTCACATTAAGGTAATTGGAGTAGAGCCTGCCGGAGCCGCTTGTATGAAGGAATCTCTAAAGAACGGTAAAGTGACCACCTTGCCGGTTGTGGATACCATTGCAGATGGTACCGCAGTAAAAACACCCGGAAGTAACATTTTCCCATATATTCAGGAAAATATTGATGAGATAATTACCGTAGATGACAGTGAATTGATTGTGGCTTTTTTAGATATGCTGGAAAATCATAAAATGCTGGTGGAAAATTCCGGTCTGTTGACAGTGGCAGCTGTAAAGAAACTGCCATTTAAGGACAAAAAAGTAGTTAGCATTTTGAGTGGTGGTAATATGGATGTGATTACATTTGCCTCTGTTGTCCAGCATGGTTTGATAGCAAGAAGCAGAATTTTTACAGTCTCTGTATTGCTGCCGGATAAACCGGGCGAGCTTATGAACGTCAGCTCTATTATCGCAGAATTACAGGGAAATATTATTAAATTGGAGCATAACCAGTTTGTGAATTTGAACAGAAATGCCGCAGTGGAGTTGATTATAACAATGGAAGCATTTGGACCAGAGCATAAGGAACAGATTATCCATGTTTTGGCAGAGAAGGGATATAGACCAATTGAGAAAAATCCAAAAAGTATTTATTAACGACAATAGAATAGTGGAATGTGAGGAGGGCGAATCTATTTATCAGGTATTAGCGGATAGTGGGTTCGCTTTTCTTGGCAATTGTGGAGGGAAAGGAATCTGTAAAAGGTGTTTTGTAGATGTTGGAAAATGGACATTACCTGGTGAAAAAGCCTGTCCTTCTGAGCGAAAGAGAGTTCTTGCCTGTGAATATAAAATACAGAACAATATTTTCGTATATACCGGAAATTTGTGGCAGTATACAGGCAATGACAAGCGTATAGACCAAGACAGGATTCCGGAAGAAGCGGTAACTGTGAAATGTGAAAATGTAGGTGTGGCAGTTGACTTAGGCTCTACTACGATAGCAGTAAGCTGTATGGATTTAAACCGTAAAGAAGAGCTTACGGCATTTTCTTTTGCGAATCCGCAATATGCTTATGGAGCGGATGTGATTTCCAGAATTCACTTCTGCATAGAGAAAAAAGGGAACCTCTTATTGCTGGAACAGGCAGTCAGACAGACTCTTAAAGAACGATTAAAGAAAAAGCTGGGGGCATTATATCCGAACATCCGGGGAATTGTATATAATGGCAATACAACCATGCTTCATATTCTCCGGGGATTTTCGGTGGAAGGTCTTTCAAAATCACCATTTTCTCCTGTAAGCACCGGTTATGAAGAAACAGAGGAAAAGGGAATAAAGACTATTTTTCCACCGGGATTCTCTGCTTTTGTCGGTGCGGATATCTTAACCGGGGCAGAGTTTTTGGAAATGGGAAAAGAACAGAAATTTGATTTTCTGATTGATTTGGGAACCAATGGGGAAATGCTTCTGTTAAATAGGGAATGTGGTTATGCTACGGCTACAGCCTGCGGTCCGGTATTTGATTCGGTTATAACAGGGGCTGCTTATGGAAGTGAAAGTATGAAAGCAATTGCAAACTGCGTTAAAAGGCGGCTGGTGGATACTACCGGAAGAATTGCAAAACCGTATTTTGATAAAGGGATTGAAATTGATAAAGAATTTGTCATTAAACAGGATAATATACGGGATTTCCAGCTTGCAAAGGGTGCTATATATGCCGGAATCCAGTGCCTTTTAAAAAAAGCGGATGTAACGGCTGATAAAATAGCAAATGTGTATATCAGCGGCGGGCTTGGTTTTAATATGGATATCAGAGATGCGTTTACCGTGAAAATGCTGCCAAAGGAATTTACCGGTAAAATCAGGATTAGCGGCAATTCCTCTTTAGAAGGAGCTAAAAAATTACTGGTGGCAGACCAGGGAGAGCAGCAGAAGATTATTTCAGAGTATGAAGCAATAAAAAAGCGTACAGTCAGCTTTGAACTGGCAGACCTTGATATGTTTCAGGAAACCTATATGCAGTCTCTTAATTTTTGAAACCGCACGTTGTAAAAATGTAACAAATATGTTTTCCGGACCGTTTGCACAACTCACATTTTGAAGTCAAATAGCCATGCAAGCATGGCTGCTTGGCTCGTTGCCTGCGGAAATAAAGAGTTTCGCAATTGTCTAATCTAGGTAATATATGGAAGGGAGTTTTTATATGAATATACCGAGACAGTTTTATGGAATTAATTATATATCAAAACTTTTCAGCAATTTTCAGGACACAGAATTGTCGGAATATCCAAAACTGGAATTTCATGAAATAGAGGATGTAATGGAAGTTCCTTTGGAAAAGAAAGATACATTTTTTCTTGGGATAAATGCAGGAAGATTGTCTAATCTTTTAAGAAGACTTGTGTCTGACAGACTTTGCGCCCTTGACGGTTTTGCTGTCGCAAGAGGTGAGAATGTCATTTTGTCTGGTTATCGTCCACCCTATAGCGCAGAGCTTCCGCATATTACAAATTCTACCTGTAAAACGGTAGTTGCAATCGGAATTATGTTTGCAATGTCTGATGGTTTATTAACGGAGGATGATACAGTTTTATCCTTTTTCCCAGAGTATGAAACCATGTTGACACCGAAATATGTAAGACAGATGACAGTAAAACATCTGCTTACCATGACATCTGGAACAAAATGCAATGAAACCACATCCGTTGTAGAAACAAACTGGGTAAAGGCATTTTTACTGACAGACTGCCAGGATGAACCGGGAACCCGGTTTGTATATAATAGCATGAATACGTATATGTTATCAGCCATTCTTACAAAGGCTACCGGAAAGAGTGTAACAGAATACTTAAAGAAACGATTCTTTTCCCCACTGGGAATAAACCACATTAAATGGGAGTTATGTCCTATGGGAATTGAACGGGGCGGCTGGGGGCTTCATATTTCCCTGGAAGGAATGCTGAAAATCGGCATGTTTCTCGCAAATGACGGAGCATTTCATGGGAAACAGCTGATTTCGCCATCCTATATCCGCAGGATGAAGGACAGCAACATACCACAGGATGCGGATGCCCTTGCTACCGGTTACGGTTACCAGCTCTGGCATCTGCCAAAAGGTCTCTATATGTTGAGTGGAATGTATGGACAGCACGTTATCATTGATGAAAAACACAAACTGGTAGTGGCAACCAATGCCCACAGCAACAGAATGTTTCCGGATTCCGTACTGGTCAAAAATATTATAGAGTGTATAACGGATAACAGACTTTATAAGCCGGAATTAAGAGTAAAGGAGCTGGGGGCACATCATAAGCTGATGCAGGAATTTCAGGCATTTTGTAAGGGCTGGCGGTTTCCAGGAGAAACAAAGGAAGCCCCCCTTATACTTTACGCCCTGAAACAGAAAAAACGGATGGAACTGGAAAGGGAAAAGCTGCAGAATACATTTTCATATTTTGATGGAAAACGTCTGCATATTGACCAGGCTGCGATTAAACTGTTTCCGTATATGCTTCAGGGAATGTACCAGTGCCCTCCTTTTGTTGTTACCGATATCGCCTTCCGAAAGGAAGAAAATTTTATCAGGCTGTGCTTTTATAAGGAACGGAATAAAAGGGATGCCAAAAAAAGAGAGCGCCTTATTATAGAGGCAGGTTATTGCGAGTACCGTCACCAGACTATAACAATCGGGCAGGATGAAAAAGAGCTTGCTGTAAAGGCATATCCGTCAACGGATGAAGACGGACATCTGGTTATTATGCTGGATATTGTTTTTCCGGCAGCAGGCTTCAGCCGGCTGATTAAATTTTTCCTTTTAGGTGACCGTATCGGAATCGAGTGCCAGGAGTATCCTGACATGCGGGCAATCGTGGAACAGGTAATTTACGGAGATGCGGTTATTGCCGGAAACACAATTGACCTAACCAATAAGTTGCCGGAAAGCATACGGGTATTTGTGGAACATAAAGTGGAACCCCGGGTTAACGCTTATTTTGCCATGGACAGAAAAAATAAAAGCGAAAGCAAGGTATGACGCAGGATTGGCTATTGAAACAATAATCCAACGTATGGTATAATACTTTCGTTTGAGTTGCCGAGCATATGAAAAAATGCTCCGGTGGACCATTTTTGAATAAACGTAAGAGAATATGTATGGCAGCTTCCATACGGAATACAGGAGATACAGAAATGAGACTTTGCAGTTTATATAGCGGAAGCAGTGGTAATTCCATATATGTGGGTTCCGATAATACCCATATATTGATTGATGTGGGCGTCAGCGCAAAAAAAATAACCGAAGGACTTCACAATCTTTCCATTAAACCGGAAGAGCTGGATGCCATTCTGATTACCCATGAACATTCTGACCATATTGCAGGTCTCGGTGTTTTTCTTCGCAAATATGGGATTCCCGTCTATGGCACCAGTAAAACCCTGGAAGCAGTGAGCCGGTATAAGAATCTGGGTAAAGTGGATTACGGCCTGTTCCATGGCATTGAACCGGAGGAAAGCTTTCAGATTGAAGATTTGTGGGTGAAGCCCGTCAGTACCTGGCATGATGCGGCAGACCCTGTATGCTATACACTGACAGACGGCAATAAGAAGGTCTCTGTTGCAACGGATTTAGGTGATTTCAATGAACATATTGTAGATGCCCTTTCTGGAGCGGATGCTATGCTGATTGAGGCAAATCATGACGTCCGCATGCTGGAGGTGGGACCCTATCCCTATCCGTTAAAGCAGCGCATTTTAAGCAAGAGAGGACATCTATCCAACGAGCGGGGCGGACAGCTTGTAAGAGCCCTCTTAAATGACCATATAAAAGGAATTTACCTGGGACATTTGAGCAAGGAAAATAATTATCCGGAGCTTGCCTTTGAGGCAGTAAAGGCAGAGCTTTTTGGCAATGCCTACAGCAATGATTACAGAGATTTTAATATGATGGTGGCAAGCAGGGAGCAATGCTCCACGTTGATTGAATGCTGACAGGTGTAAAAAAATCCGGATTAGCGATATCGCATAGTGAATATAAATATAGAATGGTAAGAAACCATCGAAAAAAGGAGTATAGGATTATGAAAAAAACAGTAATTTCAGTAGTAGGAAAAGACAAAGTAGGTATTATTTTTAACGTGTGCAAATACCTTGCAGGCAACCAGATTAATATTCTGGATATTGCACAGACCATCGTACAGGACTGGTTTAACATGATTATGATTGTAAATATTCAGGATTCCAATAAAGATTTTGCAACCATTGCTTCTGAGCTTAAGCAGATTGGCGATGAGATTGGTGTCAACATTACCCTGCAACAGGAAGAAATCTTTGACATGATGCACAGATTATAATAGAAAAAGTAAGAGGATAAAGCTATGATTAATATGAATGAAGTAATGGAAACGAATGCAATGATTCATGAAGAAAATCTCGATGTTCGCACAATTACCATGGGGATTTCTTTATTGGACTGTATTTCAGAGGATTTAAAGACTACCTGTAATAAGGTATATGAGAAGATTACCACATCTGCAAAGGATTTGGTGAAGGTTGGTAAAGATTTAGAGATGGAATTTGGTATTCCAATCGTAAATAAAAGAATCTCTCTGACTCCAATTGCAATGGTTGGCAGTGCCTGCTGTAAGTCCAGTACGGATTATGTGGAAATTGCAAAAACCCTGGATGAAGCAGCAAAGAAGGTGGGAGTTAATTTTATCGGCGGTTATTCGGCGCTGGTTTCCAAGGGAATGACCCAGTATGATGAAATGCTGATTCGTTCTATCCCGGAGGCGCTTAATGTTACAGAATATGTCTGCAGCAGTGTAAATGTAGGTTCTACCAAAACCGGTATCAATATGGATGCTGTGAAACTGATTGGTGAAATAGTAAAGGAAAGTGCTGAGCTTACTGCGGATAGAGATTGTATTGGACCTGCTAAGTTTGTAGTATTTTGTAATGCTCCGGATGATAACCCATTTATGGCTGGAGCCTTCCACGGTGTGACAGAGGCAGACCGTATCATCAATGTAGGTGTATCCGGTCCGGGCGTTGTAAAACGTGCACTAGAGCAGGTCCGGGGAGAGAATTTCGAGATGCTCTGTGAAACCATTAAGAAAACAGCCTTTAAGGTAACCCGTGTTGGGCAGTTAGTTGCAAAGGAAGCTTCTAAGCGCCTCGGTGTACCTTTTGGAATTATTGATTTATCTCTTGCCCCGACACCGGCGGTTGGCGACAGTGTAGGGGAGATTTTGGAAGAAATCGGTCTGGAATATGCAGGTGCACCCGGTACAACGGCAGCCCTTGCTTTATTAAATGACCAGGTAAAGAAGGGCGGTGTTATGGCATCTTCTTATGTAGGTGGTCTTAGTGGTGCATTTATTCCGGTTTCAGAAGACCAGAGAATGATTGATGCGGCAACCTGTGGTGCCCTTACCTTAGAGAAATTAGAGGCAATGACCTGCGTCTGTTCGGTAGGTCTTGACATGATTGCAATTCCGGGAAATACCAAAGCAACCACAATTTCCGGTATCATTGCAGACGAAATGGCAATTGGTATGGTGAACCAGAAAACAACGGCAGTCCGTATCATTCCTGCTGTCGGCAAGAAAGCTGGTGAAACCCTTGAATTTGGAGGGCTTCTTGGCTATGCACCAATCATGAAGGTGAATGAATACAGCTGTGATGCGTTTATCAACCGTGGAGGACGGATTCCTGCACCAATTCACAGCTTTAAAAATTAATTGACTGGGAAATTCAATGGATATGATATAGTTTAGCTCTGTCATGAACAGGGCTTTTCTATTTATAAGCCCTATTGGAAATTAACACAGCATGACAGGAATATAATTTCCCTACCGTATCATATAATGTGGTAAACAAGCTTTTGGAGCGTACCAATTGAACGAGATGTATTCTGAGGTAAGAGAAGATTTAAGACGCCAGCATGCTATGAATACACAGGAAATTCAGGGAAAAAATATAGACAATTCCTATAAATACGGTTATTATGAATATGATAGAGTCCAGGGGGATACGAGTGGTGGCACTTCCTGGACATTTCCCTTTAAAGGAAAGATATTATTGTTTCTGCTCTGTGTCATGTTATTTTCCTGCTATCTTTACGGAGGACAGGATGTAAAAAAAGGTGCGGTTATGGCATGGAATGACATGCATACCCAGATAACGAAGTTAGAGGAAGAAGAGCCGGCTGTAAAGCAGGCAATGCGCTATATGAGAAAGGCTTATGAAGAGGTAAAGGATTTTACCAAAACCTATATAAATGTGGGTGAGTAACAGGATAATATTCTTAAAAATATTAAAACTGAACTAAAGGAGTAACTATGGCAAAATTAGCACTTTCAGATGAAATTCTGATGGAAATTGAAAAACCGGCACGATATATTGGAAATGAAGTAAATATGGTAAAAAAGAATCCGGAGGATATAGATATTCGGTTTTGTATGTGTTTTCCGGATGTATACGAGATTGGCATGAGTCATCTGGGAATCCAGATTATCTATGATACAATTAATAAAAGAGAGGATGCGTATTGTGAACGTGTGTATTCTCCGTGGCCGGATTTAGATAAAATCATGCGGGAACAGAACATTCCATTATTCTCGCTGGAAACTCAGACACCGATTAAGAAGTTTGATTTTCTGGGCATTACACTCCAATATGAGATGTGTTATACTAATATTTTGCAGATTTTGGAGCTTTCTGGTATTCCAATCTGGGCAAAAGAACGTACATTAGAAGATCCGATTGTATTTGGCGGTGGACCATGCAGCTATAATCCAGAACCGATTGCTAATTTTTTTGATGTATTTTATATTGGCGAAGGGGAAACACGTTATCATGATGTATTTGAATTATATAAAAAGCTGAGACAGCAGGGAGCCTCCAGAGAGGAAATGCTTTATCAGATTTCCAAGATACCGGGAATGTATGTACCTTCCATGTATGAGGTAACCTACAAGGCAGATGGAACAATTGCATCCTTTGAACCAGTCAAGGATGACATTCCCCGAAAAATCACAAAGGAGATAGTGCTGGATTTTGACAAAGCGCCATATCCTACAAAGCCGCTGGTGCCGTATATCAAAGCGACCCAGGACCGTGTAACCCTTGAGATTATGAGGGGCTGCATCCGGGGCTGCCGTTTCTGTCAGGCAGGCATGATTTACCGTCCCACAAGGCAGAAGAATTTAGAGACCTTAAAGTATTATGCAAAAGAAATGATTCAGTCGACCGGACATGAGGAAATTTCCTTAAGCTCCCTAAGCTCCTCTGATTATGAATGCTTAAAAGAGCTTACCTATTTTCTGATTGATGAGATTGGCAATAATGATGTGAATATTTCTCTTCCCTCTCTTCGGATTGATGCATTTTCACTGGATGTGATGAAAAAAGTGCAGGATATCCGGAAAAGCTCCCTGACCTTTGCACCAGAGGCTGGAACCCAGCGGCTTCGGGATGTCATTAACAAGGGGCTGACGGAAGAGGTCATTTTAAATGGTGCCATGCAGGCGTTTAAAGGCGGCTGGAACAAGGTAAAATTTTATTTTATGTTAGGCCTACCTACCGAGACAGCTGAAGACGCAGAAGGGATTCCAAAGCTCTGCGAAACCGTGGCAGAGGCATATTACACAATCCCAAAGGAAGATCGAAACGGAAAAGTGTCTATTACAGCATCTGCATCCTTTTTTGTACCTAAGCCATTTACGCCCTTTCAGTGGGCACCAATGCTAGACCCTGAAAGCTATAGGGAGCGCGCCCATCATGTAAAGGATACCTTTCGGAAACAGCTTAACTTTAAATCCATGAAATTTACCTATCATGAACCGGATATATCCGCCCTGGAAGGTGTATTTGCAAGAGGAGACAGAAAGCTTTCCAAGGTCATTTATGATGCCTATAAGAGTGGCTGTATCTTTGATGCCTGGACAGAATTTTTTGATAATGATAAATGGATGGCAGCCTTTGAAAAGAATGATATTTCTATGGCCTTTTACACTACAAGGGAACGGGATACGGATGAGATTCTGCCTTGGGATTTTATTGATATCGGTGTGACAAAGCGTTTCCTTGCCTCCGAATGGGAAAAGGCAAAACAGGGAATTGTCACGCCAAACTGCCGTGAAAAGTGCTCCGGCTGCGGGGCTGCTAAATTCGGAGGAGGTGTATGCTTTGAAGGTAAGAATTAAATATACCAAGTCAGAGTATCTGAGGTTTATCGGACACCTGGATGTCATGCGTTATTTTCAAAAAGCGGTAAAGCGCGCCGGACTGGATATTGCCTATTCAAATGGCTTCAGTCCACACCAGCTCATGTCCTTTGCCGCACCGCTGGCATTGGGAGTTACCAGTGAAGGGGAATATTTTGATGCGGAATTTAATAGTTTAGTATCTTCAGACGAGTTTGTCAGACGCTTAAATGAACAGATGGCGGCGGAAATGGAGGTAAAAGATGCAGTACTGCTTCCGGATAACGCAAAGAACGCCATGTCCATTGTGGCTGCTTCTGACTATGTCATTACCATATTAGATACGGTTCCAGCAGAAGTAAAAGAGCAAATGCTCTCTTTTGCGCCGCATTTACTGGAGAGAGAACACATAGAAATCCTTAAGAAAACAAAGAAAAATGAGAAGATTGAAGATATTAGGCCGGGAATTTTGAAACTTTCGGTGGAAAGCTATGCCCTGCAAAACCGATATGTAGAGAATGTAACAGAAGAGGACAAGCTCTATATGCTGCTTGCTACGGGAAGCGAATATAACTTGAAACCAGAGCTTGTGATACAGACAGTCTGTCGGGAAATCGGCTGCGAGTATAAGCGATTTGATTACAAAATACACCGTATAGAAACCTATATGAAAAATGAAGATGGAAAACTGGTGTCCCTGCTTAAGAGTGGGTCAAGGATATATTAGTGTATAGAATTTAAACTTATATGAATCTATAGGAACCCCTTTCTTGTTTTTTCAAAATGGTTGTGCTAAGATTTTCATAAAAATCAATCCATACCATGCATGGAAACGGAGAAATATTATGAACAAGGCAATTATTACAGAATGGAACCATCAGACCTTCCTTCTGATATATGAAGAAGATATTTTAGTAGAATGCCATCCTCTGATGAAGGATAATTCATTGCAGATTGGAGACATTTATATCGGACGCGTGGAAAAGGTTGTAAAAAACATCCAGTCTGCCTTTATCCGGCTGGATAAAGGGAACGTGGGGTATTTACCCCTTGACGATAAGCCTGCCCTGGTGCTGAACCGCAGGCTGCCAAAGGGACTTTCTTCCATTGCGGAAAATGACATGGTTCTCGTTCAGGTGGAGCAGGAACCACAGAAAATGAAGCAGGCACGGGTTACCGGTAATATCCATTTATCCGGTAATTATGTTGTAATGGATTTATCAGAGAGAAAGGCTGGCATTTCCAAAAAAATTAAAGATAAACAGCGGATTAATGAATTAAAACAGCTTGCCACAGAGCATATGGCACAATCGGAAGATTCCTATGGACTTGTATTCCGTACAGCATCTGAACATGCTGATTCTGCCCTGATTTCCGCTGAAATCATCCAGTTTATGCAGGAATTTGATGAAATCATCCATAAAGCCCGGTACGGGCGCAATACAGGTCTGCTGAAAAAAGGAAAAGAAGAGTGGCTTGCCCTTTTGGAGGAATATGGCGTTTCAAGGCTTGACGAGATAAAAACAGATTTGCCGGAGATATATAAAAGGCTTTCCGGTTTTGTCTCAAAGGCTGTATTTTACGAAGAAGCCTATCCTCTTTATAAGCTGTTGGGACTAGAAACCGAGCTTTCAAGAATCCTGAATAAAAAGGTCTGGCTTAAATCCGGAGGCTTTTTAATGATTGAGCCAACGGAAGCAATGGTGGTCATTGATGTAAATTCCGGTAAATCCATTGGCAGGAAAAATAAGAATGCCCATATACTGAAATTAAATCTGGAAGCTGCATCAGAGATTACAAGGCAGCTCCGGTTACGGAATCTGTCCGGCATTATCATGGTTGATTTTATTAATATGGAAAAGGAAGAGGATAAGACACAGGTTATTCATTGCTTAGAGCAGGGATTAAAAAAAGATAAAGTACCTGGATATTTTATAGAGGTAACGAAATTAGATGTATTTGAATTAACCAGAAAGAAAACCAGGAGACCTTTGCATGAGGTGATTTAAAATTGCTTAGTTTGTATGATTGTTTTATATTTTAAATAAATTTTGTTAACCATGCTGCCGATATAATAAATATAAGTATGTTTAAACGGTAAAAGGAGTTACCGCAGTAAGGCATAAGAGACAGCCTATTATCAAGGAGGATGATAGCATGGCTATAGGATTTTATTCAAATATTTATGATGTAAAAGAATATACAATCAAAAATCCGGACGGAAGCGTAGCAGGTACAATCCGGATTAAGAAGTCTGCCAAGAAAAAAACGAAACGTCTGCAATATAATTTCAAATATATTTCATCTAAGATTTTAATGTCAAAGACATCGGAAAGTGCTGGCAGAGCACTTGCAACTGCACAGTCTAATATCGGCGTACTATATCGAAAACTCAAAACCGGCAAATTTGATGAGAGAGAAGTGGAGCTGGCAATCGTTCATGCAAAAAAGCTGGAACGGACAGCCCGGAAGAAGCTGAAACACCTGCAGGAGGAGGAATATGCAAAACAGCATGGTTCCTGTCAGGACGAAACAGAGGAAAATGGGGTTTCTGACTTGAAAGATACAAAGGAAGAAAAAGCTCCCGAAATAAATGAAGAAGAATTAAGAAAATTAATGAAAGAATTACAGAATCTCATGGAAGAAACGATGAAAGAGACCATGGAGCAGACTACAGATGAACTTATCGGAAGTGTACACCGGGATATGGATGATGATGACCTGGCGCTTCTTAAAAAAAAGCACCGGGCAAAGGAACTCCGGGAGATTATAGAAGCGGATATGAACTATCTCAAGGCTGTATTCAATAAGCTGCAAAAAGAAAAAGAAGAAGCTTCCAGAGGAAATTGCAGCGTTGAGGGAGTCTCTCTGGAAATTTCCGGAGCCGAGATACCGGTACAAGCAGCGGAGATGCCGGTTGTGGCTGAGGGTGGAAGCATTGACTTGTCTATATAAGTTATCTGATTTATGATATAAATTCATGAAAAAAAGATTGACAACTTTTCACCTATTTGTTAATATATTCTAGTGTGCCGCACAAGGAGGTAGAAGTGTGTCCATTTGCTGGTAACAGTTTGATATAAGACACCACCGTACTTGGCGAGTAATGATAATAGGAGGTAACCGTATGTACGCAATTATTGCAACAGGTGGCAAGCAGTACAAGGTAGCTGAAGGTGATATCATTAAAGTAGAGAAGCTTAATGCAGAAGCTGGTTCTGAAGTAAAATTTGATGTTATTGCTATTAGCAACGACAATGGCTTCTTATGTGGCGAGGACGTAGCGAACTCAAGCGTTAGCGCTAACGTAATCGGCGACGGTAAGGGCAAGAAGGTTGTTGTTTACAAGTATAAGAGAAAAACCGGCTATCACAAAAAGCAGGGTCATAGACAGCCATTTACAAAGGTTGAGATTAAAGCAATCAACGCTTAATTAAAACTATGATAACGGTAACTGTTTTTAACAAAAAAGAAGAGATAGTTGGTGTCCAGTTAGAGGGACATGCCGAATTTGGCAAAAAGGGAAAAGATATTGTTTGTAGTGCAGTGTCTATATTGTATATTAATCTGGTAAATTCCCTGGAAAGCTTTACAAAGGATGAAAAGGAGTTAAACGGTAGCAGCAAGATTAACTTCCAGAATGTCATTTTGAAAAGCATGCCAAGCAGGGAAGCAGAATTATTATTTCAATCCTTTCTGCTTGGAATTACTACAATTGAACAGAAGTATGGTAAAAAGTACATTGTAATTTTGAATCAGGAGGTGTAAAACATGTTAAAACTTAACCTTCAGTTATTCGCTCATAAAAAAGGTATGGGTTCTACTAAGAATGGTAGAGACTCTGAATCTAAAAGACTTGGTGCGAAGAGGGCAGATGGTCAGTTCGTTAAAGCTGGTAATATTTTATACAGACAGCGCGGTACTAAGATTCATCCAGGTACTAACGTAGGCAGAGGTAAAGATGATACCTTATTTGCATTAGTAGACGGCGTTGTTCGCTATGAGAGAAAGGGAAGAGATAAGAAGCAGGTTTCTATCTATCCGGTATCTGTTAACGAATAAGATACATGTAACTTTAGGCTGGAGTTTTGCTCCAGCCTTTTTTTCACGTAAGTATTGAGCCATGCATAAAATTTTAGAAATATGATTGCGGGAGCTTGCTCCCAGTAAATCATATTTCTAAGATTTTATATACGGCGAAAGCCGTGACCGAGATGGAGCAAAGCGGAATCGAGGTTGCATGGCGCTGGTAAATAAAAGCCGTGACCGATGCCTGAGTACTTAGTGAACGTTAGTGAGTTTAGTAAGAAGGTATGCAAAGCAGATGAAGCAAGCGAAATCGAGGTTGCATGGCGCATGGCAAAGATTTAGAATGTTTTGAAGTTAGGAGATAGAATATGTTTGCAGATAGAGCAAAGGTTTTCATCCGTTCTGGAAAAGGCGGTGATGGACATGTAAGCTTCCGCCGTGAGCTTTATGTACCAGCAGGTGGTCCAGATGGCGGAGACGGCGGAGATGGCGGAGATGTCATCTTTGTAGTGGATGAAGGTCTTAATACATTAAATGATTTTCGAAATGTACGGAAATACTGTGCAGAGGATGGAAAAGAAGGCGGTAAAAAAAGACAGCATGGTGCGAATGGTGCCGATGTTATCTGTAAGGTGCCACCAGGAACGGTAATTAAGGATTTCGAGACCGGTAAGGTCATTATGGATATGTCCAATAAAACGGAACCGGTTATAATATTAAAGGGCGGTCATGGTGGTAATGGAAATATGCACTATGCAACCTCTACCATGCAGGCACCAAAATATGCCCAACCGGGACAACCGGCGCAGGAGCTGTATGTAACCTTAGAATTAAAGGTGATTGCGGATGTGGGGCTTGTGGGATTTCCGAATGTGGGAAAATCTACCTTTTTGTCAAGAGTTACCAATGCAAAGCCAAAGATTGCAAATTATCACTTTACTACGTTAAATCCCAATCTGGGAGTAGTTGACCTTTCGGAGGGTGCCGGTTTTGTTATTGCAGACATTCCCGGTATCATTGAAGGTGCAAGTGAGGGCATTGGACTGGGACTCCAATTTTTGCGCCATATAGAACGAACAAAGGTACTTCTCCATATTATTGACGGAGCATCTGTAGAGGGGAGAGACCCGATTAATGATGTATATGCTATTATGGAGGAGCTTAAAAAATATAATATTGAGATTTCAGAACGGTCAATGGTAATTGCAGCCAATAAAATGGATGTCATGAACGAAATGGAAAGAGAAACAGTTATAGCTATGCTAAAGGAAGAATTTGAGCCACAGGGCATAGAAGTATTTCCGATTTCTGCCGTTTCAGGAGAAGGTGTTAAAGAACTGTTATGGCATGTCTATGAGCTGGTTAAAAATGCACCACAGGAAATTGTGGAATTTGAACCGGAATTTGTTCCAACCTTTGACTTCTCCAATGACCCATATACAGTGGAAATCGACCCGAAAGATGAACATACATTTATTGTAGAAGGCCCAAAGATTGAAAAAATGCTTGGTTATACAAATCTGGACTCTGAAAAAGGCTTTGACTTTTTCCAGCGATTCCTGAAGGAAAACGGAATTATTGATGAATTAAAAGCAAAGGGAATCGAAGAGGGGGATGTGGTACGGATGTACTACCTAGAGTTCGATTATTATGAATAATTAGCACGAACGCAGCCTTCAAAGGAAATGTACTGACTGCTTGCAGGCAGGTACATTTCTTGAAGGCTATGTGAGTGTAACGAACACCGAAATGGAGCAAAGCGGAATTGAGGTGCGTGAAGTGCGGTATGAGAATACAACGAACACCGAAATGGAGCAAAGCGAAATTGAGGTGCGTGAGTGCGGTATGGAAGGAGAATAACAATGACAAGCAAGCAAAGAGCATATTTAAAAGGTCTGGCAATGACAATGGAACCCATTATCAATGTGGGAAAATCTGGTGTTACACCAGAGCTTGTAGCTTCCGTAGACGAAGCAATTGAAAAAAGAGAACTGATTAAAATTGGTGTATTAAAAAACTGTATGGATGAGCCAAAGACCATTGCAGAAACGGTTGCAGCTCGCACCAGGGCACAAGTCGTACAGGTAATCGGGAAAAAAATTGTACTTTATCGACGGAAAAAGGAAAACCCTAAAATCGAATTGCCTAAATAAATTTACAATAATTATATTATGTCAACAAATAGGGAAGAATAGAACATATCATATACATTTAGGAGGCATTCATGGCAGCAATCGGTATTATGGGAGGAACCTTTAATCCCATTCATCTTGGGCATATTGCAATTGCAAGAGCAGCCTATGAACAATTTCATCTGAATGAAATCTGGTTTATGCCCAATCATATACCAGCCTATAAGTCAAATCAGGCATTGGTCTCCGGAGAAAAACGACTTGCCATGATTAGACTGGCAATACAAGATTATCCGTTTTTTAAAGCATCCGATTTTGAACTGAACAGAGAGGGGAAAACATATACCTATGAGACATTGGAGTTGTTAACGCAGCAATTTTCCCACCATGAATTTTATTTTATCATGGGAGCAGACTCCCTGTCTTATTTTGAAAACTGGATGCACCCGGAAATTATCGTAAAAAATGCGAAAATCCTTGCAGCTACACGTAATAAAAAAACCGTAGCGGAAATGCATTTGCAGATTGACAGGCTGAATAAAATGTTTGGAGGCAGCTTCTTCTATCTGATTGATTGTCCAGAAATTCCCTGTTCTTCCAGTGAAATCCGTGACAAAATCAAAAACGGCGACAAACAGCCGAATTCTCAGTATGCACAGGATTTAATGCTTCCAAATGGGGTGCTTGAATATATCATGCAATATCAGCTCTATAATTAAGGAATCATTTGCTTAAAAAATGTACGGTTTCATTGAAATTATATACTCTTTTTGATATAATAGACAATAGTTGATTGATAGTAACAGGAGTTTTTTGTATGGAACGATTACTAATGAGAGAGAAGCTAAAAGAAAAGCTTCCTTCGAAACGTTTTGAACATTCCTTAGGTGTAGAATATACCGCAGGAACTATGGCTTTTATCTATGGTATAGACTGTGAGAAAGCTTTGATAGCGGGTCTGTTGCACGATTGTGCAAAATATGTTCCGAATGATAAAAAAATTGCCAAATGCAAAAAGCATAAGATTTTTATTTCAGAGTGTGAATACCAGAATCCGGAGCTTTTGCATGCAAAGCTTTCTGCTGTATATGCAAAAGAAAAATATGATGTAACAGATAAAGAAATTCTATCTGCCATTGCCTGTCATACCACAGGAAAACCGGCAATGACAACATTGGAGAAGATTATTTATATTGCAGATTATATTGAGCCTAACCGGAATATTTTGCCAGAAATGGACATCATCCGAAAAGAAGCGTATATGGATTTGGATTTGTGTCTCTTGCACATTTTGCATAACAGTATGCATTATCTAGGAAAAAAGGGCTCTATCGTAGACCCCATTACAAAAGAAACTTACGAATATTACAGTAAACTCAGAAATTAATATTTGAAGGAGAATTTTATGACAAGTAAAGAACTAGCCAAAAGCGCAGTCGCAGGTTTAGAAGATAAAAAGGCAAAGGATATTCGGATTATCGATATTTCAGAGGTTTCTGTTATGGCAGATTACTTCATCATTGGAAGTGGAACGAACCGCAACCAGGTTCAGGCACTGGCCGACAGCGTAGAGGAAAAGCTGCATGACATGAATGTACATCCTCGCCAGATTGAGGGATATCAGACAGCAAACTGGATTTTAATGGATTTTAATGATATTATAGTTCACATTTTCAATGAAGAGGAGCGTTTATTTTATAATTTGGAAAAGATATGGCTGGATGGCAAGGTGATTGATATTTCAGAATTATAAAATCAGCTTGGGCTTCTTAGTTTATAGACTAAGATGTTTCATAAGCATGAAACAGGTTGGGGGATACATGGATAGAGATTTATTGATACGAAAGAACAACTTAGAAGTAAATAAGGTTGCTGCAAAATGTCTGCGTATTACGATATTATTTTTAATATCTTTATGGACGTTCACTGTATCGGATTATTATGATTATGATAAATATACTGTTACTATAATATTTATCAGTAGTCTACTGTTATTGTTAATTCCTTCTGTTTTGGTTAATGTTC
The DNA here is from genome assembly GCA_900548855.1 of uncultured Eubacteriales bacterium. Lineage (GTDB taxonomy): Bacteria > Bacillota > Clostridia > Lachnospirales > Lachnospiraceae > CAG-590. The sequence continues at coordinate 25,571 of URMF01000017.1, forward strand.
TGCATCTGGAACAGCAATGGATAAAATACTATGTTATTATGTGTATTTTAGCCGTTGTGTTTTTGCTAAGTACATTCATTTCCTATGATTTTATCGTTTTAGTGGTTCTTCCCCTGTTAATAGCCACATTGTACTGTGACCGCAAGCTGATTATAATTACTACCATTATTGATTGTATATGTGTGTTAGTAACGATGCTTTTACGTTATTACGTATTCTGTGGAGAAATTGATAAAAATTATAACAATATTGTAGAAGTCATGGTTTATGGTGTGTTTCTTCGCATTGTACTGGTTTTGGTAACAACCTTATTTTCCTATTATATTGTAGACCGCAATATGGTAATGCTGAATAAAACCATTGAGGCAAATAATGATTTGGTACATAGCCAGGAGGAGCTTATTTTTGCTTTCGCTGAAATTTCTGAAAGTAAGTCAAAGGTAACCGGCGAGCATATCCGGCGAGTAGCGGAATATATGAGAGTGCTGGGGACTGCCTCAGGATTTACAGCAGAATATGTGGATAAATTATCCGTGGCTTCCATGATGCACGATATCGGTAAGCTGATGATTTCGGAAGAGATATTGGATAAGCCGGATAAGCTCACGGATGAGGAATATGCAATTATGAAAAATCATGTCCTGTATGGAGAAGCGTTACTGGCAAAATGTCCCGGCGATATTATGCAGATTGCAAAAACAATAGCCTTGGAGCACCATGAACGCTGGGATGGTTCCGGCTACCTTGGAATGAAGGGAGAGGACATTTCTTACATAAGCCGTCTGATGGCTGTCTGTGATGTATTTGATGCATTGACGTCGCAGCGTTATTATAAAGAAGGATGGTCATTGGAAGATACATATAACGAAATTGTAAGACTGAAGGGAAAGCATTTTGACCCAGATGTAGTTGATTTGTTTATTGAACATTTTGATGAATTTAAGCAGATTCTACATGCAATGCCGGACCGGGAGGTATACTAATTTCTATATCAGGCTGACTATCAAAATCAGAAGATAGGGAGAAAACAAAATGGTTTCCATCATGAATGAATATATTGCAAAAATAAACCTGCTGTCAGATGATGTGACAAAGAGTATTTTTAGTGCTGCTCTGGTTGACCAGGAAAACGTGGCAAAGAACAGTATTTTAATTAAATCCAACCGTTATATTGTAGATATTAAGCTGGACAGCTTTTCCATTGAGCAGGCAATAAAGGTAATGAATTGCTTTATGGAGCGAACACGGTATCATTATTCGGCGTATTTCATACGGTTCAATGAAGGAAATCTGGTCAGATATCGTTATGCATCTTGTAAGGAAAACCGGGAGGGTTTTTACTGTGATGTCATTATTAGCTAAAAGAGAGCCATACAATTAAGATTCCATGATAATATCTTAATTGTATGGCTCTGTCTATGTACAAGATAAACGAGTGAAAAAAATACATAAAGTTGTACAATTATACACCTTAAAAGGTACGGAATAAACCAATAACTTTACCTAAAATAGATACTTGGTCTACGATAATGGGATCCATAAAATCATTCTCTGGCTGCAAACGATAGTAACCATTTTCCTTGAAAAAACGCTTAACTGTAGCACTGTCATCAACCAATGCAACAACGATATCATTGTTCATGGCAGTAGCTTGTTGTTCCACCATAATTAAATCACCATCAAATATTCCTACATTCACCATACTGTCACCTTTTACCTTCAACATAAAAGTCGTCTTATTATGAAGGTATTCCGGTGGTACAGGAAAATAACCATCAATATTCTCAACGGCTAAAATGGGTTGACCTGCAGTTACCTGGCCGACAATTGGTACATTAACCAGTTCTCTTCTGGTAAGACCGAAGCTGTCGTCTAAAATCTCTATTGTACGCGGCTTGGTAGGGTCTCTCCGGATATATCCGTTTTTCTCTAATGTCTCTAAATGGGAATGGACAGACGAAGTGGACTTTAATCTGACTGCCTCGCAAATTTCCCGGACTGATGGGGGATATCCCTTCTGAAGTATATTATCCTTAATATAATCTAAAATTTCCTGCTGCTTCGCACTAATCTTACCTGGCATAATGACATCTCCTTTATCTGTTATAAAAACAGAAAAACCAACTCTGTTCATATGAACTTGATTTCCTAACTTCCATAACAAAATAATAACACAGGATATCAAAAAAAGCAAACATTTATTCCGAACAAATTTTCGATAAAACTATTGACAAGAGAACAGATGTTTGCTATTATACAAAAACCGAACAAATATTCGATAGAATAAGAACGGAGGAAAAGATTATGCTTTCTAAGGTAATTAACAATAATAGAATTATGTTAACAATAGTATTGGTTGTATTTTTAAGTATATTTATTTTTGGCGGAATGAAACTGGTTCAGGCAAATGAAAGTATCCAATATGAGAAATCTTTCACTACAATTGAGATTGAAGCCGGGGATACCCTGTCATCCATTGCAGCAGAGTATTCTGTCTCATCTGTTGGAGATGCAGATTATATACTGGAAGTAAAAGAGATTAATAATCTGAAGAGCGATACCATTCATACTGGATGCTACTTATTGATTCCTGTATATCACATCAGCAAATAATATTTTAAATGCCATAATCCCCTGTGATTCTGTTATTGGCTGAACTAGGTGGAAATTATTATATTTTTTCCATCTTGACAAGAAAATGGTATTGTGACATAATCAACTTACTCTAAATTTCTTCAATCATACATAATGTCTTGGAAAGGACAATTATGTTTCAAACCAATCACAACAAAAGAATTTTATTTTTATGCATTATTTTTTTTACTGCGATTTTTTATGTAACGATTTTTTCACATACAAAGGCTTTTGCAGCAAAAGTAGATTACTATTCCTATGATAGCATCTATAAAAATTTACCCAAAACATACCGGTCTTCGGAATATATTTACATAAGTGATGATATCCCGTGCATCTGTTTTGCTGCTTATGATGGAAACAACTATGGTACTTCCGTGAAGAGAACAAAAGGAACCCAGGATTATTTATATTGTGTGGATTACTCGAAGCATATATCCTTTGACAACAAATATTCGTCAAAGAATAATCTGTTTAATAATACATTAAGAGCCCGGCTGGGAGTTGCCTTTTATTATGGTGCATCTAAATGGAAGGGAAAGGCAGACAGTAAGTTTACAACAGGCAATACAATACTGGACTATTATATGACGCAGATAGTGGTACATTCCCTCATATACAAATATGGCAAAGGAAAATCCAATTATGGAATTGACTTTAACAAAATTGTTTTTAAAAGTGATACGGGGAATTTACAGAAAAAAACAAAGGCATTTTATAACTTTTGCTGCAAAGCCTCTGTGTATACCAGTTCCGCAGATTTTTTTACATCCGAATTTTCCTTTGAAGAGATATCCGTGCCCTATTTTTATCTGGAAGAGGACGGACTGGTTACTCCACATATCCATTGTCTCACCAATAAAAATAATTCTGGTGTAAAGAAATACAAAAGAACTGCAGCGGCCAACGGTATACAATCGGATACGCTTCTCATATTAGAGGATACACCAGCATATAATTCCAGCTTTCGGGTGAAAATTCCCTGTTTGGCAGCTGATAAGCTGCTTCCGGGGCTTCATACTGTTAAAGTTTCTGAACAGGTAATGTTTAACCGGTATCTGGCTGGCTTTTGGTGGAGTTCTGATTCCGGACATTTATATCAGGAAACAGGAGGGCTGCTGACGGAAGACAAAGATGCACAGGATAGTATTGGAATTTCACTGCTGATTGGTGAAGTAGTTCTTCACAAGAAAGACAGTATTACCGGAGATATTATTTCAGATGCTGTTTTCCATCTTCAACAATATGATGATAGAATAGGAGAGTATGTATATTATAAGGATTTAACATATAATACAGCCAAACAACAATATGAAAGTGGGAATATATATCTTTGGGCAAACAATGCAAATGGGAAATTTAAGATTATGGAAGCAAAACCTGGAAATAATTATATAAACGACTGGGAAGGAACAGAGTTTCAGATTACAGATAAAAAATATTCTTTCAAATTCAACATTGAAAACGAACCTATTCTTGGAAAATTAAAAATACAGAAATCCGGAGAAAATATTATATTTTCTGAAAATGACTTTATTGTAGATAAAAATATTCCTCTGTCAGGCGTTCGGTTTGGATTATATGCAAAAGAGGACATTCTTTTAAAAGGAAAGGTCTTTTATCCGAAAGATAAAAAAATTGCCGATTTGATAACCGACAAAAACGGAGAGGCTTATGTGGATAATCTGATTTCCGGCAAATACTATTTTAAGGAAGAGGCAGCATCTGAATTATACCAGCTCAATCCGCAAATATGTACTTTTACCATTACCCGGGATAAAAACCGCAAGTATAGCGAAGTAACTTACCAGATTGACAATGCTCTTAAAAAATGCCAAATACGCCTTTTTAAATATTATTGCGAGAAAGAGGATATCGAACAGAAACATAAAATTCCCCTTCAGGATGTCCGGTTTGGCTTATATGCAAAAGAGGATATCTGCAATGCAAACGGAAGCTGCCTTGTGAAAAAGGACACATTAATACGGGAGGCTGTTTCAGACAAACAGGGATATGTAGAATTTGAAAAACTCCCCTACGGTGATTATTATGTAAAGGAACTTGATGCGCCAAAGGATTTTGTCTTAAAGGATGAAAGGATTACCATATCAAAAGACAATTTTAAATATGATGATACCGTAAACTGTTATTTATACCAAAAGGAAGTTAAAAATCAAAAAAAATTATTTTGTATCCACATTTTGAAGCTTGGTGAAGCATTATCCGGTTATAAAAAAGAAACCTGTAGCAATGGAGAATATATAACCTACCAGACCGATGAGAAATCATTGGAAAATGTTGAATTTTCCTTATATACAGAAAAGGACCAATTAGTAGGTACTGCCACAACCGATAAAGACGGAATTGCGGGGTATTCTAATTTAGAACCGGGAAAATACTATGTAAAGGAAACCTCCTGTCCAGAAGAATATTTAATAAATGACAAGCCATTTTTCTTTATATGTGAATCGGATGATAAAAGCTATAATCCTCTAAAGCAGCCAGTATTGGAAACCACGATACACAACCAATTGTACAATTGCTCCATTACACTGCATAAGTCAGGCGAATCCTTAAAGATAGGAGAGAAGGGTATTACCTATGATATGGTTCCACTTGAAAATGTTGTATTTGGTATCTACCAGAATTTTGATTATACCTTTTCCCCAGGACAAATGCTTCCAAAAGACACCTGTGTGGGCTATATAACCACAGATAAGAATGGGTTGGGCAGATTTTCAGCCAAGCTTCCTAAAGGAGCATATTATCTCAAAGAATTACAGACAAATCCACAATATGATTTGGATGCCAGCACCTATGATTTTGAAGTGACACCAGCTGACAACAAGAATATAGAAATAGAATTTACGGATAACACATTCATAAACAAATTGTCCAAGGCATCCGTTCAGATTATCAAAACCGATGCAGACACCAACAAAGCCTTAAAAAATGTTGAATTTACTTTGTACAGCAATAAGGGAGAGAAAGTCGGTATATATAAGACGGATAAGCATGGAAAAATTGTAGTAGAGCAGTTACCCTATGGCAAGTACTATTTTATCGAAACAAAATGCAGGAATGGCTATTACTCCAGCAATAATAAGTATCATTTTGTGCTGGAGTCACCAGAAAGAATAACCTTAAATATTACCAATGCGCCAATTTTAAAGCTTGGCTTTGAAGAGCATTATAAACTTGGTCTGCTAAGCTGTCTGCTTCTAATAATATGCTTTGTCGGATTTTTTGTGTATGGATATAATAAAAAGAAATTTCTCCCCGAAAAGAAGGATTTCCATGATGATGCATCATAAAAGAAAACGGAATACCGCAAAACGAAGGTCTTCCCAGCATAAAAAATATCTGGTTATTGTATTTTCTACAGTTTTAGTTTTATATTATGTATATCATTATAATATGGTTTATCAAAATGAACAGCTGGAAAAAAATCAGATACATTTAATTGAGGCTAAACTAGATCAGGAAAACCTGCCAAATTTAAATGAACGGCTGCAGCCAGTTTCCCCATCCGAAAAGACCGGTATCAAGAATACACAAAAGTCTGCGGATAATGAGCCACATGGTAAAAAACAATTATGGAACGGAGACTGTATTTTATTTATTCCTGAGATTCATCTTGAAAAGATTGTGTATACAGGAACAAAGAGAACAGAGCATCTAAAGCAGTATGAACTGATAACTGCGGCAGATAATATGCAATATAAAAACGGGGGCAATTATATTATATGTGGACATGCCTCCAGACTGTATGGGCATTCCCTGAACCGGATAAGGGAGGTTAAAGAAGGTAATTTACTTTATATTCAGACAAAAAGCCAATTAGATGAATATATTATTAAAAAAGTATTTTTTGCAGATATGAACAACACCAGTAAATATTGTAATCAGACCAGCCAAAAAACCGTAACCATTCTTTCTTGTGCCAAATACATATCAAAGAACAGCTATATTGTCATACAAGCTGAATTAAAATAAAACACCGTAAGCCAGAAGTTTGTATTTCTTCTGGCTTTAAATAATGAATTAATCCCCGAGGTGTAAAAAGAAAAGCAGTAATCTATATTTATGCAATTATTCGCAAAACCATAGTTTAACGAAAAAATATTGCAATTTTTTACATTATAAGTTATAATATGAACACTTAATGAATGAAAGGAACTCTTAATATGGCAAATAAAACTTATCATCAGGAGGAAGAAATTCATAATGTTCTTTTAATGCGTGATATTTTACAAGTGCTTCCGAAATATGTATCTGCATTTTTCCGCTCTATTGAATATACAAAGGCACCCAGAACCCGTTTAGGCTATGCCAGGGATTTGAAGACCTTTTTTGAATTTCTATGTGATTCCAATCCCGCATTGAGAAATAAATTACCGGCAGATGTTCCTCTGGATTATATTGACCAGCTGGAATCTGAGGATATTGAAGAATATATGGACTATTTAAAGGTATATGAAAAGGACGGCCGGCAATTTACCAATGGTGAACGTGCTTTAAAGCGTAAATTAGCCTCCTTAAGGGTATTCTTCAGCTATTTATACAAGAATAAGAAAATACACGCAAATCCCACTTTAATTGTTGATATGCCCAAAATTCACGATAAGGCAATTGTCCGTATGGACGCAAATGAAACTGCCCAGTTTTTGGATAATGTGGAATATGGCACCAAGCTGAGCAATCACCAGCAGGCATATCATGAGAAAACAAAAATACGGGATTTAGCTTTGCTTACATTAATGCTTGGGACAGGTATCCGTGTATCGGAATGTGTCGGACTGGATATCAAGGATGTGGATTTTGATTATGACCGCATTAAAATTGTACGAAAAGGCGGTTATGAGGCCTATGTTTATTTCGGACAGGAAGCCAGGGAAGCACTTTTGGAATATTTAGAGGAACGTAAGAACATTGTTCCCCTGGAGGGACATGAAGAAGCTTTATTTTTAAGTTCCCAGCGGAAACGGATTTCTGTCCGCAGTGTTGAGAATATGGTCAAAAAATATGCTTCCATTACAACGCCTCTAAAAAAAATTACACCTCATAAGCTGCGGAGTACATATGGCACATCCTTATACCAGCAGACATCAGATATTTATCTGGTGGCGGATGTCTTGGGCCATAAGGATGTCAACACTACCAAGAAGCATTATGCAGATGTGGATGAATGGCAGCGTATGAAAGCTAAGGATGCTGTAACCCTGCGTGAGAAACCCAATAAAAAATAAGCAAAATAAAAAATCTCTATAATAATAGGGATTTTTTATTGAAGCTTCTTTAACAGCTCTTGAAAATATTCCGGCAGTTCAGAGTCAAATTCAACGTATTCATTTGTGTCTGGATGAACAAAGCCTAAGGTTTTTGCGTGAAGGGTCTGCCCCTCTAAACCTTTTATTTTAGGATTTTTAGGTCCGTATACATCATCCCCCAGTAAAGGATGTCCAATGGATGCCATATGAACACGAATCTGATGTGTTCTTCCAGTTTCTAACGTACATTCTATATAAGAATAATCATTTTTCAGTTTTTTAAGAACCTTGTAGTGGGTAACTGCTGCTCTCCCATTTTTGTGATTAATTGCCATTTTTTTGCGTTCCACGGGATGTCTGCCAATTGGCGCATTTACGGTTCCAATTGTTTCTTTGAAAGAGCCATGACAGATGGCATGATATTTCCTGGTTATGGAATGCTCCTTCAACTGCATAGCCAGGCTTTTATGCGCTGTGTCATTCTTACAAATCACAAGAAGACCTGTGGTATTCCGGTCAATACGGTGTACGATTCCGGGCCGGATTACACCATTAATTGATGACAAAGAACCCTTACAATGATACATAAGGGCATTTACCAGGGTTCCGCTTTCATGGCCTGCGGCAGGATGAACCACCATATTTTTGGGTTTATTTACAATTATAATGGCTGCATCTTCATAGACGATATCCAATGGAATATCTTCTGCCACAATCTCTAATTCTTTTGGCTCTTCATAAGAAATCACAATTTTATCACCAGACTTGCATTTGTAATTTTGCTTGCAGGCTTTTTCATTGATTTGTACATTCTCCTGTTTAATCAGCTGCTGAATATATGATCTTGATAAATCCGGAATCTGTTCATTGATATATTTATCAATACGTTCCGGAGAAATATCCGGATATTCTAATTCATAATCCATTTTTACCTCCATGGAATAAATGTTCCAAATCTTCTTCCTTGTATTTAAAGAAAAGCAGAATCACCAATAAAAGAAAACCAACCGTAACATAACAGTCCGCTACATTAAAAACCGGAAAGTCAATTAGTTTAAAATAGAAAAAATCAATTACATATTGAAAACGAAGCCGGTCAATAAAGTTGCCGACCGCTCCGGATAAAATCAACACTGTCAGAATCTGGACATCGCAAAATGCCCCAGATTTGGCACATTGGACATAAAACCAGCTTCCAAAAATCAAGACAGCAATTGTACAGATATAGAATAAAATTTGTTTATCCGCAAAAATTCCCCACGCAGCTCCCGGATTACGGATATAATATATTTCAAATACATCTTTAATAACCGGTATGGATTCAAATAAATCCATATTGTGGTCAATCCAGTATTTCGTTGCCTGGTCTATGATTACCAGGATTACAAAACAAATGATTGCAGGTAAAATACTTCCTGCAATCTTTTTATTCTTATTATGATTTGAAACTGTATTCGCAAATTCTTCCATTTCATTGTACATATATTAATCCAGTATTAATTTGCTAATAATTCCTGAATAGCATTTTCCATATCCTGGTCGGATACATTAGAATCAATATAAGCCTCTCCTATCTTATTTAATAAAACAAACTTAATCCTTCCTGCTTTCATTTTTTTATCATTTTTTGTCGCTTTAATTATCGCAGAAATATCAATCTCTTTTGGTAGGGGTTCAAAACCAAATACCTGAAAGCTTTTTGTTATATCTGCCACCTCTTCAGCCGTTAAAAACCCCTTGTTTTTTGAAATAATGGAGGCAAGAATACAGCCAATGGCAACGCATTCACCGTGCAGCAGCTGGAAATCCATAATTTTCTCAATGGCATGCCCCAAGGTATGTCCATAATTTAATAGTGCACGCTCCCCCTTTTCCATTGGGTCATTTTCTACCACTAAGCGTTTAATATTACAGCTTTGTACCACCATATCCAGAATAATATCCATATCCCGGTTATTAATCTCATCAAAATGCTTATGAATCCAATGATAATAGTCAGCGTTTTTGATTAATCCATGCTTAATAATCTCGCCAAGCCCGGAATGAAACTGACGCTCTGTTAAAGTGCGTAAAGTAGACAGATTCATATAAACAAGCCGGGGCTGATGAAATGCTCCCACCATATTCTTATATGCATCAAAATCAACACCGGTTTTACCACCTATGCTGCTATCGACCTGAGCCAAAAGACTGGTGGGTATCTGCACAAAATCAATGCCCCTTAAATACGTTGCTGCAGTGTAGCCTGTCAAATCACCAACCACCCCACCACCCAATGCAACTAAAAGGTCATTGCGGTCAAACTGGGCCAGAATCAAATGTTCATACAGCTTCTGCACGGTATCCAGATTCTTACTTGCTTCTCCTTCCGGAAACACAAACGAAATACAACTCATACAATGTGGTGTAAGCAGCTTCCGCACAGTATCCAGATAATAGGATGCCACATTGCTTTCTGTTACAATGCAGACTCTTTTATTCTGGATATCCAGTTGCTCTAAACAGGTAACCAAGTCATTAAAATCCTGCCGGAAAATAATATCATAAATTGGCTTACCATCCTTGTGTACGGTCATTTCAGTCATAATAGTTCTCCTATAAGAAATTAAAGCCTTCCTCGTCATCATCCTCATTACCGATTAAATTGGACTGTTTTGGATTATCCTCCACGTCACCTGTTAATACATCCTCGTCTGCATTATCATGAAATGGATCAATATTGAGAGTTGCAGCATTCGGATTATCTCCGGTAAAATTCGGTAAAATAGTCGGTATTTCCTCTTCCTCCGAATCCTCACCGACAATAAAATCAAAACCATCGGTATAATTATCCTCGGAATCCAGCATATTGGATTCATTTATTTTATCCTCAACCTCACCGGAATAAGCATCCTCATCTGTATGTAAATCGTCCTCACTAACAAAATTAAAGCCATCATCATAGTTATCCTCAGAATCTAACATAGTAGCTTCGTTAATTTTGTCCTCTACTTCACCGCTAACCATATCATCGTTATCAAAATCACTTGAAAAATCAGCCGTAGCTGCTGGCTGTGCTTCAGCGGTAACTGCCACATCCTCTTCCCTGACAAAATCAAAACCTGTGCTGTAATTATCCTCGGAATCCAACATGGTAGCTTCGTTAATCTTATCTTCCACTTCTCCTGTAACCTTGGCTGGTTCCGTATCATGTACCGGTTTGTTGTGAACCGGAGCTGCTGTGTTCCTGCCCGCCTGAGCTGGTTTTGGTTCTACTGGTGCAGGTCTTACAGGCTGCTTGTCCGCCTGCGCAGTCTGCTGCACATTTTTTGGAGATGCCTGAGCGGATTGTTCTGTTGTTTTTGAATCAGGAACTGCGGTTGTAAAGTTCTTCTTGACTTTAGACTCTCCCGGTTTGGCATTCTTAACATTCAAGGTTGATTTGGAAGTTGTTTTTCCAGTTCCAGAGGAACCCTTTTTCTTGGAACTGCCATTGAAAGAACCTCCGGTTTGCCGACTAAAACGTCCTCCTCCGTTCATAGCGTCTGCAAATGGATCCATATTAAGGGTGCCACGGTTAATCGCCGGGTCCTGAGCGGTACGCTCTCTGCCTTCGTCAAAAGAATTGGAACCCACATATCCACCGCCGCCAAGACCACCCAGGCTGCCCTCACCGCCTAAGCCGCCACCAGAAAAATTACCGAAACCGCCATCCTGATAACTTGGCTCAAAATCTGCGCCCAAATCAATATCAATCATTTCACCATCCATGATTTTCCGCTGTGCTTCCAGTATTTTGGTAAATTGTTCTTTAAACGTTGCATGCTGTTTCTGAAGCCGGTAAATCTCGTCCTTGGTCTCCTGTAATTCTGCCTTCGCATCTGCCAGAATTGCTTCTGCCTTTTTTTCTGCTTCTGTGTTAATCTGGCGAGCCTTATCGTTTGCTGCAATTATCGTTTCTTCCGCCGTCTTTTCAGAAAGTGTTAATGCTTTCTGCATGGATTCTTCAATAGAACGATAGTGTTGAAGACTTTCATTCAATGTTGCAACCTTGTCTTTTAATTCTACATTGGAACGGTAGAGCATTCCGTAATCGGAAGCTAATTCACTCATAAAGGATTCCACATCTTTTTTATCGAAACCGATTCCGCCTTTAAATACCTTGTTTTGTACATCTACTGGTGTTAACATTCCGTTCTCCTCCTACCCAATACACTATTCCGATTTGTCAAGTAAAGCTTTTGAAATTATTAGAAGGCTGTCAGTTCAGGAGACAATGTAGAATCATTTAAAATTTCATCCCGTAAATCTCCTGTCACATCAATATTCCGAGGAGCGGCAATAAAAATATTTGCTGATATTGCCTGAAGAGAGCCATCTAAGGCATAACATGCCCCCCCAATAAAATCAATAATTCTCTGAGCGGCATGCACTTCAATTCCCTCCATATTAATTACAATGGTTCTGCCCTCTTTTAAATAATCGGTTACTCTCTGCGCTTCATTAAATTCCTGTGGTTTAATTACATACACTTGATTACTACTCCTATTATTATTACGGCTGTTAATAGATACTAATTTGCTCGGATTAGAAACCTTTGCGGGCTTAGCCTTTGGTTTCTTTGGTGCATAATCATCAAAATCCTCTTCTTCGTAATAAGATTTTTCCGGCTTTTCTTTTGATTTCTTCTTGGGAGGCTCGTAATATTCATCATCATCATCATCAAATAAATCGTCATCAAAATCCTCTTCCGGGTCTGAAAGCTTTAGAAAATCCATAAATTTACTCATTCCGCTTTTTGCCATGATTAATCTCCTTTATATAGTATAGTTACGGATGCCAAAAATTGCTGTTCCCACCCGCACCATGGTTGCTCCTTCCTCGATAGCAACTTTATAGTCATTTGTCATGCCCATGGACAAGACATTCATATCAATATTATCAATGTTTTTCGATATTATGTCAAGTGATAATTGCTTTAAAGTACGGAAATACTTCCTGTTTTCTTCCGGATTTTCGACAAATGGTGCAATCGTCATTAATCCATTGACATGAATATTAGGATAAGCTGCTATTTCCTCGAGAAAAGGAATCACCTCTTCTGTATATAACCCATATTTGCTGTCTTCTTTTGCAACATTTACCTCTATTAAAATCTGGACTGTTACCTGCTTTTTGGCTGCCACTTTCTGAAGCTCCTTCGCCAGCTTAAGGGAATCTACAGAATGAATCAGGCACGCCTTATCTACTATGTATTTGACTTTGTTTGTCTGCAAATGCCCAATCTGATGAAAGCGTACAGGCTTTGACACATTTTCATATTTATCACAAAGCTCCTGTACCTTGTTTTCTCCAAAATCCTCAACCCCGATTTGAATCAACTCTTCTATGTCAGATAAAGGCTTTGTTTTGCTGACGGCAATCAATGTAATATCCTCCGGATTACGCCCACACTGGATTGCCGTATCTTCCACCTGCTTTTTTATATATTTATAATTTTCTGTTACCAATTTTACAACACCCCTTTTATTTAATAATTTGATTTTCTTCTACCATGGACTGATTCAAAACAATCCGGTCATACCATGCAATACTGTAATCCACATCGGTTTTGACAATTGTATATTCATCATCCTGATACAGAATATCGATATACCGGAAAGCTGCCACACCCTGATTAACACAGAAAACCCCCTGCAGCTTAGAGGTATCTGCTTGTGACAGCGCCAGCGTTTCGTCACTGTCTGTATTCACCAAAATATCCTCTGCAGAAAAGTCATTTGGGTCAACATAACAGAATTTATCATCTGACTTATAAATGGCCGCCTGTACCTGTTTTATTGTAACCTCTCCCTTGTCATCTAATTTCTTGATATTTAGAAATTGCTTTTCTGTAGAATCCGAGCCCTTTGAAAGATAGCTGACAGGAATTTTATAGACTGTTTTTTCAGTAATGGAGGTATTAGGAATCTTTAATCCGTTATTCTGATCCATTAAAATCACAATGTCAATATATCTCTCATTGATATAATTCACCATCTGCTGATTTAGGGACAAAATAATAAAATTTTTGTCATCTTCTGTAGTTAAACGGAAGCTGCAGGAAATATTTTTAGAGCTGTTATGAATATTTATCTGAACCTTTTCCTTATCCTTTAAAGATTTTGCCTCTTTTTCAGAAACCGGTGCAATCAGATACCAGTTTTCTGAAGTGACCAGCTTATACACAGGTTCACCGGCATTAATAATCTCACCTGTTTTTAAGGTTTTCTTTTTATAATTACTCTTATCTATGTCAGATGCCTTAAACTTATTAATATTAAAATCCTCATACCCATCCTCATAGTAAGTGATAATTCCAGCCTCTGTGGTGGCAACCTTCTTATATGTGGATATATTAGTTGTATCATCATCCAGTGAGGTGAGCTGCTCAATTAACGCCTCATTTGTAAGCTCTAATACTGCATTTTCGATATCATACCGAAAATTATATAAATCTGAATAATTTGAGTAATCAAAATAATTCTCAAAGGTGGAAATGCGGGTACGGACTTCTGTAAGCGCATCTTCTGACATAGATAATGCATCTGCGTCCGTGTCCTTTAATTTTTCATAAACACTCCCGGTCTCATCAACTGTATAAATTGTCTTGTTTTTACCGATTTTTTCTCCGTCCCGAACATAATAACTGACATAACCTGAACTTTCTGCATTCACTAATTTTTCTTCTCTCACAATCAGCGCAGTTGTGCTGATATTAGTATCTATATAACTATTCTGTACTTCATATATGGAAAGAGATTCCTTTTGCATCGACATAATAATCCGGATAAAAACGTATATAAAGATTATAATAAAAATAATTGTTCCAATATTTATTTTAAATTCGTTGGAATAATTTTGTCTTCTGCTCAAAACGAGACACCTCCGCTTAAATTACATCTGTTTATTGTACCATTTTTGGCAGATAACTACAATATTTATGAATAAATTTTATAAAATATTAGAACACTAATATTATTCCAAAGTGATTTCACGTTTATGACTAAGTGAAATTACAACACTTAAATGTATGATTATGCATACAGAAAGGAGTATCATATGAAAGCATTGGACTATACTATTCTAACCGTAGTTGTCATTGGTGCAATTAACTGGGGACTGATTGGCTTTTTTGATTTTGATCTGGTAAGCACTTTATTTGGGCAGATGTCTATTCTTACACGAATCATATATGCAATCGTTGGAATTGGCGGCTTATATGCAATTTCTTATTATGGTCGTATGAATAGCGAGTTACAGTAAGGATTATAAAAAGCTGCTACAGGTAGAATAACCTGTGGCAGCTTTATCTCTGTTGTTATAATGCTATCGTTACAAGATTCTGTAAATAATCCGACAAGTCCTCTTTTTTTCTTGAAATACCAATCACAAAATCCAGTTCAAACCTTTCAGAAATGATAGAAAGCTCTCTCACCAGTTTTTCAGCAATTTCAACGGTATCAATACAGGCAATCGCTAAAAAGTTGTCCAGAAAGATACAATCTAAGTCATGATCCTGGGATGCAATACCATAGATGAACCCAATAAACATATCTGCAGAATGAATATTATACTCCGGAACATTAATCAGCCGGACCCGGTTGCTAAGCTCATACATATGCTTATTGTTTATATCCAGATAAACTATATTACCACCGGTCAGCTTGATGTCGTTGTTTGCTTTTGCCATGAGCATTTTTGTTTTTCCTTTTCCTTTTTCACCTGCAACTAATTCAATCATGTTTTTTGCCTCCTGTGCATTAGTATATTTCTTTTAGCATATCCTCCACATTCTGATAAAGAGACTCGTGGTCTGCGGCATTGGATACCAGACAGATATATTCTTCCAATGTCTCATCATTTACAAACTCTAAAATAATACAGCTTCCTGCTTTGCCGGTAGTACCTGTCTTCCAGCCTGTAATATGATATCCTGTCGGCATATCAAAAGAATTTGATAAAAAGCCATTGGTGGGAATCAGTTGTGTCTGTATTTTTTCATCATCACGATACATTGTCAGAGTATAAGTGCTTTTTCTGTCAATCTGAATCAGTGTATCCTTGGATAAAAATTCTTTAAACATTAAATATAAATCATATGGTGTCGTATAATGGTTATTGTCATGTAAGCCATGTGGATTTACAAAATGGGAATTAGTTGCTCCAAGCTTCGCTGCCTTCTGGTTCATCAATTCTACAAAATCACTGACGGAACCGGATACATATCTTGCAAGCGCAACTGCACAATCATTATAAGAAGAAATGAGCAAGCCATGCAGCAATTCATCTACGGTGATATAGTCACCAGGCTCTAAGCCTAATATGATAACATTGTCTTCATTAAATTCAATTTTTTTCTGTATTACCACTGTATCGGTCAGAGAAATATGGCCCTTTTCCACTGCTTCCATTACAACAAGCGCCGTTAAAATTTTTGTCATACTGGCAGGATATATCCGCTTGTGAGGATTCATGGCACAGACAACCGTATTCTTGGTCTGGTTAATCAGAAGCCCGGCTTCATATTCCATTTTGGAATCATCATAAACATATGCATCATATGGAATAACAACATTTTCTGTGGCAAGACTGGCAGGTCTTACAATCGGCAAATTAACAGTTGAACTAATGTGCAGTGGTTCCTCCATATTGTACGCATGATTACTTCCACATCCCGTTAAGGATGAAAAACAAAGCAGTAAGGTTATAATTAAAATTAAATTTTTTCTGATTTTCTTATTTGAATATTTCACGCCAATCTAAATCTCCTCGGTCTAACGCTTTTACCAGTAATTCTGCAGTTGCTAAATTTGTAGCTAAAGGAATATTATGTATATCACATAGCATAAAAATATTGTTAATATCCGGTTCATGGGATTTTGGTGTCTGCGGGTCCCGTAAAAAGATAACCATATCAATATCATTATATTCAATCTCCGAGCCCAGCTGCTGTTCACCGCCTAAATGTCCCACTAGATATTTATGTACTGTTAAATTGGTTACCTCCTCAATCAGACGCCCTGTCGTTCCGGTAGCAAACAGTTCATGCTTACAAAGGATACCTCTGTATGCTATACAAAAATTCTGCATTAATTTTTTTTTCGCATCATGTGCAATTAACCCAATATTCATCGTTTCCCTCCCAATCTAGTATTTTCTTCGCTGCAAGGATACATTTAAAACTAATCCAATTGCTGCGCAGCAACTTACCAATGAGGATAATCCATAACTGATAAATGGAAGCGGAATTCCAGTATTTGGTAGTAAGGAGGTCGCAACCCCGATATTAATAAATGTCTGGAATCCAATTAAGGTTGCAACACCCGTTGCAATATACATTCCCATATCATCATTTGCCTTGCGCGCAGTTCTTATACATTGTACCACAATTAGCCCCAAAATTACAATAATAAGAATGCTTCCAACAAAGCCCAATTCCTCTCCCACCACTGAAAAAATGAAATCTGTTTGCTGTTCGGAAATCAGATTCGCATCTTTTACCGTTGCCAGAGTAGAATTATTCAGTCCTTTTCCAAATAACTGTCCGGAACCAATTGCCATAACCGAATTATCCTGCTGGTATTGTGTCGTGGATACATAATCCTCCGGATATAAAAAAGAAAGGATTCTCTGTATCTGATAATCCTGAAAAAAGAGCGGATTCGGACGTTTAATATACCAGATAAAGCTCCCGGCGAGAGGGATAAAGAATAAAATTGCAATTCCGATAATTTTATAGCTTAGGCCTGCAACAAAAATCATGACACACAAAATCACAAAGATATCAATTGTGGTGGATAAATCCGGCTGTTTTATAATCAGTACCAGTGGCATTGCGCAAAGCAAGGCATATCCTATAAGGGTTTTAAACGAATTAATAGAATCTTTATGCTCTGTCAAATAGTGAGCAGCACAGATAATCATGATGATTTTAGCAAATTCCGATGGCTGTACTGTAATTAAATCCTCTGACCCCAGCCAGCGCTGGGCCCCGTTTGCTGAAGTTCCAAACAGTAAAACTGCCAGCAATAATGCAAGATTTATTACATAAAGTAATACATGGAACTTTCGGATAAATTTGTAGTCAATTAGAGACAACACAACCATTCCCATTAAACAGACAACCATTCCCAAAACCTGTTTTTTTAAATAGGAACTGTCTGCACTGTTAATCATCAATGTTCCAAAAATACATGAAAACAGAACCAGAATCAACAATTTGAAGTTATAATTTCTCAAATGGTATTTTTCTAACATTGTACTCTCCTGCTGTTTTGGTATATAACGAATTACTTTACAGATTTGGACTTTAAATCCTTGATTGGAATATTGGCATACAGGGCAGGAACACTTCCGTGACCACCTTCGGATTCCGTCTGTGTAATCTGAATATCCAGTCCGTTTGCATCAATCTCCATGTATCTCGAAATAACCTCAATAATATCATTTTTGATCTGTTCCATAACATCTGGCGAACAGTTTGCCCGGTCAGAAACTAATAACAGCTTTAAGCGGTCCTTTGCATAGTCGCCAGAGGTTTTCTTTTTGTTAAATAAATCAAATAATCCCATAATCTTCGCTCCAATCTTTAGTTAGACTTTTTGAAAAACTTGGATAACTTTTTGAAAAAGCCAGAATCATTTAAATCCAAGTATTCTACTTCTTCTCCCATAACTCTCTTACAAATATTAAAGTATGCTCTTCCGGCAAGAGAATTGTCTCCCACTAATGGCTGTCCCTGGTTTGTTGAAATAACAATGTTTTCATCATCCGGTACCGCTCCGATTAAATCAATTGCAAGGATTTCTACAACATCTTCTATTGACATCATTTCTCCGCGCTTTACCATATCCATGCGGATACGGTTTACGATTAAATCAATTTTCTTAATATCGTTTGCCTCTAACAAACCGATAATACGGTCTGCATCACGTATAGCAGATACCTCCGGTGTTGTCACAATCAAAGCTCTGTCTGCTGCTGCAATAGCATTTTTAAAGCCTTGTTCAATACCTGCCGGGCAATCCAGAATAATATAATCAAATTCTTTCTTTAACTCTTCTACCAGCTTCTTCATTTGCTCCGGTGTAACAGATGTCTTGTCTTTCGTCTGGGCAGATGGAAGAAGGAAAAGATTCGGATAAGTTTTATCTTTAATCAATGCCTGTTTATAACGGCAGTTTCCTTCTACTACATCGACAAGATTATACACAATACGATTCTCAAGACCCATTACCACATCCAGATTCCGAAGTCCGATATCCGTATCAATTAATACAACCTTTTTATCCAGTTTCGCTAATCCGGTTCCAACATTTGCAGTAGTAGTGGTTTTACCTACTCCACCCTTTCCAGACGTTATTACAATTACTTCACTCATATTTTATCCTCCCTAATTATATTTAAAAATGTATATCCTGTATCGCCGTTTTCGAAATTGGGTCAATACAGATTTGATTATTAACAATTGATGCAATCATAGCCTCTTTTGAGGATTTGGAAATCTTTTTGGCATCTGAGCTTCTGGCTAAAATATCCGCAATCTGTATCTGGATTGGCTCCATAGATAGCGCCATAACAAACGCATTTGTATTTCCAGTACTGCCAGCAGCCACACTTCCCTTTAAAGCACCGATAATTACAATATTTCCTCCAGCAATTACCTTTGCACCCGGATTCACATCTCCGATAATGACAAGGGAGTCCTTTGTTTCCAGCGTTTGTCCGGAACGAAGCGTTCCCTTATAAAACATACCGGTATTATCCCCTTTCTCCGGCAGACTTTCCATTGCTTCCAAATCAGAAGGATCCGCTGCTATATCCGGCATCGCTGTTACTTCAATCAGCTCCGATTCTGGTTTCTTTTCTTCCGGCTCAGCAGTCTTTGCAGTCTGGATAATATCAAAAAAGGTAGCTTCCAAATCACTGTTTTCATCCATAACATACTGGATATTCAATCTGGAATTATCCTTAATCACTGATAAAACCTGATCCAGCTCCTCATTGGAAAGATTTCTTCCCTCAAAGGTAACTGCCAATTGCCTTTCACAATCAAAAAATTCCTCTGCGTTTTCTAATTTAAGTGCTAAATTCTCCAAAAGCTTAGAAAACTCAGTTTCTTTATCTAACACAATTGAGATACCATATCGATTGCCTTTAATTATAACAGTATTTTTCATAGTTTGTCTCCTAATGTCTCAAACGAAAATAACCGCATGTCCATTATATTCTATACCTATTAGTCAGACATATTTACATTACCGGTAATGGATGCATTTTCCAGCTTATCCGGGTCAAAGTAATATGCATAAATAAATCCTGCCAGCTCCTCGGCATTACCAGAAGAATATCCATAAGGAATAACCGTTGTCACGGATATCTCCGGTTTTTCAAATGGCGCATAGGAAACAAATAACGCATGAGCAGGTCTCGCAAGATTCTCCTCCGCAGTACCTGTCTTACCGGCAACATCCACATCAATCTGGTTAATTAACATTTCCTCAGGGGTATGTTTTTCCACAACCCGCCTCATACCGTTGTGTACAGTATTCCATAATGCGGAATCAATGTCCACTGTACCATGGACATTATGGGGATTCTCATAAGTAATGTTTCCTTTTATATCTTTAATTTCCTTTATAATGCTTAAATCATAACAGGTTCCACTGGTAGCAATGGTAGTCACATAACGTGAAAGCTGGGTTGGTGTATAAGAGTTTGTTCCCTGTCCAATAGCACTTCGTACTACTGTTTCATCTGACACCTTTGGAGCAATCTCATCTAATTCAATACCAGAATTTGTATCGAGCCCAAATAAAGATGCATATTTAGACAGCTTGGATAATCCTGCAGCATCAGAAAAATTGTTATCACCACCGCCTAAACGATATCCCACCTCATAAAAGAAATAATTACAGGAAACCTCTAATGCCTCCTCAATACCAATTGTACCATGCTTACCAGGATAAATCCAACATTTTGGAGGCGGATCCGCCTTATCAAAAATACCCTCCGCATCAATGGTTGTACTAAGATTAATTGCACCTTCTTCCACTGCTGCAATAGTGGTAAGCATCTTATAAGTAGAACCCGGGGCAGTTCTCTGCTGGGTTGCGCGATTATATAACGGTTTTGTTTTATCCGCAATTAATTTGGCATAATAATCCGGGTCAACCGAATTTGTTAATAAGTTATTGTCATAGCTTGGATAACTGACCATTGCCAGTATCTCTCCGGTATCCACATCCGTAACTACAACAGAGCCCTCACACGGGTCTAATGCAAGCTGCGCAGGCGTAATTTCCAAATTATCAATTTTCTTTCGGATAAATTTGTAATCTGAAAGCTTACCTGATACAAAATCATTATAATCCTTGTCTTCTTCCTTATTCAGAACCCCCTGTTCAAAGAGAATATAAATAATCTGCGTACCACTCACATTTTTCGATTTTATCATGTATTTCATGATTAATTTGTCGAATTCCGTATCATTGGAGAGAATATTCTCCATATAATCCACTAACGCACTATAAACCTCCTGGGAATCATAGTAATCACTGGAAAGTTCAAAAGGCGAAATATCAATGGCACCCTGGTTGATTGCATATTGCAAAAAGGTTCCAAGGGAAATATTCCCAGCTGTATATTCCTTATATGTCTCATCTGTGCTCTCGATTTTCTTGGTATTATAAATTCCGGTTTCTGAAAGTGTGGAATAAATATATTCCATATAGGCAGTATATTCCGTATCCAGATTGTTAATAGCTGTATTCTCTGCAGTCAATATCTGACGGATTCTTGATAACACATAATCCCTCGTAGAGTTTAAGGCATTGTTAACCACCGTCTCGTATGCTCCTGCTTTGTCAGATGACAGATGGGTAATATCCAAAGCATTGTTATCAAATAACGCAAAATATACATCCGAAACCGGAATCTGTTTGCCTGTATTATCCTCTTCATCAATTTCTTTGTCTGTTATATTGGTCAGCAATACACTGGCTATCTCTTTTTCCAGCGTATCATAACAATATTTCTGCAAATCAGAGTCAATTGTCAGATAAATGTCCTGCCCTGCAACAGAATCCTCTGCCGCAGTATGTTCAATTATCTTCCCCAGATTATCAACATAGATTTCCTCAATTCCATTGGTGCCGCGAAGTGTACTTTCATATCTCTGTTCCAAACCGGTTTTTCCAATCATATCATTGCTGCTATACTGGTTCTTCTCTGACAGGTCTTCATTATAGGTCTCCATTTCGTCGGTAGAAATAGCTCCGATATACCCAATGATATGGGCAAAATATTCTGAATCATTATAAACACGGACAGAATCCACAACCACATTAATACCCATCAAGTCGGAACTGTTCTCATTTAATTCCGCTACGCTTTTGTCACTGATATCCCTCGCAATTGTAACAGAAATATACTGCTGAAAACGATTCAACCAAAGAGCATAACGTACCTCCATAATTTTCAAAGCTTCTTCTAATTCATAATCAGATGAGATATCAAATAAATCCTTCCCTGCCAGATACTCGTATACATCCTGTGCTGTTGCATTCTGCTGTTCCTCCGACAAATCATCTGCTGAGGATTTACCGTATGCTTCCGCCAGAAAGCGTAAGCGTTCCGTATCGGATGATGTGTTGAATTTGAAACTGCCCTTTTTGTCTAACACAATTGGAAAATCTACACTGATTTTATCCCCATTTTTTTCTAAAATTTGAATGGTTTTGTGTACAATTGAGTTTTTTAATGAATTTTCGGAAACATTATTTTCCGCAGCAATTTCAGAAAGCTTAGTACTGTTTTCAAAGGTCACAGAATATGCCAGCTGGTTATACGCTAATAATTTTCCGTTACAGTCAAATATATTCCCTCTGGACGCTTCTACCGTCAGGGTTTTCTTAGACTTATAGGTAAAATTGTCTAAGTGCTCTTCGCCTTCGATAATCTGAAGCTTAAACAATCTTCCAATCAGCATTGCAAAAAGAACGAAGATTACAACAGATACAATGAACAGACGATGGGAAATATATTCAATTATATATTCTTTCATTGCACGCAGCAGTTCTTTAATCATATTATTCCGCCTCTTTAACCTTTTTTAACCGTAAATTAATGCGAACCAGTATTTTATAAAAAAACAATGTAATTAATATTGTATATATCATTTCCGGCAGGATAACCGTTCTCAGATAATATATGAAATCCAGCCTGTTTCTCAAAAGGAAATACACAACATATATAATAATATTATATATAAAATCATTGAGAGTAATCATTATCATTGGCAGGAGCACATCTTCCACATAATATATCCGATGGAAAAAGCCATTAACATAACCCAGGGACATATAGATAAAAGCATATGGTCCAAGGACGCTGCCGAAAAAAATATCAATCAGCAGACCTGAAAAGAAACCAACTAACAGACCTTCCCGTCTTCCCCGCATCAAGCCAAAAGACATTGTGACAATCAGCAAAAGATTCGGTACAACTCCGGAAAGTTCTAAAAAATGAAAAACCGTTGACTGGCATAAAAAACATATAACAATAATTATTCCAATTGTGATACATCGTTTCATATTATCCTATTCTCCATTGTCTTCCTGATTTCCCTGATTATCCTGTCTGGTCTGAGACTCACTCGTATTATCCAAATTGTCATTTTCCTCTGAATTATCATCAGTGTTCTCCTCCGATGTATTGTCACCAGTATCCCGGGCATTATCCTGGGAGGTTTCCTGGGTAGATGACTGTTCCGTTGTAGAAGCTTCCGTACTCTGAATGCTGTCATATATATTCTTATTATTGGAATCCGTGTCGTAGTCTGCTTTTAAATCGAGAACAACCAGCACCTCCTGAAGATTATTAAAATCTACAACCGGAATACATTTTGCTGACTTTGTTAAATTATTGGCATCCATCTGAACATCCGTAATATAACCGATTAAAAGCCCTGGAAGAAATTTATCACTTACATGGGAGGTGACCAGCTCTGCTCCCTCTTCTATCGTATCCATTTTGTTAATATAACTAACATTGATATATCCTTCTTTTATAAGGGATAAATCCCCTGAAACGGTACAGAGAGTCTCTGTTCCGGATATGTTAGCGCTAATGTTGCTGTTATCATCAATAATAGAACGGACCTTGGCATAATTAGAGCCCACCTCTGTTACAATACCTGCAAGACCATTTCCCGCCAGAATGTTACAGCCTACCTTAACACCATCCTCCGACCCCTTGTCAATGACAAAGGTGTAAAACCAATTTGTGGAATCCGTAGCAATCACTCTTGCTCCGATGGTGTTGTAATCCTTATATTGCTCCTTTAAATTCAATAACTCCTGAAGCCGTTTTAGCTCATAATTTTCCTGTTCATATACCTTAATCTGTGCAGAATATTCTGCCAGTTGTTCCGACAACTTTTTATTCTCCTCAATTAAGGCATTTTTTTCCTTCTGATTTGACACACGGTTATATATAGATGAGCCCACTTCATTCACACCTGACTGCATAGGTGTAATAATTGCACTGGTAACAGCCTTTAACGGCGAAAATCTGCTTTCAAAAATAACAGAAAAGAATAGCAAAACAAAGCAGATAAATGCCATGAACAAATAAATATATTTGGGTGGAATTATCTTTTTATCATGAAAATCCATTTTTTCACCATCCTTTAGATTAGCCGGTATACAATAATACCGATAATCAGTCCGATAATACTTGCAATATTAATTGTAATCGTCAGACCGAAGGTTAATACTAATATTCCTAAATCCAAAACAACAGGGGATGTAAGTCCAAAGGTGCTTCCATATCCTAACCAGCTCAGAAAGCTGACCTTTGACGCAAGTGTTCCTAAATATCCTCCCAGTACAATACCGCACAACAGGATAACCAATAATACCCAGTTATTTTTTCGTGAATTACCAACTGCCATACTCTTAAAACTCCTTTATCCTAACATAACCCATATAAATCCAACAACAACTATGCTTCCTTAAGTATTTCTGAATCATATTAAAAATCACATTGAATTATCATACCATATTTAAATAAATTCTACAAGTTTACTTTGACTAACCCTTTTTCCTCTAACCGGGAAAGGGCTTTCATAATGCCAAACTTTGCATGATGGTAGGAAAGCCCTCCCTGAAAATAAACGGTATATGGCTCATGCATCGGTGCATCCGCAGACAACTCTATCGAAGCACCGGATATAAATGCACCAGCAGCCATAATAACATCACAGTCATAACCGGGCATTGCCCAAGGCGTTGGCGTTACATGGGAATCCACTGGTGCGGCAAACTGGATTCCCTCACAGAATGCAATTACCTTTTCTGGATCACGGAAAGTAACTGCCTGGATAATATCATGTCTGGATTCCATGCTGTCCGGTGTACATTCAAACCCCAGCCGTTCATATAAATTTGCAGCAAAAATTGCCCCCTTTAAAGCCCCATTTACAACCTGCGGAGCGTTAAACAATCCCTGAAAGAAATCCTTGTTGACACCGAGGGTTGCGCCTACTTCACCACCGAGCCCTGGAGCTGTCAGACGGAAACAGGCATTTTCCACACACTCTCTCGTTCCGCATATATAACCGCCTATAGGAGCCAGTCCGCCGCCCGGATTCTTAATCAATGAACCCACTACCATATCCGCACCTGCATTGGAAGGCTCGGTAAGCTCAACAAATTCGCCATAGCAGTTGTCTACCATACAGATAATAGCTGGATTAATCCCTTTAATAAAGGAAATCAGTTCCCCAATCTGTGCTACACTGAAGGTAGGCCGGGTAAGATATCCCTTGGAGCGCTGAATGGTTACCATTTTTGTCCTTTCAGAAACCGCTTTCTCGATAGCGTCATAATCAAATGTGCCGTCCTCCAGCAATTCAACCTGTTTATAGGTCACCCCATACTCCGCCAGCGAGCCCTTTGACGGACGGATTCCGATAATCTCCTCCATGGTATCGTAAGGCTTTCCCACCGGTGAAATTAATTCATCCCCTGGTCTCAGATTGGCAGATAACGCAAGTGCTAAGGCATGGGTTCCACAGGTAATCTGGGAACGTACCAATGCAGCCTCTGTTCCGAAAATATCGGCATATACTTTTTCTAGTGTTTCCCGCCCGATATCGTTATATCCATAACCTGTTGTAGGGGCTAAATGTGCCTCTGACACATGGTGCTTCTGCATAGCCTGTAAAACCTTTAACTGGTTGCATTCGGTTATCTTGTCAAGCTCCTTAAAACGATTCTTTAAGGATTCCTCTATTTCCTGACATAGATGATATACCTTTTTTGATATTCCCATTTGCTGATAAGCATTTTCTAAATAGTCCTCCAATGTCCTGTCCTCCTCTAACGTTTACAATCCAAATGTATCATAACTGTATCATTATACTGTGTCTAATCTATGATATGTTTTTGAAATAACCGGTTTAACATATAATCAAGTATTTCATCCTCGGATGAAAAGACCGTTCTGTCTATCCATGTAACCTCTTTCTCACGGCGGAACCATGTCAGCTGGCGTTTTGCAAAATGGCGGGTGTCACGCTTTAGAATATAAACTGCTTCTTCCAAAGAGCACTCTTCACTCAGATAAGATATGATTTCCTTATATCCCAGCCCCTGCATAGAGACCATATCCGGTTTGCAGCCATAATCTAAAAGTCTCTGCACTTCTTCAATCAATCCCTGTTCTATCATAGTATCGATGCGTTCTTCAATTCGTTTATACAAAACCTCCCTGTCGTCATTGAGCACAAAATATTCAAAGTTATAGGGAGATTCCTTTTGCCGCTGTGTCTTGTTATGTTCCGAAATCGGATACCCTGTGTCATGGTAAAATTCCAAAGCGCGGATAACACGCTTCACATTATTCTCATGTATCTCTTCATAGGATACCGGGTCAACCTTCTTTAACTCTTCATGTAATGCATGAGCGCCATACATTTCGTAATAAGCTACTAATTTCTCCCGATAGGAAGAAACTTCCGTCTCTTCAAAAGAAATGTCATATAAAAGAGACTGAATATAAAATCCGGTTCCCCCTGTCACAATGGGAATCCTTCCTCTGGAATATATTGCATGTATCGCCTGCTTTGCCATGGTCTGGAAAGCAGTTACATTAAAATCCTCCGTTGGATTCAATACATCAATCAGATGATGCGGGATTCCTTCTGTTTCTTCTGGTTTTATTTTAGCAGTTCCTATATCCATATAACGGTACACCTGCATGGAATCTGCCGAAATTATCTCGCCCCCTATCGCTTTTGCCAGCCTGATAGACAATGCGGTTTTTCCCACAGCAGTGGGCCCGGTTAATATGACCAGAGGCTTTTTGGTTGTCTGAATCTGCATTTTATTCACATCCTCTTAATTCTGGATTCTCTTAAATTTTCGCTCTAATTCCGTCTTTGTAAGGGAAATCATGGTCGGTCTGCCGTGAGGGCAGTTGTACGGATTATCCAGTGCTAACATTTCGTCAATCAACTTGTCTGCCTCCATGGCAGTAATTTCCGTGTTTCCTTTTATGGCTGCTTTACACGCCATACTGGAAAGCTTTTCCACAAAGAAATCAATGCTCAATTTTCCCCTGTCCTCTGTTAAGGCATTTAACAGTGAATCAAATAAGAACTGCGGGTCCACTCCCATAATATCATCCGGTACGGCTCTTACCACAATGGAATCATCTCCAAAAGCTTCTATATCAAAACCGGTCTGTTCAAATAATTCCATATGGCTGTGAACTGCTTCGTATTCCACACTGTCTAAATGTAATACCTTGGGAGGCAGAAGCTGCTGGGAAAGCACCTGCTTATTCTGCTGCTGCTTCATTAACCGTTCAAACATAACCTTTTCATGAGCGGCATGCTGGTCTACAATATACAGCTTCTCATCATATTCAATCATCCAGTAGGTTTTAAATACCTGCCCGATGAGACGATGCTTTTTTCTGGCATCCTCCGAAATAAACTGTTCCACCGGCATCACCATCTGTTCATTTGTTCCCTCTAGCGGAGTGTCCTCTGCTTTGACGGGCACACCAGTATTCTGCGAATTAGTGTCTATAGGCTTCTCCTTTTCCATTGGAAATTCCGGCTGTATTTGCTGTACAATCCGGCTGGTATCCTGTTTTATAAAAGGTTCCTTTTGACTGTTTGCCTGGGATATATCCGTCTTCTGATTTGTTTTTGGAATTTCTGGTTTGGGAATATTCTGAGAAGCCTGTGCCTGCCGGGTCTTTTTTTGTATCTCTGCCTGGTGACTGGCAACTGCCTGCTGGTAGCGGACTGCCCTCGCTTCTTTTTCAAAAGGCTCTGGCACGCGAAGGGTACTCTGCCTCTGTTGTTCTATGGTTATGGCACGATCTTCCTTTGCCGTCCGCAAGGAAACATCCTGAATCATTTCCTCTTCTAATAGCGCCTTTCTCACACTCTCCTTTACAAACCCGAAAAGCTGCTCGCCATCCGCATATTTAAATTCCATTTTAGTAGGATGGACATTAACATCCAGTTTATTGCTATCCAGGGTAAAATGCAATGCGGTAAATGGAAATTTGTGAATCATGACAAAGGACTTGTAAGCCTCTTCAATCGCCTTGGTCACAATATTGCTTCGGATATATCTCCCATTTACAAAATAGTGTTCAAAGCTGCGGTTTCCTTTGGATACATAGGCTTTTCCAATGTAGCCCTCCACCGTAAAATCACCCACAGAGCGTTTCACTGGCAACAGATTGGCAGATACATCCTTTCCATAAATGTGATAAATAACGTCCTGGAGCTTGCCGTTTCCTGATGTAGCAATTTTGTTGCTTCCGTTTATAATATATTTAAAGGAAACCTCCGGATGGGATAAAGAAAGCCTTGTAATCAGTTCGGTAATATAGCTCCCTTCCGTCATAGCAGTCTTTAAAAACTTCTTTCTTGCCGGAACATTATAGAACAAATTCCGGACAATAATTGTTGTTCCGGCAGGGGCGCCAATTTCCTCGCTGGAAATTTCTTTACTTCCATGAATTTCATAACGGATTCCTGTCAAGGCATGGGCAGTTTTTGTGATACACTCCACCTGTGATACTGCAGCAATACTTGCCAAAGCTTCGCCACGAAAACCCAATGAGCTTACACTTAACAAATCCTCGATTGTCATGATTTTGCTGGTAGCATGACGCACAAAGGCGGTTGGAACCTCTTCCTTTTCAATACCGGCGCCATTATCCGTAATCCGTATAAAGGACATGCCGCCTTCTTTGATTTCTACTGTAATGGCGGTTGCTCCCGCATCTATGGCATTTTCGACTAATTCCTTTACCACGGAGGATGGCCGCTCCACTACCTCACCGGCTGCTATTTTATTTATGGTTGATTGGTCTAAAACCTTTATCATGGGATTCTCCTTCTAATGCTTTTCCATACATCTATTTTCTAAAGTCCGTTTATTACTACTTCATTCATTTCCTGTGCATCTAAATTTTCTACAAACCAGAAAAACCACACCTTTCCCTGTTCATTTTTTATTTCTATTACCGTGTCAACCGGCTGGCCACTTATATCCACATTTTGGACTCTGGATGTATCTAAAACGCCAAAAGCCGGATATTGTCCTGATTTATTCACTGATTCAATATGGCTGTTTATAATACTGTTCTCTATATCCGCTAACATAGTTTCTTCTTCTGTATATTCTTTATTAGCTAGTGCTGAATTCCAGTCATCATTATCATATATAATCTTCCGGCTGCCATATGTATAATAGCGTCCATCCTGTTTAAAAAATTCATAGGATATTATCTGCTCGTCATTTTTATAAAAAACAACGGCATATTTTTTTGCATCAAAACGATACAATTCTGTCATTCCCTTTTCTGTTTTTATATTAGAAACTGCATCATTTAAATCCTTATATGCCTTTCCTCCAATTGAATTTTGATAAGTACACACATTTATGTTATGTCCAGAATGTGTTGGAAGTGTGGGAGTTGGAATTAATAAGGAAAATGAAAATATAAATAATATTATAGATAATAAATTTATAATTATTATTTTGAATTTTATATGTTTTCTATTAATAAAAAATTTAGCCTGTAAAAGGGAGGCGATAATGATAATAAGCAAAATTCCCACTAAAAAAGCTGGTGTCTGAAATTTTTTTGAATCAATAAACCCTGATATTACCACGACAAGCGACATCAGACCTGCCAGTATGAATAGTATCGTTGTAATAACAGAGATTACCTTGCAAGCTCCTTCCTTCATAATCCTTTCCTCCATAATAAAGTATTTATCATCCTTGTTCTAATAATTATTTTGCAAACCACCTTCGTTAAAAACTTCCGCCCACAGCGGCTAAAGTATTTACTGCCTAAAATTTCTCTTTTTATTTTAACCGCTCCTGTAAATCATTCAGATACAGCAATGCCTTCATCGGTGTCATATTGGATAAATCCAATGCCTTAATATCTGCCACAACACTGGATTCCTCAGCATTGCCAAACAGAGATAACTGACCGTCTGTATCTTTGTTATTTCCCTTTTTGCCATTTCTCTTTGCTGTATTTTCCAGCATCTTTGGCATAATGTCTGCCGCTGCGGTAACGGTAATATCGTGTTCCGATAATTCGTCAGCAATCTCCCTTGCTCTTGCCAGTACCACCTCCGGCACCCCGGCAAGCTTTGCCACCTGGATACCATAGCTTTTATCCGCACCGCCTTTGATAATCTTACGCAGGAAGACTATGTCTTCTCCGGATTCCTTGACCGAAATACAGTAATTATTCACACTTTCGAGTTTTCCCTCTAATTCTGTCAATTCATGGTAATGGGTGGCAAATAAAGTCTTTGCGCCCAATAAATCCTTAGAGCTTATGTATTCAACCACCGCCCAGGCAATGGAAAGTCCGTCATAGGTAGAGGTTCCCCTTCCGATTTCATCTAAAATCAGCAGACTGTTGGCGGTAGCATTCCGCAGGATATTGGCAACCTCGCTCATTTCCACCATAAAAGTACTCTGTCCGGAGGCCAAATCATCGGATGCCCCTACACGGGTAAAAATGCGGTCTACAATACCGATATCCGCCGACTGTGCCGGTACATAAGAGCCAATCTGTGCCATTAACACGATTAACGCCACCTGTCGCATATAGGTGGATTTACCGGCCATATTCGGTCCGGTGATGATGGATACCCGGTTTAAATCGTTGTCCAATAACGTGTCATTGGTGATAAAGGAATCATTATCCAGCACCTTTTCCACCACCGGATGGCGTCCCTCCCTAATTTCAATCCGCCCCTCCTCGTTGATGGATGGACGGACAAAATGATTCTTCTCCGCAACGTAAGCCAGGGATGCCAAAGCATCCAAATCCGCAATAATTTTTGCCGCCTTCTGCACCCGTTTCACTTCTTTTGCAAGATTATCCCGGAGTTCTACAAACAAATCGTATTCCAGACCAAATAAACGGTCTTCTGCGCCCAGAATCTTGCCGGCAATATCCTCCAGCTCATCAGAAGAATACCTCTCTGAATTAGCAAGTGTCTGCTTCCGGATAAAATGTTCCGGCACCATATTTTTAAAGGAATTTGTGACATCAAAATAATACCCAAAGACCTTATTGAATTTAATCTTCAGATTCTTAATTCCGGTAGCTTCCCGCTCTTTTGTTTCTAACTCAATCAGCCAGTTCTTTCCATCCGTTTTTGCATTTTTTAGCATGTCCACGGTTTCGTTATAACCGTCCCTGATGATACCGCCTTCTTTTACAAGGATGGGAGGCTCCTCCACAATTGCTGCTTCAACCGCTGCATACAGGTCAGTCAGCTCATCCAATTCCTGCTCATATTCCGCCAAAAGCCCCTTGTCAAACTCCTGCAAAATTGTTCTCACATGGGGTAAAATGGCTATGGAATTTTTAAAGGCAATCAAATCCCTTGGATTTGCTGTTTTTAACGTAATTCGTGTCATCAGGCGCTCTAAATCATAGACCGCACTTAAGTACTCTCTCAATTCATCCCGAGTTATCATGGAATTGTTAAGTAACTCAATGGCATCTAAACGGTTTTCAATCCTTTCCTTGCGAATACAGGGCTGTTCCACCATGGAACGAAGCATTCTGGCACCCATTGCGGTCTTGGTTTTATCCAGTACCCAGAGCAGGGAACCCCGTTTGTTTTTATCCCGCATGGTTTCGCAAAGCTCCAGATTGCGTCTGGAAGCACTGTCCAACACGACAAAATCTTCCACATGATAGGTACTAATATGATTAATATGGTCCACAGAGCCCTTCTGGGTGTCCTTTAAATAATAAAGCAGACAGCCGACGGAACGAACCGCATTTGGAGAATCCTTTAAGCCTAATCCCTCCAGATTCATCATGTGAAACTGGTCCTTGATTAAACGTTCATCCATATCATAATCGTAATACCAGTCCTCCATTACGGTAATCATGGTATGATCTTTTTCTCGAAGATTTAAGAGACTGATACCGATACTTCCGTTTTCCTCTAAAGAAACCTCTTCATTTACCAATATCTCCACCGGAGCAAACTTGGAAATCTCATCCATTACCTTGGAAAGGGATTCCACCTCAGTGGTAAAGAAATCACCGGTAGTAATATCTGCAAAGGAAATGCCATATCTGTCAGCATAAAAAATACTCATCAGATAGTTGTTTTTTGTCTCGTTAAGGCTTCCAACACTCATATTGGTTCCAGGCGTTACAATCTGTACAACCTCACGTTTTACAAGCCCTTTTGCCTGCTTAGGGTCTTCCACCTGTTCACAAATGGCAACCTTATACCCCTTTTCCACCAGACGGTTCATATAATTTTCATAAGCATGATAAGGAATCCCACACATTGGAGCACGTTCTTCCATACCGCAGTCTTTTCCGGTTAAAGTGATTTCCAGCTCCCTCGATGCAGTAATGGCATCCTCAAAGAACATTTCGTAAAAATCACCTAAGCGGTAAAATAGAATACAATCCTTATATTCTTCCTTTGTTTTGCAGTACATTTCCATCATTGGTGTCATTTGTGTTTGCTCGCTTTCTTTAAATTCTGAGTCAGATAAATAGTTAATACATTTCTACAATTACGGTTTCATCCAGCCAGTCGTTAGAATCGCTGCTGTATATGCTTTTTGCCACTTCATCAAAGGAAATGTCTTTGTTATTGGTCAATACAACGAAATGGCTTTCACCAGCAGCACTTGGCATTGTTCCTTTTAATCCTAAACGGTACTTGTATGTAATGCCGTTTGTTTTCCATGTTCCGTCACGCATTTCATAATAATTTTGTAAAATACCATTCGCATCGGAAATTTCATAGCTGCTTACAATATCATCCGTATCGAAACCATCCTGTTTATCTGCATTCTCATTGATGTTAGAAATTTCATGTCGGTTTGCAGGCTTATCCGTTCCACAGCCATTATTGAAGGCAAGCATTGCAAAACAAATAAGCAACATTAAATTTTTTATTCCTTTTGTTTTTTGGTGTGTTTGCAGCTTTACCTTCATTGTGCCAACCTCCATTCTCAAAATCAATCATAGCCTGCCTGCTAAAACCCTATTTTTAATGTATCAAAATCAAAAACCCTGCTTTTTAATTTTGTGATATGCTTCTCCTGCTATTTATACATTCCATTATTATACTTTTATTTCAAAATCTTATCCAGGTTTTTGGCAGGTTTTATTATAGCATAATTTAATGCGTTACAATACAAAATTACTTTATAATATCAATCAGTTTCAACCGTTTGCTCTTAGCAGCTGCTAATATATCAATTACACCTTCTGGTGACGTATTTTTTGAGGTAATAAAGCTTGTGTCCGGTAATGCATCACAGGCAAAGTCTCCCTTTATAAAATCATAATAGCAGACATATATGCCCCCACCGATTCCGTGAACAGATAAACAGGGAACTGCCTTTATACGGTACACTTCAGCACAAGGAGCCGTTTTTAATAAGTCTTTCAAAACAAAAACGATAATGAATGCAAGAACCACTAATGAACCTATTAAATATGTTTTCAAATTAAATGCAGCATCACTGACACTACTTTTTACAATACCAATGATAAATATTACTAAATATATTACTATTCCAATTAAGATTGCCCGTAAGCTATGCCTTAAACGCTCTTTCATTGTGATTTCTGTATAGCCTGCTGGTGTTTTCAATAAGTGCTTTACATCATCTGGTAATTGTTGTGCAATATCCCATGCCCTTTTTCGGTTCCATTCCCTTACCTGCCATAGTATAAGTAATGGAATGGATATTACAATTATTAATACAAATATTATTGGTAATAAATCCTCCATAGTTATCCCCTCAGCTTAGTTAATTCCTTAAAATTTTAACAGCTGTATTACTGCCAGTCCAGGCTGGACCATTCTCTGTATGCCTGGCTCCTTGCTCCGATTCCCATTAAACAAGTTCCCCAAGGTAATAAAACCCTTTTGCCTTTGTAAGCTTCACATTCTGAAAAGTTCCAATCAAGGATTTGTCCCCTGGAAAATGCACCAGTAAATTATTAGAAAGCCTTCCGGTTAACAGGTTTTCATCCTGCTCGTCTAACCCTTCCACTAAAACCTCCAAAGTCTTTCCCTCATCCTTGCTGCAGGTTTCCTTTGCAATCTCCTGTACTTCTTTTAACAGACGATCAAAACGTGCCTTAATCTCCTCTTCCGTTGCCTGAAATTCCATAGCTGCTGCCGGAGTTCCTGTCCGTTTAGAATAAATAAAGGTAAACGCAGAATCAAACCGTACCCTTCTTACCACATCTATTGTATCCTCAAAATCCTCTTCGGTCTCCGTTGGAAAACCGACAATAATATCGCTGGTCAGAGAAATATCTGGTATTGCAGTTTTGATTTTCTCTACCAATGCCAGATAATCTTCTTTTGTGTAACGGCGGTTCATATCTTTAAGGACTTTCGTACTTCCGGACTGCATCGGTAAATGGAGATGCTTGCAAATCTTTTTTGATTTTGCCATAACCGCAATCAGCTCATCGGATAAATCCTTTGGATGGGAAGTCATAAAACGAATCCGTTTTAATCCGTCTATCTGTTCTACCTGCTCCAGCAGCTGTGCAAAAGTAATCGGTTCCTCTAAATTCTTGCCATAGGAATTCACATTTTGTCCCAACAGCATAACCTCTACGACACCATCTGCCACCAGATGTTCAATTTCTGCAATAATGTCCTCCGGCTTTCTGGAACGCTCCCTGCCCCTTACATATGGCACAATACAATAGCTGCAGAAATTATTGCAGCCAAACATAATATTCACGCCACATTTAAAGTCGTATTTGCGGTCGCTTGGCAAATCCTCCACGATTTCAGAGGTGCCTTCCCAGATATCAATTATCATTCCCTTGGAACTCAGCTTATTCTCAATCAGTTCTGCCAGCTTAAATACATTATGGGTGCCGAAAATGATATCCACATGGCGGTAGCTCTTTTTAATCTTTTCCACCACCAGGCTTTCCTGC
>URMF01000018.1 GCA_900548855.1 uncultured Eubacteriales bacterium
CAGTTATTTTTCATAGAAAAGGAGCTGCGCACTAATTACTTAGTGCAACAGCCCCTTTCTTCTATGCGCTTAGTCCCACTTCCCAACTATCCTAATCAGACTCTAATCCTTTTCACCTTCGACCACTTTCCATATACATTTGCATTCGTGGAATCTTTTTTATAGGCTCTCACACGAACATAGTATAGTTTGTTCTTTTTCAGTTTACGGATTGTCCGGGTAAATGTTTTATTCTTTTTATAGGTTTTGCTGATGGTCGCTTTCTTTTTAAACTTCTTTGACGTAGATACCTGTATCTGATATCCCTGTGCCGATGAAACCTTCTTATAATTCACTGTCAGTTTGTTTTTCTCTGCGGAAAGGCTTTTTATAGAAGCCCTCTTCACGGTGACCTTTGACCAATGGGCATAAACCGTCATATTCGCTTTTGCCTTTTTCCCAAACGCAATCTTCTTTCCACCTTTTTTTGCGGTATACCAGCCTTTAAACTTGTATCCTGCGCGGGTTACATCAGGGAAATAATCCAACTTCTTGCTGACCAGCTCACATATTATCAAATCTTCCGTTCCATAATTCTTGTTGAACTTTATAAGATAATATCCTTCCGGAATCTTCTCCCAATGTGCATATAATGTCATATCAGATGTTATTATATTTGTCTGATTAATTTCTACTCCGTTATTTTTTTCTGTATACCAACCTACAAACACATATCCGTCTTTTTCCGGCTCTGCAGGAAAAAATTCAATAGAAGTATTTTTGTCAACCGCTATTGTACAATAGTGATTACCATCCTCCAATTCAAACCTAACATAATATTCCGTTGGTTCTTCCACAGGAGGGTACAAATTTTTGATAGCATCCTCGTCTAACACTGGATGTTTCTCTTCCTCTATTTCTATTACCGGAGGCTCCCATACCGGATATAATGTTGTATCCTCATAAAAAACCGTTTCAGATGTTACGATATTCCGGTCTTCTATGGCTACACCGGGATTCGTAATCCAATATGCAAGGGTGACTCCACCTTCCGCTTCGGGAATCCATAAATCTAACGTCTCCCCTGGATGAATCGTTTCTGTTTTTGTGATACCGTTACAGATGTATGTAATCGTAATAAACTCCGGCTCATCATTTTCCGTTGCCATGACTTTGGTTTGCGGCAACAAAACAAAGAAACACATAAATAGAAATATAAATAGCAATTTTCTTTTTCTCATAACGCTCCCCCTTTCTACTTTACCTTGACTCTTTTCGTCTTGGACCATTTACCATATACCTTACTTTTTGCAGAATCTGTTTTATATGCACGTATTCTTATATAATATGTTTTTTTCTTCAGTTTTTTAATAGTTTTATTAAAAGTTTTGTTCCCTTTTATTGCAATTGTCTTTGTTGTCTCTTTCTTAAAACTATTTGATGTACTATATTGTATTTGGTATCCTTTTACACCTGCAAGTTTATTAAATTTCACTGATACAGTTTTCTTTTTCTCACTTTTTGCACTTTTAATGACTGCCCTTTTAACAGTAATTTTTTTCCAGTGCGCATATATGGTCGTATTCGATTTTATTTTTGTTGATGTTGTTACCTTCTTTCCTCCTGATTTCTTCGTATACCATCCTACAAAGTCATAACCCTTTCTTGTAACTTCTGCTAATTTTTTTATTTTCTTATTTTTTGCTCCTTCAATTTTTACTTTTTTAGGTTCGCCTCCATTTGCATCAAACGTAACCGTCACTGTATCCCTTGTTCCATAAAAATCACTATTTGTGTCTCTAAAATAAATGATAGTACCATAATTATCCTGAACCGGATGATAATGACAGGAAATCC
The DNA here is from genome assembly GCA_900548855.1 of uncultured Eubacteriales bacterium. Classification (GTDB taxonomy): domain Bacteria; phylum Bacillota; class Clostridia; order Lachnospirales; family Lachnospiraceae; genus CAG-590. The sequence goes on from URMF01000018.1 coordinate 1,837, forward strand.
CATTTGTCTCCTGCAATGTCAAAAACATATATCGCATTGGGGCATTTTCTGATGCCCAACAAAAATCGCAATAGTATTCTTTCCCATCAATAATAACCTGATTTATACTATGCACCGGACCATATTTTGAATTTCCTTTTTTATACTTGTTATATGCCTCAGGTGATTCCCAAACTGCACATGGCAAAGTTTCATACCCGCATTTCCCCAAAACCGCATGAGCCAATTTTGAATAGGAAGCGCAGACACCATGATGCGAGGCTTGTTTTCCCAAGTTTCTGCTTTGGCTTGTCTCTTCCAAAAACCATTTCAAATCATATATTTTCTGAGGATTATCATAGGCAGTATATTGAATCACATAATCATTTACTACTTTTAATGCCTCGACTACGATTGTACTAGTATCGAATTTAAACACTTTATTTACCAGGTCATCTGTCAAAGAATTAACCCGATTGCAGATATTATAATACTTCATAAATTTTGAAGCATCAATACCATATACCCATCCCTCAAAGTTAACTGCATCCTTTATCTCCCAGTCGTTTACTTTCATCCCATATCCGATATTTGTACACCCGTTAAGCTTTTCCTCCTTCTCTACATAGGGAGTCTGAATAATTAATAAATACTGAAAATACTTGCAATTCATAAATGTTAATGCTCTTTTTAATTTCTGAATTGACAATCCGGATTTTATAACATAATATCCCTTTTTCTTTGCTCTATTAACATTCAATTTATAGTTACTTGGAACAATGCAAATCTTAGAAGCGCTTTTACCTGCCTTCACTATTTTATTGTACAGTACATCTGCATTTTTTTCATCCTCTTTCGAAAAACTTGTCTTATCTAACGTATATCTTTCTCCTTTTCCACTATTATAATAATATATATGTCCCGTATTATTCCTGTTCAAATAGTAATTAGGAATCATTGACAAAGTCTCTGCTGTAACCAAATCATCTAAATCTGATTCCCATACCCCATATAAATCAATCGTTTTATTTGATGAAATCAGCCATCTGCTATTATCTGTCAATATGTCCTTAACTCCCACAGGATAATGTTGTGACCATCCTAAAAAAGTATCATTTTCCTGTTGCGGATTGGGCGTATTATACTGACCAAGTGTATCACCATAATGAATTTCTATTGTTTTGCTATACTCCGGAAAATTTACTGTATATGTATTTGTTTCATTCTCCCTTTCATATAGCGAATAAATTTTTATATTGTCATCAAGATTGACAATATCCTCTTCATTTATTTTCACTCCATCTTCAAATGCCCATCCCTTAAATATTAATTTAAAGCCTGAATACTCCTGATCTGGCAATGCTTCGAGATACTTTCCCCATGTTGTTCCATTTATGACCTGTTTAGTATATGTTTGTAAAGGAACTTTGTTATCCACCAATATAACAGTGTATTCTTCTGCGCTCTCACTGACTCCGATAAAAACAAGAAACAGAGAATCCATATTCAATTTACTGAAATTTTCTGCGGTGATATCCATATTGTTATCTGCAAACGGTGAAAACATCTGCTGCTTTCCGGAATCTTCGTCCTCATAATCTATACATACTTCTGTATCTGAATCCATATAAAATACATTCTTTCCTAACCTGATTCCATTTTCATTTACATGAATCAAAAGTGTTTCCAACAAACAATCCGACCCAAAAGCAAGCTCATCTATGGCAGAAACGCTGTCTGTTATTTCTATTGTATGAATATCATTAAAATAAAATGCTTTAGAATGGATAGTTTCAACTCCACCTGGAATCACCATCTCTGAAAACCCACAATTTTGAAACGCTGAAACCCCAATCGTTTTAACATTATCTAAATTTACAGATTGCAAACTTGAATATCCCTTGAAACAATTGTCACTAATTGTGTCAATAAAAGAAGGTAAAATCACTTCTTTCGCATCATGCCATATATAAAAAGTATTAGTAAGCACATTAGAACCATACGTCGGAAGAATTTTTATCTTTTTTACACTTTCTCTATAAGCTTCCATGCTCAAATTATTTACATTCGCAATGGAAGCAAGTGTAACTGTTTTGCCGGAAGAACCTTGGAAGCTCAAATTTTCAAAATATCCCGGTGCCTTATTACTGCTAATCAGAAGGCATTTATTTCTGGAATCTATAACTGCAACAGAACCATCCTTTTCTCCTGTATAAGAACAACAGTCATTTATTTCCGTATCAAAAACAATATATTGCCCTTCTTTGACCATCTGATCCAATTTCATAAAAAGTGATTCTGACAATGTATCTTGTTCTGTAAGAAACTCTATGATAATCATATCATATCCCGAAATATTTTCCACAGTCAAGTCTTCTGTTACAATATACTCAAATGATACATGTTCCGGAATATTTTCACCTGCGTATATCACATTTTTATACAATTCCCATGTTGTGGATAAAGTGTATGAAATAGCCGAGCTTTCCTCATCATCCTCTTCTCCTATTACAAGAATTTTTCCGGTTACCTTATTGTTATCAGTATCTATCGCCTCCCAATGTTCCGTATCTTTCATCAAATAAAAAGAATCATAAATATGCAATTCCTGATATCCATTGGACCAGTATGCGCAAAAATCTGTAATCGTATATTCACTTTCCAACTCCTCCGCAATCGTTGTTATGGAGCATAGATACATACAGATCACAAATAGCAATGTTAAAAATTTTCTTTTTGATTGTACAATAAATTTAAACATTTTACGCCTTTCCCTCTCTATATGCATTAAAAGCTCATTCATATGTATTTTTTATACCAGTATTTCTACTGTATAAACGCAATACTCATATACTACACATTGCTTATTTTTTGCTTTTTTAGTATGATTTAACAGTATCATATTTACATTACTAGTGCAATATGCTTTATCAATTTTTGTAGCAAATCCACAAAAACAATACTCGGAAATATTTTTACAAACAACTATTATAAAAGGGGGTGTTGCACTAAGTAATTAGTGCGCAGCTCCTTTTCTATGAAAAAAAATAACTGCCAGACCTCGAAAGAATCTGACAGTTGGTGTAAAATCAATGTATGACCAAACACATTAACTTACAGAAAAATTATAGTCTAAATCAAAGTGGATATCAACTTCATGTTCCTTCTGGAGGGTGCACCAGCTCCAGATTATGCAACATTCGCACATTTCCAGAGCATTCATTTTGCACCCTGCTCTAAACGCATTCTTGCTGAAATGTCCAATGCACTTTTTAATCTGGGGGAAATTTCAGGTGAAACCATTTTTATAGAATGACAAAATAAATCGGAGCTTTTTCTTGAGATTAATATAAAAACAGTGAAAATGAAGCTGCCGCCTCACGAATTTTCATTCGTTAAAGCGACAGCCCCAATCCTTTTTTATTTCTTCATAAGTTTTTTATAGAAAAATCGTCATAAGTATTATATAATAAACAGGATGGTGATAAACAGGATTAACCAAAGGAGATGAAAAAGTGCGAAATATAGTAACCAACGTGAAGCGTCTTAGAAAACAGGTATTTACGGAAATTGCAAATGTTGCCTATGAATCAGAGAACATTATTGATGATATTGAGGCGATACCATATAAGATAACTCCGGGGGATACCCCTCAGTATTGTGAGAGCATTTACAGGGAACGTGCGATTACCAGAGAGCGGATTCGTCTTGCCATGGGTATGTCGCTTCGTCCGGAGGACAAGCCGGTACATCTGACCCAGGGAATTGAGGAGAGCAACATTGATGAGAAATACTATGAGCCGCCTCTGATGCAGGTGATTCCTGCTGCCTGTAATGCCTGTGAGCATAACGTCTATGAGGTGAGCGACCAATGCAAGGGCTGTGTGGCACATCCGTGTATGGAGGTATGTCCGGTGGGTGCCATACATATGGAAAATGGGAAATCGGTTATTGATAAAAATATCTGTATCAAGTGTGGCAAATGTAAAAGCCACTGTCCATATGATGCGATTTCCCATAAGCGGCGTCCCTGTGCAGATGCCTGTGGCGCAAATGCCATTGTCAGTGACGAATTGGGACGCGCCAAGATTGATGAGAAGAAATGTGTGTCCTGTGGCATGTGTATGGTAAACTGTCCTTTTGGTGCCATTGCGGATAAATCCCAAATTTTTCAGTTGATTCGCGCGCTTCGCTCCGGACGGGAAATCTATGCTGCCATTGCGCCTGCGTTTGTGGGTCAGTTCGGGGAATATGCAACACCGGATAAGATAAAAGCGGCATTGCTTAAGCTGGGTTTTGCCGGTGTTTACGAGGTTGCTATGGGTGCGGATATGGGTGCCATGACAGAAGCGGAGCACTATGTCAAGGAGGTTGCTACCGGAAAGGTTCCATTTTTGTTAACCTCCTGTTGTCCGTCATGGGCAATGCTTTCCAAAAAGCATTTTCCGGAAACGATTGACAAGATTTCCAATGCGCTTACGCCGATGGTTGCCACTGCGAGAATGATTAAAAAGGAGCATCCGGAAGCTTCGGTTGTATTTATCGGACCATGTGCAGCAAAGAAATTAGAGGCAATGCGGAAGACAGTGCGGAGTGATGTGGATTTTGTAATTACTTTTGAGGAATTGGATGCGATGTTCCTTTCAAGAGATATCGAATTTGATGATTTCCGGGTTGGAGTTCCGGTGGAGGATGCGACAGGTGCCGGACGCGGCTATGCCGTGGCAGGAGGAGTTGCCAAGGCAATTGAGGAATGTATTAATGAATATTATCCGGGAACGGAGGTTCATATCGAGCATGCGGAGGGACTGGATGAGTGCCGGAAAATGCTGATGCTTGCAAAAGCCGGAAAGAAAAACGGCTGCTTGATTGAAGGTATGGGCTGTCCTGGCGGATGTGTTGCCGGTGCAGGAACCAATATTCCGATTAATAAGGCAGTGGTTCATGTTCGTAATTTTGTGAATTCTACAAAGAAGACGATTCCGGATAAGGATGTTGTGAAGGACTATCATCCGGAGGAATAATCAGGGAAGGGAGTAGAGATACGTTGAATTGGTTAGTTGGTATGGCAAACACTGGTGATGCTTCAAAGCCGTGGCTGATTGCAATCTGCATGATAGTCTCCATTGTTGTTGTGGCTGCCCTCTTTATAATCGGACAGAATGGCAAGGAAAACGATGAGGAAGAGGAAGACTAGGATATGAATAATTTTATATACAGCCTGAATGCGACAATGCCGGTTTTTCTTGTCATGATATTTGGCTGGTGGCTTAAGAGGATACATTTACTGACGGATGATTTTGTATCTGTGGCAGATAAGCTGGTCTTTAAGGCAGCGCTGCCGGTATTGGTTTTTAAGGATATTGCAGGGGCAGATTTAACAAAGGATTTTAATCTCAAATTTGTTCTGTTTTGCTTTTTAGGGACCTGTGTGTTTTTTGGTATGACATGGCTGCTGGCAGAGATATTCATAAAAGATAAGAGTATAATTGGAAGCTTTGTACAGGGAAGCTTTCGGGGAAGTGCAGCAATTCTTGGCATTGCCTTTGCTGAAAACATTTATGGAAGCAGTGGTCTGGTTCCCATGATGATTGTGGCATCCATACCATTATTTAATATTTTTTCGGTCATTGTATTGATGCGGAGTGCAAATGCAGAAGAGACAGACAAGGGTGCTGTGGTAAAGAAGACGCTTAAGGGGATAGTGACAAATCCCATTATTATAGGGATTTTTGCCGGTATTCCCTTTGCCCTGTTAAAGCTTTCGTTTCCTGTAATAATTGAAAAATCAATTAACAGCGTGGCAAGCCTTTCTACGCCGCTGGCATTGATTACCATTGGTGCAGGCTTTTCTACCGGGGCGGCGCTTGAAAAGTGGAAGCCTGTTGCAGTTGCTTCTTTAATTAAATTAGTGATTATTCCGGGTATTTTTCTTCCGGTGGCGGTATGGATGGGCTTTCGGAATGAAGAAATGGTGGCATTGTTGATTTTGACGGGGGCGCCGACTACAGTCAGTTCTTATATTATGGCAAAAAATATGGGCAATGACAGCGTGCTGGCATCCGGAATTGTGGTGATGACTACCCTGCTGTCCTCAATTACCCTTACCGCAATTATTTTTATATTGAAGAGTAATTCTATTATATAGGGTATAAATGGAGTTTAGCAGAAAGAAGGAATTCAATAAAATAAGCATTATGCGAGAGTGAAGAGAGGATAAAAAATGGATAACCGAATTGTAGTAAATAATGAAAAGACAAACTTACTGGAATTGGAAGAGCACATGTATCATTTGGTGGATGTGGAAAAACCGAATGTTTTCCGTAATCTGTTCCCTTATGAAGAAGTGCCGAAGATTGCATTTAATGAGCGGATTGTGCCTCATAATATGCCAAAGGAAATCTGGATTACAGATACCACTTTCCGGGATGGACAGCAGTCCAGGGAGCCTTATACCACAGAACAGATTGTAACAATTTATGATTATCTGCACAGGCTTGGCGGACCAAACGGACTAATCCGCCAAAGCGAGTTTTTCCTGTACAGCAAGAAGGACAGGGATGCAGTGTATAAATGTATGGAGCGTGGATACCGCTTTCCGGAGGTGACAAGCTGGATTCGAGCAACTAAGAAGGATTTTGAACTGGTTAAGGATATTGGGCTGAGGGAGACCGGAATATTGGTAAGCTGTTCAGACTACCATATCTTTTATAAGATGAAGAAAACCAGAAAGCAGGCATTGGAGCAGTATCTGGGGGTTATAAGGGACTGCCTGGAGATTGGCATCAGTCCGAGATGCCACTTGGAGGATATTACGAGGGCAGATATTTATGGTTTTGTGATTCCGTTTTGTCTGGAGCTGATGAAGCTGATGGAGGAATATAAGATTCCGATTAAGATTCGAGCCTGTGATACCATGGGGTATGGCGTAAACTTTGCCGGTGCGGTGATTCCCCGCTCCGTACAGGGAATCTGCTATGGTCTGACCAAGCATGCAGGGGTGCCCAGCGAGTGCCTGGAATGGCATGGACACAATGATTTCTATAAGGCGGTGACCAATTCTACTACGGCGTGGCTGTATGGGGCATCGGGAGTCAACTGTTCCCTGTTTGGTATCGGGGAGAGAACCGGTAATACACCCCTTGAGGCCATGATTTTTGAATATGCACAGTTAAAGGGAAATTTAAATGGTGCAGATACCACGGTGATTACAGAGCTGGCAGATTATTATCGCAGGGAGCTTAAGTATACCGTTCCAGAGCAGACACCATTCGTTGGAAAGAATTTTAATATTACCCGTGCAGGCATACATGCAGATGGTCTTCTCAAAAATGAAGAAATATATAATATATTTGATACGGATAAGTTTTTGAACCGTCCAGTCCAGGTTGCCGTGTCCAATACCTCGGGGCTTGCAGGGATTGCACACTGGATAAATACCCATTATCGTCTTCATGTGGAGGACAAGATTGACAAGAGTTCCCCACTTGTCGCCGCAGTAAAGGAATGGGTGGATAGGGAATATGATGAGGGACGGGTAACCTCAATCACCGATGAAGAACTGATGAGGGTGGTAGCAGAAAATGCAAAAACTTTAAATGTAAAGTTGCCAGAAATATGATTTTTTGGTATTCTATAGAGGTATATAAAATAATACTGTTTTTAGGACAAATAAGTCATATGTGAATACTTATGGCTTATTTTTCTGAGAAGAGATAAGCAGCGAACAAAAAACTTGATACAGGAGGACAGTGTGATGGAAAAAATTAAAATGACAACTCCGTTGGTGGAGATGGACGGAGATGAGATGACAAGAATTCTCTGGCAGATGATTAAGGACGAGCTTTTGCTTCCGTTCATTGATTTGAAGACAGAATATTACGATTTAGGTCTTGAGTACAGAAATGAGACCAATGACCAGGTAACCCTTGATTCTGCAGAGGCAACGAAAAAATATGGCGTGGCAGTAAAATGTGCTACGATTACTCCCAATGCTGCCCGCATGACAGAGTATAATTTAAAGGAAATGTGGAAATCACCAAATGGTACAATCCGTGCTGCTTTGGATGGTACCGTATTCCGTGCACCGATTGTAGTAAAGGGAATTGAGCCATGTGTAAAGAACTGGGTAAAGCCAATTACCCTTGCAAGACATGCCTATGGTGATGTTTATAAGAATTCTGAAATTCGTGTTCCGGGTGCAGGCAAGGCGGAGCTGGTATTTACAGGTGAGGACGGAACAGAGCTTCGGGAGACCATTCATGAGTTCAAGGGACCGGGTGTGATTCAGGGTATGCATAATCTGGATGATTCCATTGCAAGTTTTGCAAGGGCATGCTTTAATTATGCACTGGATACAAAGCAGTCTGTGTGGTTTGCCACAAAGGATACGATTTCTAAGAAATATGACCATAGATTCAAGGATATTTTCCAGGAAATTTATGATGCAGAGTATGATGAGAAGTTTAAGGCAGCGGGAATTGAGTATTTTTATACCCTGATTGATGATGCGGTTGCCCGTGTAATGAAGGCAGAGGGCGGATTTATCTGGGCTTGTAAGAACTATGACGGAGATGTTATGTCGGATATGGTTTCTTCTGCATTTGGTTCTCTTGCCATGATGACCTCTGTACTGGTATCACCTTCCGGTGTATATGAGTATGAGGCAGCCCATGGAACAGTTCAGAGACATTATTACAAGCATTTAAAAGGGGAGGAGACATCCACAAACTCTGTGGCAACTATTTTTGCCTGGACCGGCGCCCTTAGAAAGCGTGGAGAGCTTGACAATATTCCGGAGCTTTGTACCTTTGCGGATAAGCTGGAGGCGGCAACTCTTGGAACCATTGAGTCCGGAAGAATGACAAAGGACCTGGCGCTTATTACAACAATTGAAAATCCTACGGTATTGAATTCCGAGAACTTTATTAAAGAGATTCGTAAGACATTAGAGGCAAGCCTGTAGGGAGTGACTGGAAAACAGAATAGGAATCGGAACCTTAGATTTACTGTACCCCGGGATGAAGCCACTTTCATTCCGGGATTCGGCAAATCTAAGGTTTTTTGGATTTGTGTTATATTCGATTTTTTATTTGATACAAGTATGATACAATAAAGATATAAAAAATTATTGAACCATAAAATGATAAGAAAGAGTGTAAGACATGATAAAGATATTAATTGTAGAAGATGAAGAACCGATTTCGGATTTGATAAGAATGAACCTTGTAAAAGCCGGTTATCACTGTGAATGTGCCTTTGATGGCAACACGGCTGCTGATATATTGAGTCAGGAGCGTTTTGACCTGGTTTTACTTGATATTATGCTGCCGGGGGTAAATGGATATGAATTGCTGGATTATACAAAGGTTTTGAATATGCCGGTTATTTTTATTACCGCCATGGGGGAGTTGGATGACCGCGTGAAGGGATTGCGGGCAGGAGCGGATGATTATATCACAAAGCCCTTTGCAATTGTGGAATTACTGGCAAGAGTGGAGACAGTGCTTCGGAGATACAACAAGGCAGATGATAAAATTAGTATTTTAGATGTAGAGATTGATATTCCCTCCAGAGTTGTGATAAAAAACGGAAAACAGGTTATGTTAACCTTGAAGGAATTTGAACTGTTATTATTGTTTGTGCGTAATAAAAATATAGCACTTTACCGGGAGACAATTTATGAAAATGTCTGGGAGAGCAGTTATTTAGGTGACAGCAGAACGGTGGATTTACATGTCCAGAGACTGAGGAAGAAGCTGGAATGGGAGGATGTCATCAAAGCAGTTTACAAGGTAGGTTACCGGCTGGAGGTATAAAATGAAATTTTATGTGAAGGTGTTCTTCAGTATGCTTTTATTGGCATCCCTGTCCTTTGGCGTTTTTGGGACCCTGATGATTCAGGAATTTTTCCAATCTGCCCTGAATCGTGAGATTGAGATGGGGAAGAGCGAAAACCAGATGCTCAAGCTGACATTTGAGACTACGGTAAATTCCATGCCGGAAGCATTTAATGAGCAGGGAAATAATGTATGGATAGAGGTAGCGCAGTCCATTAACCGCCGGATGGATTCAGAAGAGGATTCCATGCTGCTGGTAAGCTCGGAGGGCGGTGTAATTTATTCGGGCGGAGCAGGGAAAGCGGATACGGTTTTGCTGGAGCAGATAAGCCTGGAAGAGAGCGGATACCGGATATATGAGGATGGAGAGAAATATTATCTGAATGTCATGAGTGTAATTGACAGCCGTCTGACCCAGAATCCGGTATGTCTGGAAACCGTAAGGGATATTTCCCACATTTATTCGGAGCGCAGCCAGATGCTTTATACTTATCGGACGATAATGCTGGTGATGCTTGCCGTTGTTGCAGTGCTTGCGCTGGTTATTTCCTTTTTGCTCACAAGCCCTGTGAGGCAGCTTTCCCGGATTGCCAGAAGCTTTGCAAAGGGAAACATGCAGGCAAGAGCGGTGGTGAAAAACAAGGATGAGGTGGGGGTACTTGCACAGGACTTTAATGATATGGCGGAAAAGCTCTCTGATAGAATGTTCTCCCTGGAAGACCAGGCTAAGCGGCAGGAGGAGTTTACATCTGCCTTTGCCCATGAGTTAAAGACACCCCTGACTTCCATTATCGGTTACGCAGACATGATTCGTTCCATGAACCTGACAGAGGAGGAACGCATTAAGGCAGCGGGCTACATTTATTCCCAGGGAAAGCGTTTGGAGGCATTGTCCTTGAAGCTGCTGGAGCTTATGGTCATGAAAAAACAGGATTTTGAATTTGTGAGCATGGATGCCCACTATTTTATACAGACCGTATTTGACTTGGCAGAGGTAGGGGTTTTGGAAAAAAATCTGGTACTCAAAATGAAATCGGAGTCCGGTAAGATATATGGGGAAAAGGATTTACTGATTTCCCTGTTTGCCAATCTGATTGATAACAGCAAGAAGGCATCACAGGAAGGGGATGTAATCTGGATAGAAGGGAAAAACGGCAGGAAGGGATATGAGATTTCTGTCCGGGATGAGGGAAGAGGAATTCCACAGGAGGAGCTGTCAAAGATTACGGATGCCTTTTACATGGTAGATAAATCGCGTTCCCGCAAGGAGGGCGGTGCCGGACTCGGTATGACTCTGTGTAACCGGATTGTTGATTTACACGGGGCCGAATGGAAGATTGAAAGTGAGCTCAATAAGGGTACCAGCGTTACTGTAACCTTTATGCAGGAGGCAAAGGAATGAGAAAGATAATAAAATGGACAATGGCTGGATTGCTGTTTATCTTATCTGTTGTGGTGGTTATTTTTCTTCCGGAGTATATTACGAAGAAAAATGACAGAGGCTATATGAATCAGTATCATCTGTATCCACAGGACAGATCTGTCACCGTGAATATGGATTTAACTGTGGAAGAGAAGCTTGAGATTATCTTTGGACAGGAAAGAATTTCCGTAATGTATCTGGACAAGGTCAAGGATTTGGAAGCAAATGATGAAAAGCTGTTACCTGAGCTTTCTAAGCAGCTTGAAATGATGGAGAAGGATGGATTATTGCCCATTGACAGTGCAAGTATGGATTTGAATGCTATTTTTGACAGTGCAGAAATGTATGCGTGTACACTGAAATCAAAGCCGGGGAAAATTTTTTATGTCTGGAATATCATGTTTTATTTGAACGGGGGCGAAGAGAACTATACTTTTCTAGTGGATACGGTAACCTACCAGATATACGAGGCCTTTGTCCATAACAAACAGGCTGCGATGTATATACAGAAGATATGGGAACAAAGTGAGGAAGAAAATTATAAGCTGCTGACGGAATGGTCCGTAAACTATGAGAAGTACTTAGTCAGCCAGAATTCATCTGAAGACAGTACAAAAGCCGGCGAAGCGCAGGAGAACAGACTGGATTATTATAACATAGACTCAATGGATTATGGTGAATTTTGGATGAATAGTATATTGCTTGGACACATGGCGTTTTATGAAGTCCAGTGCAGTAGTTATTCGGGATATGATACGGAGGAAACAGGGGGAAATTTCTATTTTGTGTCGCACCCTCTAGACGATTCTGGAGTCGATTCGGAGAATGACCTCTATGACGAGACCCAAAATATGAAAGAATAAAAAAGATACAAAAATGATGCAGTTTCTAATGTGAAAGGATACATTTTGAGGCTAACCTTAATGCATTGTGATTAAGGAGGTCTATCATGTTAAGATACAGGCGTAGAAAAAGGAGAATTTCCATGAAGAGGCGATTGCAATGGCTGGGGGCGTGGTCCGTTGTAATTCTGGCATTTTTACTGGCAGGAGGGGTTGTGGCTGCAGCAGTATCCGGTGTGAAAAATATATGTGAATCCTGTCTGGTGAAGCAGGGTGAGAAGAATAATCCACAGTCTGTGCAGGCAATGACCACGGGTGATGAAGACGCTGGGAAGAAAACAGAAAACATGTCAACAGGTAATGAAAGGGAAAGCGTAGAAAGTGAGTGGGAAATGAAAAGCCAGGATGCTTCAGGCGAACAAGAGGTAGATTTCACCACGCTTTTAGTAAACAAATCTTCGTATCTGCCTACAGATTACACAGTGGCGCTGACGACACTTAAGAATGGACAGCAGGTGGCATCTGTGATGTATGAGGATTTGCGGAATATGCTGTTTGACGGAGAAGAGCAGGAACAAGGGTTATCTTTTTTGGTGGCAAGCGGTTATCGCTCCTCTGAAGAACAACAGAGGCTGCTGGAGGAGGAGATTGTAAAGAACGCAGGAGCGGGAATGAATGAGGAGGAGGCAAGAGAGGATGCTCTGCTCACGGTTGCTCCGGCGCATTACAGTGAGCACGAAACAGGACTTGCAGTGGATATTGTGGCAGTAACCAATCAGAGGCTGGATGCGACACAGGAAAATGCGCGGGAGAATATCTGGCTTCAGGAGAACTGTTACAAATATGGTTTTATTCTGCGTTATCCAAAGGGGAAGGAAGAGATAACTGGTTTTTCTTATGAATCCTGGCATTTCCGCTATGTAGGAAAGGCTGCAGCGAAAGAGATTTATGATAAGGGGATTACGCTGGAGGAATATCTGGCAGAGCCGGAATAAATTTCCATGGCTCTGCAGTTTTTGGTTGCCAGGCATATGAGAAAATGGTCCGGTGGACCTTTTCTGAATTTTATTCGGATAGATTTTCCCAGATTTCGTAGAGCTGTTCCAGCTCCTCATTTGCTTTTGTCTGCTGCTCTGAAAGCTCTGAAAGCTTTGCCGCACTGGTGGCATTTTCGGGAAGTGCCATTTTCTCACCCAGAGCGGATATGAGATTTTCTAATTCTTCAATCCGGCTTTCTGTTTTTTGAAGGTCATTCCGGCGTTTCCTTTCTTTTGCCTGTTCTTCTTTGGAGCGTTTCCAGTCTTTTTTGCTCTCTGTGTCTTCCCTGACAGCCACTGCTTTTTCCTCTGTTCTGGCGGTGGATACCAGCTGCTGTTCGATATAGTAATCGTAGTTACCAATATAAGAGGTGATACCGCCGTCATGTAAATCCAGAATCCTTGTGGCGGTCTGGTTGATAAAATACCGGTCATGGGATACATACAGAATGGTTCCGGTATAATTTTTTAAAGCATTTTCCAATATTTCTTTTGAGGTTATATCCAGATGGTTGGTAGGTTCATCCAGAATCAGGAAATTGGCATTGGAAAGCATCAGCTTTGCCAGGCTTACCCTGCCGCGCTCACCACCGCTTAAATCCCTGATTTCCTTAAATACCTCTTCCCCGGTAAATAAAAAGGCAGCTAACACATTGCGGATTCTGGTATTGGTCATATCCGGATAGGTGTCATGCAGCTCATCAAAAATGGTTTTATCCGGATGGAGTACCTGGTGCTCCTGGTCATAATATCCAATGTGTACCTGTGCACCGAGAATAATTTTACCGCTGTCCTTTGGAAGCAGCTGGGTGATGATTTTCAAAATGGTTGTTTTGCCGGTTCCGTTGTTTCCGATTAAAGCAACCCGTTCACCCCGTTTGATATCTATATCGATGCCGGTAAAAAGAGTATGTGCACCATAGGATTTGGAAAGACCTTCTATAGATAGGACATCATTTCCGCTTTCTATATCAGGGGTCAGGGTAAGACGCATTTCATCGTTGACCTCCTGTGGCTTTTCCAGGCGTTCCAGCTTATCTAACATTTTCTCACGGCTCTCGGCACGTTTAATGGATTTTTCCCGGTTAAACTGCTTTAATTTGGCAATGACTGCTTCCTGATGCTTAATTTCTGCCTGCTGGTTCATGTAGGCACGGTATTTGGAGAGCCTTACCTCTTCACGCTTTGCGGCGTAGTAGCTGTAGTTGCCGTGGTAAATGGTGCTTTTGGTATTTTCCAGCTCCACCACCTTGGTTACTATCTTATCCAGAAAATACCGGTCGTGGGAGACGATAATAACAGCCCCGTCATAGGACTTCAGGTAGTTTTCCAGCCATGCGATACTGTTTAAATCCAGGTGGTTGGTTGGCTCATCTAAGAGAATGACATCCGGTCTGGAAAGAAGAAGTCTTCCCAAGGATATCCGCGTTTTCTGCCCTCCCGAAAGCTCCTCTACCTTCCGGTTAAAATCTGTCTCTTGAAAACCAAGCCCCTTCAGGATACCGGTCACCTGGCTTTCAAAGGCATATCCGTCCTGCTGTTCAAAGGTATGGTTCATCCGGGTATACCGTTCTAAGGCAGCTTCTAATTCCTCATCTTCCAGATTCTTCATATTCTGCTCCAGCTGGCGTATCTGCTCCTGCAATTCGATTACGTTTTGCTTTACGCTTAATAACTCTTCAAAAATTGTTTTGTCATAGAAGGAAGTCTGATGCTGTGCGAGATAGCCGACAGATATGTCTTTGCCGATTACAATCTGCCCTTCATCGGCTTCTTCCTCCCCCATAATAATTTTTAACAGGGTGGATTTGCCGGCACCGTTAATTCCGACAATGGCAAGCTTTTCCTTTGCCTCTATATGAAAATTAATGTTGTTTAATATCTCGGTAATTCCATAGGCTTTCGAGATGTTATGACATGCTAGTACCATCTTTTTCATTCCTTTTTGTATGCTGGTGTATTTGTTTTACTTTTGACCACAAGTAATTGTTGTTAAATTTCGTAAATGTAGCTGGTGGCAGATAATTCCCTGCGGGTATCATTTTTGATGGATAAATCCGGTGGTGTCACAGATACCCTGGTTTTTTCTGGTATCGAGCTGGTAATGAAAGCGCCGCCGCCGATAACGGAATCTTTTCCGATTACGGTCTCTCCCCCTAAGATAGTGGCATTGGCATAAATGGTAACCCGGTCTTCAATGGTTGGATGGCGTTTCACTCCTGCAAGGTGCTGTCCGCCCCGGGTGCTTAATGCGCCTAAGGTTACCCCTTGGTATAGCTTGACATAATCGCCGATAACCGTGGTTTCCCCGATTACAATTCCTGTGCCATGATCCATAAAAAAATATTTACCGATAATGGCACCGGAATTGATGTCAATTCCCGTTTTATTGTGGGCATGTTCCGTCATAATTCGTGGAATAAACGGAACCTTCATGTTATAAAGCTCGTGGGCGATGCGGTATACAAAAATTGCATAAAAACCGGGATAGGAAAAGATAATCTGCTCCCGGCTGTCTGCAGCAGGGTCGCCGTCATAGCCTGCCTGTACATCTAAAAGCAGAAGCTCTTGCAGCTGTGGAACTGCTTTCAGGAAAGAGCAGCAGATTTCTTCTGCTTCTGTCTGGATTTCGGGAGAAGAACAGGATATGGTATCCTCCCTGTCATAGGCAAGAGCTAAGGCAATCTGTTTTTTTAATTTGTGATGGAGATTGGATAGCATTTGTCCCGTATAATATGCTGCATTGTTATTGTCTACATGCTCTGTGCTGAAATAGCCGGGAAACATAAGCTTTTTTAAATCATCCAGAATATCAATGATAACACTCCGCACGGGAAGTGGTTTTTCCGATTTGCCAAGAAGCAAATCAGACTTTGTAAAATTGTGGGTAATGGCATTTACAATACCTGGTAAAGTTTTGTTAAATGGTTCGTTCATTGTATCCTCCAAAAGGGAAAAACCTTTATTATTAGCATATGCCACTAGTATAACATAGGTTAGAAAAAGAAAAAATAGATAATTTGAAAGAAAAATACTTGCAAAATATGAAACAGGTGATACAATAAAAAAAATTCACAAATGTAAAAATGTAAAAAACTTCTTATTTTTATTTGCGAAGTAATAGTGATTCATGTATAATAGGTTTATTATATAGTTGGAATGAACTGGAAAAGAGGATGGAAATGAGAAAAGCACTGGATGTTAATAATATTAATCCATTTTTAAAGTCTGCGATTAGTGTTTTTGAAAATGTTACACAGATGAAGCTTGCGGTGGGAAGACCGGCTTTAACTGATTTTTCATTTGAGAAGCCAACTTATACGATTACCGTTGGGGTTGTTGGCCAGATGAAGGGGCAGGCTGTATTGGCAATGGAGTTAGAGAATGCAAAAGAGATTGCCAGTAAAATGATGTATGGTATGCCTGTGGCGGAGCTGGATGAGATGGCATGCTCTGCACTGAATGAGCTCAGCAATATGATTATGGGCAATACCGCAACAATATTTTCTACACAGGGCAAGCTGATTGATATTACCCCACCGATATCTATGCTGTGTACGGATTTGCAGATCAGGACAGATATTGAGCCGATTTGTGTTCCCATGATGCTGGATGGGAAGGAATATCTACAGCTGTACATTTGTGTATACGAAGAGTAATAAAAACGAGTTAGAGAAAGGCAGAGAGAATATGAGTAAAATTATTGGAAAAGGCATTACCTTTGACGATGTGCTGCTGGTTCCGGCATATTCAGAGGTGATTCCAAATGACGTTGATTTAAGAACACAGCTTACAAAAAAGATTCAGTTACAGATTCCACTTATGAGCTCCGGTATGGATACTGTCACAGAGCACAGAATGGCGATTGCCATGGCGAGACAGGGTGGAATTGGTGTCATTCATAAAAATATGTCCATTGAGGCACAGGCTGAAGAAGTTGATAAGGTAAAGCGTTCTGAAAATGGCGTCATTACCGACCCGTTTTCTCTTTCACCGGAGCATACGCTGGATGATGCAGATAAGCTGATGGCAAAGTTCCGAATTTCAGGTGTTCCAATCTGTGAGGGAACAAAGTTAGTAGGTATTATCACAAACCGAGATTTAAAATTTGAAACAGATTATTCAAAGAAGATTAAGGAATCTATGACCTCTGATGGTTTAATTACTGCAAGAGAGGGAATTACATTAGAGGAAGCCAAGAAAATACTTGCAGCAGCCCGTAAGGAAAAGCTTCCGATTGTGGATGAGAACTACAATCTAAAAGGTCTGATTACTATTAAGGATATTGAAAAAACAATCAAATATCCGAATTCTGCAAAGGATTCTCAGGGAAGACTGCTTTGTGCAGCGGCAGTAGGAGTAACACCGGACATTACAGACCGTGTGGACGAGCTGGTAAAATCTAAAGTAGATGCCGTAGTAATTGATACTGCACACGGACATTCCGCCAATGTATTGAAGACCTTTAAGCTGATTCGTGATAAATATCCGGATTTACAGGTAATTGCTGGTAATGTGGCTACTAGAAGCGGTGCGGAAGCCATGATTAAAATGGGTGTGGATGCAGTGAAGATTGGTATCGGTCCTGGTTCAATCTGTACAACTCGTGTAGTAGCAGGTATTGGCGTACCGCAGATTACCGCTATTATGGATGCGTATGATGTAGCCAGGGAATATGGAATTCCGGTTATAGCAGATGGTGGAATCAAGTATTCCGGTGATATTACCAAGGCGCTTGCGGCAGGTGCCAATGTATGTATGATGGGAAGTCTCTTTGCAGGTACGGATGAGTCACCAGGAGAGTTTGAATTATATCAGGGACGTAAATATAAGGTATATCGTGGAATGGGTTCAATTGCAGCGATGGAGAATGGAAGCAAAGACCGTTACTTCCAGTCTAATGCAAAGAAGCTGGTTCCGGAAGGTGTAGAGGGACGTGTAGCTTATAAGGGAACTGTGGAAGATACGGTGTTCCAGCTGCTTGGAGGACTTCGTTCCGGAATGGGTTACTGTGGAGCAAGAACGATTGAGGACTTGCATGCAAATGCGCAGTTTGTTGAGATTTCAGCGGCTTCCCTGAAGGAGAGCCATCCGCATGATATCCAGATTACGAAGGAAGCACCGAACTATTCGGTAGAGTAAGCGCACTATAAAAATCAAAGTGGCGGTTGTATCTGTGATGATTTGTCATAGATGCAGCCGCCATGTATTTTTGACTTTTTGCTGGGAACGGGGCGCTGTGTAAAAAGGGGAAAGGCAAAATGAGAAAAAGAAGGATGAATGGGATAAAGGAAATACTGACAGCTGTTTTTATCTGTTTTGTTCTGGTTAATGAACCAGCCGGTGGCAGAGTATATGCCGTGGAGGGAACTCCGCAGGAGACAGTCGCTGTATCCAACAAACAGGAATTTTATAAGGCACTTGGCAGTCAGATTAGGGAGCACAAGAGTCTTGTGTATTATGATACATATGAAAATGCGGTGGGAACAGATATTCAAAAAACATTTGATGATTATTATTTTCACCATGATACAGAAAATTTATTAAATAGTGGAAGCTATTTGTCATGGTATGTAGAAGATGGTTATATGGAATCATGGCATGGGAAGTTTTCAGATGACCATAACTGGCAGATTCGGGTTAAATTGGTATATAAATACGATAAAGAGGTATTAGATGAATATTGGAAGCAAATGAAAGAAGTGGCAGCCACATTAAAGGGAGAATCCGATTATGAGAGTGTGAAGGCGGTTCATGATTATCTGATTAATAATTATGAGTATGATGAAAAGTATGAAAATCATCTTGATTATGAAGGATACCGGGACGGAACCATGGTCTGCCAGGGATACTGTATGGCGGCATTTTTGCTGCTTTCTGAAATGGATATTCCGGTCAGAATTGTTACCGGTGCTTCGCAGGATTATCAGGCCGATGCAAACCATGCGTGGAATGTTGTGAGGGTAGATGGAAAATGGTATAACATGGATGTAACGTGGGACGATAAAGGTGGAAAAAGGCGCCCGGATTATACATTTTTTCTAAAGAGTGATGCAGATTTTTATAAACACACCAGGGATGGCTGGTATGATTATGACAAAGATATGGCACTTGCCTCCTATGTTATGCCCAATAAGCCGGGACTGGTGCCTTTATTTATTTTGATAATGGGAATTGTAATAGGTGCAATATTTATAGTAAGGAGAAATAAGGAAACGGGAGAGTTTTGAAAATCTATTTCCGCAGCGGAGCGTAGACCAAATACCCCGTACCTTGGGGCGGACTTGCTAAAAAGAAGCTAGGTCATGCCCCGTAGCTTGCTGCGGGGTATTTGACTTGACAGGAAGCTGCCTTGGTAAAATTGAATAGCTACGAAGTTGTTATGAATAACCGTAAGGATGTATAAAATGGATAAAACCGGAAATTATTATAAGGAAACATGAATGAAGACCGGATGGACGGTCGGTATAATAACCATGAATACGAGGAGGCTGGTTATGGAAGTTGAGTTTAAGAACAGCAAAACGAAAGAAAACCTTATGAGAGCGTTTGCCGGTGAATCCCAGGCGAGAAACCGATATACCTATGCGGCAGAGCAGGCACATGAACAGCAGCTTTATGTGTTAGAGGAGATATTTAAATTTACAGCGGAACAAGAGAGGGCACATGGAAAGGTATTTTATGAATTTTTAACAGAACTGTCGGGGGAAAATATTGAGATTGACGGTTCGTATCCGGTGGATATCAGTGAATCCTTGGAAGAGCTTCTCGGTATGGCAGAGCATAACGAAAATGAGGAGCATGACAATGTCTATAAGGCATTTGAGGAGATAGCAAGACAGGAGGGCTTTCAGAAGATTGCTGGAGCCTTTCATATGATTGGAAGGGTTGAAAAGGTACATGCTGACCGTTTTGCACAGTTCAGAAAATGGATGCAGGATAACCGGTTGTTTGTATCGGATGTTTCCACCACATGGATGTGCTTAAACTGTGGGCATGTGATTGACTCCAAAGAGGCACCGGAGGTATGTCCGGTTTGTGGGGAAGCCCAGGGATATTTTGTGCGCATTACACTGGCTCCTTATTCATCCTAAAGCTGCCTATAATCAGCTTTACAATCAGGAAAATGGTTCCAAAGAGAGACGGCTTGGAACCATTTTCCTCGGTTGAAGCGTTCGTCATAAAGAAAACTGGAAATTTGTCAATAAAGTGTTGACACAAACTTTTTAGAAATAGGAATTGAACAACCGCTAAAATTAGAATATAATACACATAAACATGTCCTTTTGCCCAGCATATAGTAATGTCCGACTGTGCTGTGCAGAGGGATAATTTTAGGAGGAAGATATGATTAATACATTAGTGGAAAAGATTTCGTCTTTGAATGCGCCGGTTGTAGTTGGATTAGACCCGATGCTTGGTTATGTACCAGAGCATATCCAGAAGAAAGCGTTTGAGGAGTATGGTGAGACCTTAGAGGGGGCTGCTGAGGCAATCTGGCAGTTTAATAAGGCAATTGTAGATGCTACATATGATTTGATTCCGGCAGTAAAGCCCCAGATTGCAATGTATGAACAGTTTGGAATACCGGGACTTGCCGCCTTTGCGAAAACATGTGAATATTGTAAAGCAAAGGGTCTGGTTGTGATTGGAGATATAAAACGTGGGGATATCGGTTCCACATCCGGGGCTTATGCAGTGGGACATCTGGGAAAGGTACAGGTGGGAAGTAAGAGTTATTCCGGCTTTTCGGAGGATTTTGTCACAGTGAATCCTTATCTTGGAACGGATGGTGTGAAGCCTTTTGTAGATGTTTGTAAGCAGGAGAATAAGGGGATTTTTGTATTGGTTAAGACCTCAAATCCTTCCTCCGGAGAGTTTCAGGACCAGTTAGTAGACGGAACACCGCTCTATGAACTGGTGGCAAAGAAGGTTGTAGAGTGGGGGGAAGAATGTATGGGTGATACCTACAGCAATGTAGGCTGTGTGGTAGGTGCTACCTATCCGGAGATGGGAAAAGTACTCCGTAAGCTGATGCCAAAGACCTACATATTAGTGCCGGGGTATGGCGCTCAGGGCGGCAAGGCAGAGGATTTGGTGCATTATTTTAATAAGGACGGATTAGGTGCCATTGTGAATTCTTCCAGAGGGATTATTGCAGCTTATAAGCAGGAAAAATATGCTTCCTTTGGGGCACAGAATTTTGCAGACGCTTCCAGACAGGCGGTAGTGGATATGATAGAGGATATTACGGGAGCCATTGCAAAACGGTAACATGAGAAAAGACTTTTATCTAATAGGTTGAATGGTAGATAAATGAATATAGTTAGGAGAATAACATGAGTGCGATAAAGATGACAGCGAAGGTCAGAAGCCAGGCACAGCTTGCCGGTGACATATACAGCCTTGTTTTATATGCACCAGAGATTGCAGAACAGGCAAAAGCGGGACAATTTGTATCGTTATATAGTAAAGATGGAGCAAATTTGTTACCGAGACCAATCAGTTTGTGTGAGATTGACCATGAGAGTGAAACGATCCGGCTGGTGTACCGGGTGGTTGGAAAAGGAACAAAGGAATTTTCATCCCTTGCGGAGGGAGATACAATTGATATAATGGGACCGCTGGGCAATGGATTTACCCTGAAGGACAAGCGGGCTATCCTAATTGGAGGAGGAATTGGGATTCCTCCGATGCTGGAGCTTGCAAAGGAATTGAATTGCGAAAAGAATATTGTTCTGGGCTTCCGGGATGAGACTTTTCTGCTGGAGGATTTGGAACCCAGGGGAGAAGTGTATATTGCCAGTGAGGACGGCAAAAATGGTGTAAAAGGGAATGTGCTGGATGCCATTCGGGAATATGAAATTAAGGGAAATATCATTTATGCCTGTGGACCAACGCCGATGCTCCGTGCCGTTAAGGAGTATGCGTTTGCCAATCATATGGAGGCACAGCTCTCTTTGGAGGAGAAAATGGCATGTGGAATCGGTGCCTGCCTGGCATGCGTATGCCAGTCTGCTGAGGTGGATGACCACAGTCATGTTCATAACAAACGGGTCTGTAAGGACGGTCCGGTATTCGATGCACGGGAGGTGGAATTTTAATGAACCTTTCAGTAAAGATTGCAGGTGTGGAATTTAAAAATCCGGTAACCGTAGCCTCTGGAACCTTTGGTTCCGGTGCAGAATATGGGGATTTTGTTGACTTAAGTAAATTGGGTGCTGTTACCACAAAGGGAGTTGCCAATGTACCGTGGCAGGGAAATCCCACTCCGAGGATTGCCGAGACCTACGGTGGAATGATGAATGCAGTGGGACTTCAGAACCCGGGAATCGATGTATTTTGCAGCCGGGATATTCCATTTTTGCAGCAGTACGACACCAATATCATTGTAAATGTATGTGGCAAGTCGGAGGCGGATTATGTAGAGGTGGTGGAGCGTCTGGCAGAGGAAGCGGTAGATATGCTGGAGATTAATGTATCCTGCCCGAATGTGAAAGAGGGGGGAATTGCCTTTGGGCAGAATCCAAAGGCGCTGGAGCAGATTACGAAAGCAGTAAAGGCAAAGGCAAAGCAGCCGGTAATCATGAAGCTGAGTCCGAATGTAACAGACATTACGGAAATGGCGAAAGCAGCAGAGGCGGGAGGTGCAGATGCGCTTTCTTTAATTAACACATTAACCGGTATGAAGATTGATATTAACAGAAGGGATTTTGCCATTGCCAATAAGACAGGAGGTTTATCCGGTCCGGCTATTAAGCCTGTGGCAGTCCGTATGGTATACCAGGTAACACATGCTGTGGGGCTGCCGGTTATCGGAATGGGCGGCATCATGAACTATGAGGATGCTATTGAATTTATGATGGCGGGAGCCACTGTGGTGTCTGTTGGTACGGCGAATTTCCATAATCCATATACAACCATAGAGATTATAGACGGTATCAAGCAGTTTATGAAAGAAAAGGGAATTGAGGACATCAACGAGATTATCGGGTGTGTTAAATAAAATGAATGATTTTTTAAAATATAAGCTTTACATCGATTTCAGGCTATGGTAGAATGCCAATGTGCTGGTTTGACGAAGCATAAGCGTGATACCGTATCTTACATAAGTAAAAGACAGCGTGACGAAACCGGCAAAAGGAAGGAGAATACAAAATGAAGAAAAAGATATTGGCATTGTTGCTATCCATGGCATTATGCTTTAGCATGGCAGCGTGTGGAAGTGAAGGCGGTACACAGACGGGCGATATTTCAACGGAAGAAAATCAGGCAGAGGAAGGCGGAGCTGAGACAGATGGTGAATCGGATTTGGCTTATGTACAGGATAAGGGTACATTGATTGTAGGGATTACGGATTTTGAACCGATGGATTATAAGGACAGTTCCGGTGACTGGATTGGTTTTGATGCAGATATGGCAAAGGCATTTGCCGAGAGCCTTGGTGTAAATGTAGAATTTGTAGAAATTGACTGGGATAACAAGGTGTTGGAATTAGACGCAAAGTCTATTGATTGTGTGTGGAACGGAATGACATTGACGGAAGAAGTGACCAGTGCAATGGAGTGCTCGAAAGCGTATTGCAATAATGCGCAGATTGCCATTGTAAAGAAAGAGGATGCAGACAAGTACCAGACGGTGGAGAGCTTAAAGGATTTGAATTTTGCAGCAGAGGTTGGTTCTGCGGGAGAAGCGGTTTTATCAGAGCTTAGCTATAACTGTACCCCGGTGAAAACACAGGCAGATGCGCTGATGGAGGTAGCGGCTGGAACTTCAGATGCGGCTGTGATTGATTCTCTCATGGCGGCAGCTATGGTTGGCGAGGGAACAAGCTATGAGAATCTGACTTATACGGCGAGCTTTAACACAGAAGAGTATGGTGTGGGATTCCGCAAGGGTTCAGATTTAGCGGCAAAGCTGAATGCGTTCTTTTCTGAGAGTTATGGGGATGGAAGCATGATGAAAACAGCGGAGACTTATGGTGTACAGGCTGCGATTATTGAACAATAAGAAGGAAGACAAATACCCTGCCGGACCGGCGGGGTATTTGATTTATAAGTTGCCATGCATATGAGAAAAATGTCCAGTGGACATTTTTTGAGTGCAGATGGGATAATATCCGGCTGAAGGTTTCTAGTACAGCGATTTGTAATTAACCGGACTTTATTCTTGTCTGAATCTTTGTCTGCATCGTTGCTTTTTCTTGACGTAGCCACCGCTACGCCTGCAAAAAAGCGCCTTGCATACAAAAGATTCATTCTGCGAATAGAGTCCAGTTATTACAAAATCACTGTACTAGAGAATTTTTGGAAACGGATGCACGAAGGAAAAGGCAGGTATGGAAATGTCAACGATTATGGAACAGATGCCCATTGTATTTCATGCGTTAAACGTGGGCTTTTTACAAACATTAAAATTGTTTTTTGTCACTCTTTTGGGTGCATTCCCGTTGGGATTGATTATTGCTTTTGGCTCAATGTCAGGGCTAAAGCCACTGCGTTATTTTACGCGGTTTATTGTTTGGATTATCCGGGGAACTCCATTGATGATTCAGCTCCTTATTGTGTATTATTTTCCGGGGCTGGTGCTTGGCAACGCCATATGGGGCGGCGGTGAGAACGGAAGATTTATGGCGGCGGCAGTTTCTTTTATCATAAATTATGCCTGCTATTTTTCGGAGATATACCGCGGCGGTATACAGAGTGTGCCAAAGGGACAACAGGAGGCAGGACTTGTGCTTGGCATGACGAGGAGCCAGATTTTTTTCAAGGTTACGCTTTTGCAGATGGTTAAGCGTATTGTGCCGCCGATTTCTAACGAGGTGATAACACTGGTAAAGGATACCTCACTTGCACGGATTATTGCCCTGCAGGAGATTATATGGGCAGGACAAGCCTTTTTAAAGGGTTCGCAGGGGATTTCCGGTGCGATTTGGCCATTGTTTTTTACTGCATTTTACTATCTGGTGTTCAGCGGCCTGCTTACGATATTTCTTGGCCGGCTCGAGAAGAAACTGGATTATTTTAGATAAGGGGGTGGCGAATTGGCAATTTTAGAGGTTCAAAATATTGAAAAAAGTTTTGGGGCAACCAAGATTTTAAAGGATATCAGCTTTTCTCTGGAACAGGGGCAGGCATTGGCGATTATTGGCTCCTCCGGTTCGGGAAAGACCACCCTGCTCCGGTGTCTGAATTTTTTGGAGCGGCCGGACAGCGGAAAAATTATTGTGCAGGGAGAGACGCTATTTGATGCGGAGACGGCAGGACAGGAGAGGGAGCAGGATATCCGCAAAAAGCGTCTGCATTTCGGCATGGTATTTCAATCATTTCATCTGTTTCCGCAGTATACTGCCCTGCAGAATGTCATGCTGGCAGGACAGCTTTTAGCGAAGGAGGAACCGGATTTTAAAGTGCGTAAAAAGGAGATATTTGCCGAACTTGAGGAGAATGCGAAGGAACTTTTGGACAAAATGGGGCTTTCCGACCGGATATCCCATTACCCGCATCAGCTTTCCGGTGGTCAGCAGCAAAGAGTGGCAATTGCCAGAGCTCTCGCATTAAAGCCGGATATTTTATGTTTTGATGAGCCGACTTCGGCTTTGGACCCGGAACTGACCGGAGAAGTTTTAAAGGTAATCCGCAGTCTGGCGGAACAGAAAACCACGATGGTAATCGTTACGCATGAGATGGCGTTTGCAAGGGACGTGGCAGATCAGGTGATTTTTATGGATGGAGGAATCATTTTAGAGCAGGGAGAGGCCAGACAGGTGATTGAGCATCCAAAGGAGGAGCGCACAAAGCAGTTTTTGTCGCGCTTTGCAGAGAAATAAGGCATTGCACAAGCAGGAAAACCGGCAGTATTTATGCCGGTTTTTTGTTGCCAAGCATATGAGAAAATGGTCCGGTGGACCATTTTTGAGTTGCCATGCATAGATGAAAAAATTTTAGCCGGTGAATTTTATGGAAGAATTGAAAGTATCATTTATTTGTGATAGAATAAGGAAAATATTATGAAGCTTATCAAAAAGTGCATAGCACAGATGTCTGAGAGATAACAAAATACTGGAACCCCAGTAAAATAAAGGAGAAGCAGGAACAATGGAACAGTATAAGAAAGAATTTATTGAGTTTATGATTGACTGTAACGTATTAAAATTTGGTGACTTTGTAACAAAGAGTGGAAGAAAGACGCCTTTTTTCGTAAATACGGGATTTTACAGGACTGGTTCCCAGCTGAAAAGACTGGGAGAGTATTATGCAGAGGCAATCAACAGTGAATTTGGTATGGATTTTGATGTATTGTTTGGACCGGCTTACAAGGGAATCCCTCTTACCGTTGCCACCACTATGGCAATTGCTGAGATGTATGATGAAGATATCCGGTATTGCTCTAACCGTAAGGAGGTAAAAGACCATGGTGACAAAGGAATCCTGTTGGGAAGTCCGATTGAGGATGGCGACAGGGTTGTCATCATTGAGGATGTGACTACAGCGGGTACTTCTATCGAAGAGACATTGCCAATTATCAAGGCACAGGGAAAGGTAGACATGGCAGGTATGGTTGTGTCTGTAGACCGTATGGAGCGGGGACAGGGAACCAAGTCAGCACTTAAGGAGATAGAAGAAAGATATGGGTTTCAGACCACCTCTATTGTTACAATGGAAGAGGTAGTAGAGCATTTATATAATAAGCCATACAAGGGAAAAATTATCATAGATGACACGTTAAAGTCAGCAATTGATGCATATTACGAGCAATATGGAGCAAAGTAGATGATAAAAAGCAAAATTGGAGGTATTGTATGAACGAGAAAGTTTATAAGACAATGAAAAAGGTTGGAGCTTGGAATATTGTATTCGGAATCATACTGATTGTAGTGGGTGTGACAGTAGGAGTTCTTCAGATTGTACATGGCAGTAAGCTGTTGGCAGATAAAAAGGAAATTATGTTTTAAAAATAATGAATATAAAGGGCAGACGTATTTAGTTATGTCTGCTTTTTTGAGGGGAACGCATGGATGAGATATTGTGTCAGTGCACATGAAAAACAGGAGAGGAAATGAAAAGACAAAGCAATTTTTAAAGAAATTGACGTATCAGAGGAGGATAGGATAATGGTTAAACATGTTATTTTGTGGAAATTAAAGGGAGAATTATCCAGTCAGGAAAAGCAGGATGTTCTGATGGGAATGAAGGAGCATTTAGAGGCATTAGTCGGAGTGGTTCCAGGACTTATCCGTTTAAAAATTGTAGTAAACGGACTGGAATCCTCTAATGCAGATGTGATGCTGGACAGTGAACTGGAAAGTGTAGAGGCATTGAGGGGATATCAGATACACCCGGAGCATGTGAAAACAGCCGACACATATGTACGTCCCTATACAGAGCTCCGCATGTGCATGGATTATGAAGTGTAGGAAAACAGGACTTGCAATATTGGATGTTTTTGCATATAATATATATGTTTGATTCGTCAGTTGCGCATAGGATGGAGATTGACTGATTTAAGCTGCTTGTCATTTGATGCGTGCAATTTAGAAGAAAAGAGGTGCGGCATGAGGAGATAATCTATCTTTTACAAAATGAGAACATAAGATGTGCAATGCATAAGGCATTGTTTAATTGTTATGTTATCAAAGGATAGATTCTATTTTTATGCCGTAATTAAGATAATTAGAGCTGCAGTATGGATTGTCAGGTATTTCTTCTAAGAGATAATGCATCCGTATCCATATATCTAAAAAAATAGGAATCGTTTGATAACAGACGGTTCCTTTTGTATTGCATGGATTTACTACAAATATGCAGGGAGCGTGATAATATGGCACAGATTAATGTATCAAATTTGACCTTCTGTTATGAAGGCAGTTATGATAATATTTTTGAAAATGTATCCTTTCAGGTGGATACGGCATGGAAGCTAGGGATGATTGGGCGGAACGGAAAGGGCAAAACCACCTTTTTGAATTTACTGCTTGGTAAATATGAATATGCAGGAAGCATCCAGTCACCCCTTATGTTTGAATATTTTCCATTTCCTATTAAGGAGGAATGGGAAGAATTATGCACAATTGAATGGATGGAACAAATTTATCCGGATTATGAGTTATGGAAAATCTGTATAGAGCTTGACTTATTAAAATTAGATGCTGATTTACTCTACCGGAAATGGAATACCTTAAGCCATGGAGAACGGACAAAGCTGATGTTGGCAGTTTTATTTTCTAAGGAGAGTAGTTTTTTGCTAATTGATGAACCCACCAATCATTTGGATATTTATGCAAGAGAACTGGTGAAGAAATATCTGAACCGGAAATCAGGATTTATTCTGGTTTCTCATGACCGGAATTTAATGGATGGTTGTGTCGACCATGTGCTGGTTTTGGAGAGAAACCAGATTATAGTGGAGAGAGGCAATTTTAGTTCATGGTGGGAGAACAAACAGAAGAGAGACCAGTTTGAACAGGCAGAGAATGATAGATTAAAAAAAGATATTAAAAAACTACAAAAAGCTGCGAGACAGGCAGGACAGTGGGCAGACAAGGTAGAATCCACAAAAATTGGTTTTGACCCGGTTAAGGATAATAACCGTAGTATAGATACGAGGGCATATATTGGAGAAAAATCAAGGAGGATGCAGCAAAGAAGAAAAAATTTGGAACACCGGCAGCAAAACGCCATTGAACAAAAGGAGGGGATGTTAAAAAATATAGAGACACCGACAGAATTAAAAATGATGCCTCTTTCCCATCATAAGGAATTACTGATTCGTGCAGAAAACGCAGGTATTTTTTATGGGGAAAAAGAGGTGGTGAAAAATCTTAACTTGGAACTCAGGCAGGGGGAACGATTATTGCTCTCAGGAGGGAATGGTTGTGGAAAATCCAGTGTGATTAAAGCAATTCTGGATTTAGACCAAGTGGAGATATTAGGCAACCCTGTTCCAGGCAAAGTAAAAAGAACGGGAATATTTGAAGTTCCAAAGGGGCTTAAGGTTTCATATATTAGCCAGGATACTTCCTGTTTGAAAGGCAGGTTAGAAGAGTATATAGACAGACTGAAGCTTTCCGAAAGTCTGTTTAAATCCATTTTAAGGCAGCTGGACTTAGACAGAGTACAATTTGACAAAAATATAGAGGAGTATTCCGAAGGACAGAAAAAGAAAGTGCTGATAGCAGGCAGCCTTCTCTCCCAGGCACATTTGTATGTGTGGGACGAACCCCTTAATTATATTGATGTATTTACCAGAATGCAATTGGAACAGTTGATTTTAAGAGTGCAGCCTACTATGCTATTGGTGGAACATGACATGGCATTTGGACAGAAATGTGCAACAAAGGTATTGGAGATTGGTTGACATAATGTAATAATGGAAGAACCCGTATGAACGAAAGATTCATACGGGCTCTTTTAAGAAAAGAGACATATAGGGCCAGAAAGTACTTCCCTTGCAACATAAAGGGTACTGTCGGCTCTGGCACTCATGCTCCATTTGACCAAAGTCATGGAACAGTTCTCTACTTCAATGCAGGTAATACAGCGGGGGTGTACACAGCTTCCGGTATTGTAATAATGTGCAGGCTCCTCAGGAAGGATAGAACGGTGGGTATGACCGGTAACCAGAATGCGGTCATTTGCGGCTGCCCATTTGTTCAACCGTTCTTCACATTTGTTTTTTATATGATAGTTTTTTGCTGCACTGGTGGGGTCTAAAACTCCAAAATTTTCCAGTGGACGCCAGAGATACCGGACAAAAAACTGGGATAAGGGCCAGAAAGTGGAGTTTAATAGGCTTGCCTGATGCCCGTGGGTCAGATACAAAGCTTTATCCGGTGATTTTAGAGAGCGCAGGATAATGCTCTCATGAAAGGTAAGCTCTGGAAACAGAGGCTGTGGCTTTTGTGTTTCTGTACAGAAGTAAGTACAGCATTTCTTTTGGCTGTAATTTTTCTTCTTTTTGATGATATCATGGTTGCCATAGAGCATATAGAGGCGGTTTTCCTTATAAAACAGGGAGAACATCCAAAATATATTGCTGTGTACTTCAATGATAGCTTCCATATTCCGGTTTTCCCAAAGTTCATCTCCGTCCCCCAGTTCAATATAGGAAAAGCCAGCCTGGTAATAGTGTTTTAAGGCCGCAAAATATAGGTGCTGGTTTTTTAGGAAATTATCAGATGAGGTGCCAACACCCCGGTGGCAGTCGCTGATTAGGACATATTTGGTGCCGGTACCAAGGGGAAGCTCCAGGGCATTTTCAAAAGCATGGTTCAGACGGGATGTTGTACTCATACATGTTTCCTCATACAGCGTTTTTTGCGGTGACAGCGTTTGTTAAACCGGTGCAGGCGTAGTGTTTTACGGAAGGCAAATGGAAGATAATAATACAGATATAATATCCGGTCTTCTGTCAACATAAATGGTCTGGTAATCCATAGATACAATTTGCAGAAAAGTTTATTTTTCCATTGGGAAAAACGGCACCAGAACCGGGTAAGAAGCTTCTTTTCCTCCTGTTTGGGTTCACAGAAGGTGAGGGAAAGTTTCAGTCCATAGACCTGGAAATCCTTTGACGTATAGCCTGCCTGATACAGACCGTCAATAAAGGCAGATAACATGTCACTGTCAGGGAAGGTGAGACTGCCGTTTAAACAAAGCTCAGAGGGATTGGAAAAAAAGCCTGTTAAAAAGGCGGTGAGCCACCAGTGTTTTTTGGATACCCGGACATAGTCGCCCTCCTGGTTATATAACAGAAGAGAGCAGGGAAGCATTTCATCATCATCTACAGCGTTAAACAGAGTGGTCTTGTAATCTTCGGCTGAAATAATGTGGTCTGCATGGTAGATACCGATTTCCCCTCCGGTGTTGATGCCGTACTGTCCCTTCCAAAATTCAATGAGCCATGTTTTGCCGTCATAATCAAAATAGATGGGGAGGCAGTGGAATACCATCTGGAAACGGGGAGCCATATAATCATAGAGATAGGTGTAGCCGGTTTTCCGCTGCCATGCATCAATTGCAGAGGAAAAGAATCCATAGTTGCAATGGTAGCAATATCCAAAGGGTTCTACTAATTCTTCTAAAAGACAACATTTTTTGCATTTATCCATGCACCTGATTTTGGCAATGATTTTCTTTTTTTTGAAATGGAAGAAAATGCAGAAAAACAGGGCAGCACAAAGAAGAATAAAAAGAAAATAATACATAACATACATCCTATGTGGTTTTACTTTATTTTATGCCATGAGAGAAGGAAAGTGCGTAAAGTTTTAATCCGAAACGGTATATTTTAAGAAAGTCTTTCCATACTATAATTAGTGTAATTTTAAAACAGACACACCGGAGTTTTATTACAATTGTTAGAAAGGCTGTTTTTTTGAGGTATATCCGGTTTGTTGGAAAAGAGGTTCAGGTATGGAGTATCAGGTAACATTACCTTGCACAAATGAAAATGGGTATTATGAAATCCGTCTGGAAAGCATTGGGGGATTAGGAGCAAATCTTTGTGGGAAAATGTTGGGAGAGCTGGGCGCTGCTTATATGGATTTAAATGCTGCCAGTTTTTCAAGCTATGGTTCTGAAAAAAGAGGCTCGCCGGTAAAGGCATTTATAAGGTATAGTCATAAGGACACGGATATCGGAATTAATTCTCCGGTGGAGTCACCGGATATTCTGGGTTTATTTCATGAAGCAA
Organism: uncultured Eubacteriales bacterium; assembly: GCA_900548855.1. Classification (GTDB taxonomy): domain Bacteria; phylum Bacillota; class Clostridia; order Lachnospirales; family Lachnospiraceae; genus CAG-590. The sequence goes on from URMF01000018.1 coordinate 33,650, forward strand.
TGATTGGAAAAAGTGCGGTTACCGCAGGTGTGAAAGAAAACACTCAGATTGTAATCAATACGGCTTTGACACCGGAACAAATCAGGGAAAAGCTGCGTCTGCATGCAGGGACGATTCATTGTGTAGATGCATTAAAAATTGCAATGGAGGAAAAAACTCGCATTAACATGGTTATGCTGGGAGCCATAGCGAAGGTGTCCGGATTCATTCCCCTTGAGGCGGCTTTGGATATCACAGGGGAAACAATTGGAAAAAAGTATCCGGCTTTATTAGAGGCGAATCTTACCGGTATTAAAAGAGGATATGGGGAGCTTAACAGTAAGCATTTTGCTCCAAGTGATGCGTATGAGCCGGTAAAATACCGGGAAATCCAGAATGAATGGGGTTATGAAAATGCACCGATTGGAGGAATTAATCCTTGCTTCGGCTCTACGGTTTCTAATGACCTGTCGGCATCAAGAGAGGGATATATTCCATTGTTTATCAAGGAACGGTGTATTAACTGTGGTCTCTGCGATACTACCTGTCCGGATATGGTATTTCAGTTTGCACCGGGAGAGTATAAGGGAAAAGAAGCCATGGTTAATATGGGGCTTGACTATCATCACTGCAAGGGATGTCTCCGATGTGTGGAGGTCTGTCCTACCAATGCACTGGTTATGGGGGTGGAATGGGAGCATCCCAATCCGGAATATGCCATGAAGAACCAGGAGCTTTTACCGGAGCATCTGGATTACGAAGAAGTAGGTGCGAATTCCTATGTTACCAGTGAATCCTATTTGACAGAAAAAAGAGTGGACGGAGGATTAGTGTAATGGAAAAAAAATTAGAGGAACAGCAAATTTTGTTTGAAAGCGGAAATGAACTGGCAGCCTATGCAGCAAAACAGATTAACTATCATGTAATGGGTTACTATCCGATTACTCCTTCCACTCAGATTGCAGAATTTTTAGACCAGATGAAAGCGGATGGGAAACATGATATTTCTTTGATTGCAGCAGAAGGAGAGCATAGCGCAGCGGGAATCTGCTATGGTGCTTCCACCGGAGGCGGACGGGTATTTAATGCCACCAGTGCCAATGGACTTTTGTATGCCATTGAACAACTTCCGGTTCAGTCCGGAACCCGCTTTCCCATGGTAATGAATGTGGCATGCCGTACGGTATCCGGACCTCTTTCCATTAAAGGCGACCATAGTGATATCATGTATACGTTAAATACCGGCTGGCTGATTCTGTTTGCCAATACACCTCAGGAGGTGTATGATTTCAATATCTGCGCCTTAAAGCTTGCAGAACGAGTAAAGCTTCCGGTAATAATTGCCTTTGACGGATTCTTTACCAGCCACCAGAAACGAAACAGTATGGTTTTTAAAGAGGATAAGTCGGTAAGAAATTTCATCGGAAAATATGATGCCCCTTATTCGGCGTTGGATTTGGAGCATCCGGTATCCATTGGTTCCTATATGAATGAGCCGGATATCCTGAATAATAAATACCAGCTCCACCAGGCGATGGAACAGGCACTTACGGATATTCCGGATATCTTTAGGGGGTATTCGGAGATTTCAGGGAGACTTTACGACACGGTGCAGGGATACCGGACGGAGGATGCGGATGTTTTACTGTATATCCTTGGCTCTGCTTATCACACAGCAAGGGTGGCGGTGGACAAGCTCCGGAAGGAGGGAAAGCGGGTAGGTGTATTTACCACCAAGCTGCTTCGTCCTTATCCGGCAGATGCTCTGTATGAGCTTTGTAAAAATGCCAAAACCATCATTGCGGCAGACAGGCAGGACAGCTACGGTGCAGGAGGCGGTAACCTGTCCATTGAGTTAAAGGCGATGCTCCAGGAAAGAAAGATAAACAGCAGGGTGATTTCCAGGGTTTATGGTCTTGGCGGTAAGGACTTTTATGAGGAGGATGCAAAAAAATTATTGCTGCTTGGTTATCAGGCACAGGTAAAACCTTTTGATTATACAGGCATTTATCCGGGAAATACTGCATTTAAAACACCAAAGTATTTTGCACCGATTACGGAAGAAAGAGCTACACCGGGATGTACAACAGTTAATATGGAGGAATGCGTAAGTCAGACCCAGGTAGATGGTCTGCAAAAGGAAAATGAAGCCAAAGCAGTTTCCGCAATTTGCGGAAAGCCGGTTGTAAAGGGTGGAAGAATCAATGAGGTAACGGCTATGCCAAAGCGTTTGGCACCTGGGCATGGGGCATGTCCCGGCTGTGGTATTCCGGTAAATGTTAATTTACTGCTGAAGGGAATTGAAGGAAATGTGGTACTGTTATTCCATACCGGCTGTGGTATGGTTGTCACCACAGCGTATCCGAAGACCGCATTTAAGATACCTTATGTCCATAATCTGTTTCAAAACGGTGCTGCCACATTATCCGGTCTGGTGGAAATGTTCCACCAGAGGCAGAAAAGGGGAGAATATCCGGAAGGAGAAATTACCTTTATTATGGTCAGTGGAGATGGTGGTATGGATATCGGTATGGGCTCTGCGCTTGGAACGGCAATTCGGAATGAGCGGCTGATTATTTTTGAGTATGATAATGGCGGTTATATGAATACGGGATATCAGTTATCTTATTCTACGCCAAAGGGAGCAAAAAGCTCTACCTCCCACGTAGGAGAGAACCAGTATGGAAAGAAATTCTTCCACAAGGATTCTCCGATGATGATGGCTGCGACGAATCTGCCTTATGTGGCAACAGTGGCGGAGTCTAATCCAACTGATTTTATTAAAAAGGCGGCAAAGGCAAAAGCCTATGCAAACGAATGCGGAACTGCTTATATCAAGGCACTGTCTGCCTGTCCGCTAAACTGGAATGATAAGCCAAACAAAGAACGGAGCGTAATTGCAGCGGCGGTAGACAGCTGCTATTTTCCACTGTTTGAGATAGAAGAGGGGATTACCACAATAAATTACAATCCGGAAAAAATGAATAAGAAGCTTCCTGTCCTTGACTGGCTTACCATGATGGGCCGGACCAAGCATCTTGGAAAGGAGCAGTATAAGGATATTGTAGACGAAATCCAGGCTGAGGTGGACAGAAGATGGGAGCGCTTAAAGGCAAGGGCGGAGCATCCGTTGTTATAAAGTGTGATAGGAGTTTGCGAAACCCTGTTTGTGAAGTTGTTTATTTTGCACAACTATGTTTTTGAAAATAGGGAGTTTCGCAATCACCTATATAAAGAATGATTTAGAAGGGAGAAAGTGATGCAGTATATATGTGATGTATGTGGGTGGATATATGATGAAGAGGAGGGAAGCCCGGAAAATGGAATTGAACCGGGAACAAAGTGGGAGGACGTTCCGGAGGATTTTCTGTGTCCGCTTTGTATGGTGGGAAAGGACCAGTTTAGTGCAGTGTAATGTAAAATATATAATAAATGCTACGGTCCTTGATATGAATGGGATAATATGAACTCTTTTCATTTACAGTGGTAAAAGAACGGATTGTGAAAAAGCACAAGAATGCAAATAACCGCATTCTTGTGCTTTTCTATAATTTCAATAAAATACTTTGAACTGTATATGAAAGTGAGGTATAATATGAACACTTAACGAGGCAGAGCCGAGTTTAGTGAGAATATATGCCCTTGTGGTATAATATGAACACTTAATGAGGCAGAGCCGAGTTTAGTGAGAATATATACCCCTGTGGTATAATTATAAATATTCAATTTGGCAAAAATATGAGCTGAGGGATAAGGAGTATTATGGAGCAAAATCAAAATGAGCACAAGCGCCGCGTTCGTTACAGCGGCACCCATCCAAGAAGATACAGTGAGAAATATAAAGAATTAAATCCGGAAAAATATGCAGATACTGTGGAGAAGGTTATCAAAAAGGGGAGCACTCCGGCAGGCATGCACATTTCCATTATGGTTCAGGAAATTCTCAATTTCCTGGAAATCAGACCGGGACAGCAGGGGTTAGATGCCACGCTTGGATATGGCGGGCATACAAAAAAGATGTTGGAATGCCTGCAGGGGGAAGGACACATCTATGGTCTGGATGTGGACCCAATTGAGTCGGAGAAAACGAAGAAAAGGCTGGCTGAAGCCGGTTTTGGCGAGGATATTCTGACAGTAAAATTAATGAATTTTGCGGATATAGGCAAGCTGGCAGATGAAGTCGGAGGATTTGATTTCGTACTGGCAGATCTAGGGGTATCTTCTATGCAGATTGATAATCCGGAGCGGGGATTTTCCTATAAGGTGGAGGGACCTTTGGACCTGCGGCTGAATCCCCAAAAGGGAATTTCTGCAGCGGAGCGGTTAATGCATATTACGAAGGATGAATTTGCAGGCATGCTGGAAGAGAATGCAGACGAGCCCTATGCAGGGGAGATTGCGGAAGTGGTGGTTTCAGAAATCCGTAAGGGGAATACAATCAACACCACAACAAAGCTGGCGGAATTAGTGGAAAAAGCACTTACCTGCGTTCCGAAGGCGGAGCGCAGGGATGCAGTGAAAAAATCCTGTGCCCGGACTTTTCAGGCACTTCGTATTGATGTCAACAGTGAGTTTGAGGTACTGGATGCATTTTTGGAAAAGCTTCCGGATGTACTGAATCCGGGTGGGAGGGTAGCTGTCTTAACCTTTCATTCAGGAGAAGACCGCCTGGTTAAGAAATCCTTTCAACGGCATAAGCAATTGGGAGATTACAGTGATATAGCAAAAGAGGTTATTCGGCCTTCAAAGGAGGAGTGTAACAGGAACAGCCGGGCACATTCTACAAAAATGCGCTGGGCAGTGAAGGCAGAAAGTATTACAAATAGATAAAGGTGAGAGAATACAAATGAAGACGATTACACGTATATTTTATATAATTATAATCTGGTTACTTGCTAACCTGCCTTCCTTGATGGGAATGATGGAAATAACAATTTTCATACCAATATTTATACTTTTTTTTATCTTTATGAATATTGTTCCGTCGATTGCCAACATGAAGCTGCAAAGCAGACGGCTACGGATATGTGGAAATGGCTGTGAATTGCTCATTTTATTTTTAGGCTCTACCACAATTAACATCATTTATTCCATTTTAGGATTTGCCGGTGTATTTTCAGCAGGTTCTGTCCTGTCCAATCCTAAAACATGGTTGTTTAATACGTTGGTTACGATATTAATAGAAAATGTTGTTTTTTGGAATGGTATTATACGAGTTTATATAACATCAGAACAGCTGGGAATCCGGTGGCGCGTGATAGGCATACTTTGTGGCTGGATTCCTATTGCCCATCTGATTGCGCTTGGAATCATTATCCGGACAGTCTCTAAGGAGGTTTCCTTTGAAAATGACAAGATTCTATTAAATAATTTAAGAAAAGGGCAAAAAATCTGTGCAACGAAATATCCGATTTTGATGGTGCATGGAGTGTTTTTCAGGGATTTTCGTTATCTGAATTACTGGGGGAGAATTCCGAAGGAATTAGAGCGCAATGGAGCTGTTATTTACTATGGGAATCAACATTCAGCTGCTTCTGTAGAGGAGTGCGGTAAGGAGCTGGCAGACCGCATAAAGGAGATTGTAAGGGATACCGGTTGCGAAAAGGTAAATATTATTGCCCATTCCAAAGGTGGGTTAGACAGCAGGTATGCCCTGTCCATGACGGATGCAAGCCAATATGTGGCATCCCTGACAACGATTAATACGCCTCATAGAGGATGTGAATTTGCGGATTATCTCTTATCAAAGATTTCAAAGGGGAAGCAGCAAATGATTGCAAAGGCCTATAATGCAGCACTTTCAAAACTGGGGGATTCCAATCCGGATTTTTTAGAGGCGGTAAAGGATTTAACTGCAAGTGCCTGTAAGAAGCGAAATGAAAGGATAACAGATGTACCGGGAATCTATTACCAGAGTGTTGGTTCCAAGCTGAATGTGGCTTCCGGTGGGCGTTTTCCTCTTAATTTTTCTTATCAGCTGGTAAATTACTTTGACGGACCGAATGATGGTCTGGTTGGAGAAGCTTCCTTTCCGTGGGGAGAGCATTTCCGGTTTCTAACCGTAAAAGGGAAAAGGGGAATTTCACATGGAGATATGATTGACTTAAATAGGGAAAATTTCGATGGATTCGATGTAAGGGAGTTCTTTGTACAATTGGTTATGGATTTGAAAAAGAGAGGGTTTTAGATTTCTTACCACATTGTACCGAAAAAAAGACAAAAATCAGAGATTTTTTGTTAAAAATGACTTGAGAATTTACTAAAAAAATATATAATAAAATAAGATTGTATACAAAAAGAAATGGAGGAGCAAAATAATGTTTGGTTTTGGTCAGTTGATTCAGATTTTGAAGCAGAATCCGAAAAAAATTGTATTGACAGAGGGGAATGACCCGCGTATTCTGGAAGCTTCCTCAAGACTTTTGGCCAGTAATTTCCTGCATCCGATTTTGATTGGGGACCCGGATGAGATTTACGAGGTGGCAGAGGAAAGCGGTTTTAATATCCGAGGCTCTGAGATTATTAATCCTGCAGAGTTTGAAGATATGGATAAGATGGTGGAGGAGTTTTGCGAGCTTAGAAAAAGCAAGGGTGTAACACCGCAGCAGGCAAAGGAATATCTGTTACAGAATAATTATTTTGGAACGATGCTGGTAAAGATGGGATATGCGGATGCTCTTCTTGGCGGAGCTACCTATTCCACAGCAGATACCGTGAGACCGGCTTTACAGTTGATTAAGACAAAGCCGGGAAATACGCTGGTTTCCTCCTGCTTTATTCTGGTAAGACCGTCAGCGACTGGTGATAATGAGGTTTTAGCTATGGGGGATTGTGGTATTAATATTAAACCGGATGAGAATGAACTGGTGGAGATTGCGGAGGAGACAATCCGGTGCGCAAGGGTGTTTGGCGTAGACCCTAAGGTAGCATTTTTAAGCTATTCTACAGATGGCTCCGGACACGGTGAGGATGTGGACAAGATGCGCAATGCAGCAAGGAAGACGAAGGAGCGCAATCCGGATGTGCCGATTGATGGAGAGATGCAGTTTGACGCCGCAGTTTCACCGTCAGTATCCAAGAAGAAATGTCCGGATTCCGAGGTGGGAGGACATGCCAATACCTTTATTTTCCCAGATATCAATGCGGGTAATATTGGTTATAAGATTGCACAGAGAATGGGTAATTTTGAGGCATATGGACCGATTCTGCTGGGGCTGAATTCCCCGATTAACGATTTGTCAAGAGGCTGTACCGCTACAGAGGTATATTCCATGGCAATTATAACTGCAGCGCTTTCCTGATTAGAGAATGTATAAATGGTGTGACTTCATGTGAAGCCACACCATTAATTTTTTGGACAATCCGGAATGTGTTTCTTTATGGCATCGAAGCTTTCCTTGCTGATGACATGTTCCATCTTACAGGCATCTTCAGAGGCTGTTTTTTCGTCTACTCCAAGGCTTACCAGCCAAGAGGTAAAAAGCTGATGCCGCTCATATATCATTTCTGCTATTTCACGTCCGGATTCGGTTAAAGTAATATAACCGGATTCTGAGACGGTGATATGCTTCTTTTCCCGCAGGTTTTTCATTGCGATACTGACGCTGGATTTTTTAAAGCCCAGTTCTGTTGCAATGTCAACAGAGCGGACAACCGGTAAGATTTTGCTAAGAATTAATATGGTTTCTAAATAATTTTCTGCCGATTCATTTACACCCATAGTACCCTCCAAATAATGAATTCTATACAAATATTTGTTGTAATTGTAACACAAATAGCCAAAAATTCAAAGAAATAAAAATTTATTGAAAAAGTTATTGACAACTAATGAAAGTTAGAATAAACTAACATTGAAACGGTGAAATGGATTTCTACGACAGGAGAATCACATATGGAAGGAGATGGTTATATGCCACTTACAATGGTAAAGGAAGGCGAGCCAAACGTAATCAGGAAAATTGGCGGAAAGGAGGAGACCAGGAGATTTTTAGAGAATCTTGGATTTGTGTCAGGAGGAACGGTGACAGTGGTTTCTATGATTAACGGCAATATGATTGTGAACGTGAAGGATTCCAGAGTTGCGATTGGAAGGGATATGGCAAACCATATCATGGTGTGATATAAATAATCAGTAAAGGAGATTTGCAATGAAAACGTTAAAGGAAGTATCGTGCGGTGAAACGGTAACGGTGAAAAAGCTTACTGGCGATGGTCCGGTGAAGAGAAGAATTATGGATATGGGAATCACAAAGGGTGTTGAGATTTTCGTAAGAAAGGTTGCGCCGTTGGGCGACCCTGTTGAGGTTACCGTAAGAGGATATGAGTTGTCTCTTCGTAAAGCGGATGCACAGATGATTGAAGTGGAATAGGGTTAATTTTTTATCTGTAGGTTAGAGATAACTAACGAGAGATAGAAAAAACAAATGAAAAATAGTCAAGGCAAACGACTGTGATGAAAAGAATAAATGTCTGATTATTAAGACGAGAAGGAGAATGAAAATGTCAGTAAAGATAGCATTAGCAGGTAATCCAAACTGCGGTAAAACAACATTATTTAATGCACTGACTGGTTCCAACCAGTTTGTTGGTAACTGGCCAGGCGTTACAGTAGAGAAGAAGGAGGGGAAATTAAAGAGTAATAAAGATGTTACGATTATGGATTTACCGGGTATCTATTCTTTATCGCCGTACACGCTGGAAGAAGTAGTTGCTCGGAACTATCTGATTACAGAGAGACCGGATGCCATTATCAATATTGTGGATGGTACGAATATTGAAAGAAACTTATATCTTTCAACCCAGATAATGGAACTGGGCATTCCGGTTATCATGGCGGTTAACATGATAGATGTGTTGGAAAAGACCGGAGAAAAGGTATACATAGATAAGCTGAGTAAAAAATTGGGCTGTGAGGTTGTGGAGATTTCTGCGTTGAAGGGAACTGGAATCGAGAAGGCAGCAGCGAAAGCTGTGGAGCTGGCAAAGAAGAAGCAGACAGTGACACCGGCACATACCTTTGATGAGAAGGTGGAAGAGGCTATCCAGAATGTGAGTGACAGGCTGGATGTACCGGAGGAACAGAAGCGTTTCTTTGCAATCAAGCTGTTAGAAAAGGATGATAAGATTGCAGAGCAGTTAAGCAGCACACCGGACGTGTCTGCTGAAATTAAAAAGCTGGAGGATGCCTTTGATGACGACACGGAAAGTATTATCACCAATGAGAGATATGTCTATATTTCTTCTATTATCGGGGATTGTGTGAAAAAGGCACAGAGCGGAAAATTGTCAATTTCCGATAAGATTGATAAGATTGTTACAAACCGTTTTCTGGCATTACCGATTTTTGCGTTGGTTATGTTTGTGGTATACTATGTTTCCGTTACCACAGTTGGTGGATGGGCCACAGACTGGGCAAATGACGGCGTGTTTGGGGACGGATGGCATTTGTTTGGAATCGGCACCTCTGCTTACGAAGAGGATGCGGCGGAGTTCAGCCGTGCAGACCAGATTGTGGCTGCTTCCGAGGATGGGCTTAAGACGGTTGAGATTGTTGATGAGGAAGAGGAAGTGCTTGAAACAGTTACTATTTCAGACAGTGCTGTGGAAGAGGCACAAAAGATTGTTGATGCAGGTGAACCAGATACTGCGGAATATGGAGTATGGGTTCCGGGAATACCGGTTCTGGTAGAAAAAGGTCTGGATGCGGTAAATTGTGCGGATACTCTGAAGGCATTGATTTTAGATGGTATTGTTGCCGGTGTGGGTGCCGTTCTTGGATTTGTGCCTCAGATGCTGGTGCTGTTCATTTTTCTTGCATTTTTAGAGGCTTGTGGGTATATGGCGAGAGTTGCATTTATTATGGACCGTATTTTTCGTAAGTTTGGTCTTTCCGGTAAATCTTTTATTCCGATGCTGATTGGCAGCGGCTGTGGTGTTCCGGGTGTTATGGCTTCCCGTACTATTGAAAATGACAGGGACCGTAAGATGACTATTATGACAACAACCTTTATTCCTTGTGGAGCGAAGCTTCCGATTATTGCATTGATTGCCGGTGCGTTTTTTGATAACTCCGGATGGGTTTCATGGAGCTCATATTTTGTGGGAATTGCAGCAATTATCTGTTCCGGTATTATATTAAAGAAAACAAAGATGTTTGCAGGAGACCCGGCTCCGTTTGTTATGGAGCTGCCTGCTTACCACCTGCCGACAGTTGGAAATGTACTTAGAAGTATGTGGGAACGGGGCTGGTCTTTTATCAAAAAAGCTGGTACAATTATTTTGCTTTCTACAATTGTTTTATGGTTCTTACAGGGCTTCGGCTGGGTAGATGGAAGTTTTGCCATGTTAGAGGCGGAGCAGCTTAACAGCAGTATTCTGGCAAAGATTGGGAATGGGATTGCACCGATTTTTGCACCGCTTGGATTCGGGGACTGGAAAATGGCAGTTGCCACGGTAACCGGCCTGATTGCAAAAGAGAATGTTGTTGCTACCTTTGGTGTATTATTTGGATATGCAGAGGTTGCAGAGGACGGTGTAGAAATCTGGAGCCCGCTTGCAGCAACGATTACTCCGGTTGCGGCTTATGCATTCCTTGTATTTAATCTGCTCTGTGCGCCGTGTTTTGCAGCTATGGGAGCAATTAAGAGAGAAATGAACAATACAAAATGGTTCTGGTTTGCAATTGGATACCAGACAATTCTTGCCTATATTGTAGGTCTTTGCATTTACCAGATTGGAACCTTGATAACAGGGGGAGCCTTTGGTGTGGGAACGGTCATTGCGTTCCTGTTCGTAATCGTATTTCTTTACCTGTTGTTCAGACCATATAGGGAAAGCAAAACCCTGAATGTAGACATAAAAAAGGTTGTCAATGCAAAATAATGGCATTCGATAATGTGAGGCGGATTTTGAATTGCCTATTTGCTATTAATATAGGAGGTGCATGGAATGGGAACAGTTATAGTTGGTGCAGTTTTAGTGGTAGTAGTCGCCCTGGCTATTTACAGTATGGTTAAGGATAAGAAAAACGGTAAATCTATTCAGTGCGGTGGTGACTGTTCGCAATGCAAAGGGTGTCATTAGAAAAAGCTTTGCAGGGTATTGCAGAAGCTTGAAAAGATTGTAAAGGCATGAAAAACAGGGGGATTGGTGAAATCCCCCTGTTTGGCTGAAAAAAGAATTAGCAGCCGCAACCGCAGCTTGAGTTGTTGTTGCCGTTTCCACCGCAGCAGCAAAGAAGAAGTAAGATGATGATGATGCAAGAGCAGTTGCCACCGCCAAAGCCGCAGCCATCATTGCCACCAAAGAATCCATTTCCGCAGCCGTTGTCATTTCCGCAACAGCAGAAGAGAATGAGAAGGATGATAATCCATGTGCAGCAATTGCCACCGCCGAAACCGCAGCCGCAACCGCCTGTTGCTGATAAGTCGCCCATAATGAGTGCCTCCAATTTTCTTTACACTGTTATATTATGCGAAGGATTGCAGGGTGTGACAAAATAGGCATTATTTTTCAAGTTGAAGTTTAAAGTATTATCTGTTAAACTTTATAGAGAATAAAATTCTTGTTTGATGGATTAAGAGGACGCTTTGAACAAGGGGTTAATACCGTTCGCAGGACAGGAAATACATGTTTCACGTTTCGTCCCCGCTTGCGCTCCATCTCATATGTAGCCGTACATAAGATGCCAGCCTGCATTTTATGCAGACTACCATCTAAGTACCGACGAATGAGATAGTCCTTCACTTGGAAACATGTATTTTCTGTTCTGTTTAAATTTTTTAAGAAGCATGTTCAAAGCTGTTTCCTGGTATAATCTACACAAGAATTTTTTACCCCAGGCGGGGGTGGATGGCATTTGTTCCTGCCGAAACAGTTAAATCAGAAATACCATATTAGCTTACCTATAGGGTAAAAAAGTGTAATTATACAATGTCTATCGATGTCGGCAAATCACCAGAACCGGCATCGGGTGTGGCGAAGATTCTGTCCGCGGCGAAAGTGAAATCTTGTTCCCCATCCCCGCGGCAAGAATCAGGGAAGGAAAACAAACAAGAATTAGGAGGAAAAGCTATGGAAACAATGGCAGATTTTGAAGAAGAGTTAACAAATTCATTTCGTGTTATAAAGGAAGGCGAAATGGTAAAAGGAATGATAGTGGATATCAATGATGAAGTAGTTACCTTGGACCTCGGTTATTTTGCACCAGGAGTGATACCCCTTTCAGAGCTTTCCGATGACCCGGATTTTTCAGCTATGCGGGATTTGAAAATTGGAGACAGCATTCAGGCAATTGTAATTCAGACCGATGATGGAAAGGGAAATGTGGAGCTTTCACTGAAGGAAGCCAATGAAATGTCTGCATGGGAGCATTTAAAGGAGCTTATGGAACAGGAAACCGTGGTAACGGTTAAGATTAAAGAAAGTGTAAAGAGCGGTGTCATTGCGTATCTGGAAGGAATCCGTGCATTTATTCCGGCTTCCCAGCTGGCACTCACCTTTGTGGAGGATACGGAAGCTTTTATCGGAAGACAGGTGGAGGCTAAGGTAATAACGGTGGAGGAAGGCGCAAAGAAGCTGGTGCTTTCAGTGAAGGCAGTTTTGAAGGAGAGGGAAGCGGAGCATGACAGAGAGAAAATAGCAATGCTTGTGCCGGGTTCTGTTTTCGAGGGAACCGTAGAATCCCTTATGCCGTATGGAGCATTTGTACAGATGGACAATGGTCTGACCGGTCTGGTTCATATATCTAAAATTTCAATGAAACGAATTAAGAAGCCTTCCGAGGTGCTGTCTGTTGGACAAAAGGTTAAGGTCAAGGTGCTTGAAGTGAAGGACGGAAAAATCAGTCTGAGTATCCGGGATGTGGAGACGAATACTTCAGATATTGTAACGGATGTGATTGAGAAATTCGATTATACCTGTGAGGAGATACCCAACAATCCGTTTGGGGCATTACTGGCAGGAATTAAGCTGGATGATTAATGTTATGGGATGTGAAAGCATTGCAGATGGATAAGAGAAAAACAAGGAATAGAATATGTATTATTGGCATAATATGGATTATGGTCAATATGGTTTCTTTTAACAGTTATGCGAAAGCTTCTTTTTCAAAGAGTCAGCCGCTTGGTATTATGTCAACTGCTGTAAAGAAGGAAATTGCAGTATCCTGGGAGGCGGTAAAGGGTGCAGATGGATACGAAGTTTATGAGGCAGTGGAAACGGATTGTGATTCCCAAGAGGAATCCCAGTTAGATGACCTGGACGAAAAAGAGAAACAGGCCGGTTCCTATTATTTGGTCCGGTCTGTTAAAAAAAGCAAAGTCATACTGAAGGGTAAGCAGCCTGGAAAGGTGTATTCCTATTATGTCCGGGCGTATCAGATAAAAAGTAACGGAAAAAAATCCTACAGCAGAGCTAGTAAAAAGGTATCTACAACCGTGGCGGCAAAAGGAATTTCGACGGTAAAGAATCTGTTGCAGACTGCTATTGCTCCCATAGGCTCCACCATGTATGTGTGGGGCGGCGGATGGAATAAGGCGGATACGGGGGCAGGAAAGGATGCCAGACGGATAGGCTTGAGTCCGGCATGGAGAGCCTTTGCAAAGAATAAAAAGTCTTCCTATAATTATAAAAAGTACCGGTATCAGATACACGACGGGCTGGATTGCTCCGGCTATGTGGGCTGGTGTGTGTATAATGTGCTGAATACAAAAAACGACAAAAAGGGATATGTATACAGCGCATCCAGTCAGGCAAAGAAGTATGCGGCTTCCGGCTTTGGAAGTTATCGCTCTGCAAAAAAAATAAAGGATTACCGTGCAGGGGATGTGATGAGCTCCACCTGTAAATGCTGTGGGCACGTATGGATTGTGATAGGACAGTGCAGGGATGGAAGCGTAGTGCTGGTACATTCTTCTCCGGCAGGGGTCCAGCTTAGCGGAACGACAACACCTTCCGGCAAAAAGAACAGCAAAGCATATAAGCTGGCTAAGAAATATATGAAAAAATATTATAAGATATGGTATAAAAAATATCCCAATGTGAGCCGGGGAAAGACATATCTATCCCATTACGGACAGATGCGCTGGAGGACATCAGGGAAAAACATCTACTTGTCTGACCCGGATGGCTACCAGAACATGAGTGCAGAAGAGGTGCTGGCAGATTTATTCCCGTGAGCAACGAGCCAAGTGACTGCTTGCGACGGGGGATTTGACTTGAATAAAGTGTCAGAATCCTTTGAAATCCCATACTTTATTATTAGATAAAGTATGGGATTTTTGTAGTTATGACAGAAAGTAAAATTAGTCCAGAACTTAATATGGCAATAGGGATTCCAGAGGAGGAGCGCGAAAAAAGTCTGGATTTGGGTGTGGGGTATAGCGAATTATTTGATGAATGGGAGTTGATTATACGTTACACAGGAAGTCTTGAGGAAATAAAAAGGGAACTAAACATATCAATTGAAGAGCTGCTGGGAGGATATGCGGTTATCCGGATTCCACAGTACTTGATTGGCAGGTTGTCGGACTATTCCCAGATAGATTATATTGAAAAACCGAAATCTCTTGTGTTAGAGCAGATGGAGGGTATTGGTTCCTCCTGTATCAACAGGGTGAGGCTGCCGGACTATAACCTGACAGGAAGAGGAACGCTGGTGGCATGTCTGGACTCTGGTGTTGATTTCTATCATCCGGATTTTCGGAATGCAGATGGCACCACAAGGATTGCGGTTTTGTGGGACCAGACAATTCCGGGCAGACCGCCGGAGGGATACACAATAGGCAGTGTTTATACAAGCGAGGATATAAACGCAGCGATACGGGCAGAGGAGGGAACCGGGTCTGGACAGGGGAATGTCCAAGGAAATGGTCAGGGACAGTCAAACCGGGGAAGCGACCTTGTGCCGGAATTTGATGCCACCGGTCATGGAACGGCTGTTCTTGGGATTATGGCAGGAAATGGACGTGCGTCCAACAGAGAGATTGTAGGCGTGGCTCCCGAAGCGGAAATCATTGTGGTAAAGCTTGGCAACCCGGATGGAAGGGGATTCCCAAGAACAACCCAGCTCATGCTGGCAATTGATTTTGCCATGCGATATGCCATGGGAACCGGAAAACCTCTGGCAATCAATATAAGCTTTGGAAATAATTACGGGGCGCATAACGGGGATTCGATATTGGAACGATATATGGATACCGTTTCCAATCTATACAGGGTTTCTATTGTCACAGGAACGGGAAATGATGGAATTACGGCAAGACATACGGCAGGCAATTTGTCCGGGGGACAGAGGGAAACCATAGAGATTTATGTAGCGGATTATATGAATTCCTTTAATCTGCAAATATGGAAGCATTATCTGGATGATTTTGACATTTTGATAGAATCCCCTGCAAACCGTCAGATTGGTCCGCTTTCCAGTTATTCCAGAGTACAGAATTATGTTTTGCCCGAGGATATGATTTCGGTCTATTATAGCGAACCGACACCCTATAACCCTGAGCAGGAAATTTATATTTCATGGATTCCGAGAGGGGACTATGTGACACCGGGAATCTGGAAAATTTATTTGCAGCCAAAACGTATTGTGGCAGGAGAATATAACATGTGGCTGCCGGTGGCAGGAAGTACATCCTCCGAGGTGTCCTTTGTACGGCCGAATATTTTTAATACACTGGTGGTTCCCTCTACTGCAAGATATGTGATTTCCGTAGCGGCATATGATTCCAGAAATGATACCTTTGCGGCATTTTCGGGAAGAGGTCCCAGTCTCGAGCAGGGATTTCCCCAGGCAGTGGGAAAGCCAGATTTGGCGGCACCGGGGGTTGCCATTAATACCAGCAGGTCAGGCGGAGGATATGGCGAATTTTCCGGCACATCTTTTGCGGCACCCTTTGTGACCGGAGCGGCAGCCCTTCTGATGCAGTATGGTATTGTGGACGGAAAAGACCCCTATTTATATGGGGAAAAAATCAGGGCAGCGCTGATGCGTGGAGCCAGAAAGCTGTCATTTCAGGAAATGCAGCCCTCTCCGCTGGTAGGCTGGGGAGCGCTTTGTGTCAGCGACAGCCTGCCAGAGTAGAGGATATTTTACTGCTATGCAAATTACGACAAAGAGGCGGTAGAATGCAATAGGAATCTTTTTGTGATAAAAGGGTGAAGAATATAGAGATTTTAGCTTGACAATTTGCATAAACTATGATAGTTTAGATTCAATGATATGGTATGTTACTTGTTTATGATTAGATGAGGCATTAACTGTACATGAGTATTTTAGGATATTTATGTGTGTTAATGCCCTTTTTTATTAGTTTTTTAGGCTCACCCGAATAACACACGATATCCCAGTATACAATAAAAAGAAAAGGAGAAAAAGTATGAAAGACAAAATTTTTGGTGTACTTCAACGTGTAGGAAGATCCTTTATGCTTCCAATCGCAATTCTTCCAGTTGCCGGACTCTTACTGGGAATCGGAGGGTCTTTTACAAATGAGACCATGCTGGAAACGTATGGATTAACCGGTATTATGGGACCGGGAACCATTTTAAATGCAATTTTTCTGGTTATGAGTGATGCGGGAAATATTGTATTTACCAACCTGCCGATTATATTTGCTATGGGTGTTGCTATCGGTATGGCAAAAAAGGAAAAGGAGGTTGCAGCGTTAGCCGCAGCTATCGCATTTTTCATTATGCATGCCTCCATTGGTGCCATGATTAACATTAATGGTGGAGCAGAGACAATGTTAAATGGTGCAACCACGTCTGTATGTGGTATTACTTCTTTACAGATGGGTGTATTTGGAGGTATTATTGTAGGGCTTGGAGTTGCTGCACTGCATAATAGGTTTTACAAAATTGAGCTGCCGCAGGTATTATCCTTCTTCGGTGGTACAAGATTTGTTCCGATTATTTCCTCTCTTGTATATGTGGTAGTGGGTATTTTGATGTTCTTCATCTGGCCGGTTATCCAGAATGGTATTTACGCAGTGGGTGACGTGGTATTGAATTCCGGATATGCAGGAACCTGGGTATACGGATTTATGGAGCGTCTGTTGATTCCGTTTGGTCTTCACCATGTATTCTATCTTCCGTTCTGGCAGACAGGTGTGGGTGGTACATTAGAGGTTGGCGGACAGCTGATTGAAGGTGCACAGAATATTTTCTTTGCTCAGCTGGCAGATCCGACAGTGGAGAAATTTGCGGTATCTGCAACAAGATTTATGTCCGGTAAGTTCCCGTTGATGATTTTTGGTCTTCCAGGAGCAGCGCTTGCAATGTACAGAACGGCAAAGCCGGAGAAGAAAAAGGAAGTAGGCGGTCTTTTGATGTCTGCAGCACTTACTTCCATGCTGACAGGTATTACGGAGCCGCTTGAGTTTACATTTTTATTTGTAGCGCCATTATTATATGGAATTCACTGTGTATTTGCAGGTATGGCTTACATGCTGATGCATGTATTTGAGGTCGGAGTTGGAATGACCTTCTCCGGCGGTTTGATTGATATGTTTTTATTTGGTATCCTGCAGGGTAACGCGAAGACAAACTGGGTATGGATTGTTATTGTGGGAATTTTCTATTTTATCGTATACTATTTTTTATTCAGTTTCCTGATTAAGAAAATGAATTTGAAAACTCCGGGCCGCGGGGATGACGATGAAGAGATAAAATTATATCGCAGAAGTGATGTAGATGCCAAGAAAAATGGTGCTGTAGGAGGAGAGAATACAGCTGCCGGAGAAGATGCTCTTTCCATAAAAATCTGTCAGGGACTTGGTGGGAAGAAGAACATTTCAGATTTGGATTGCTGTGCTACAAGACTTCGTTGTACGGTACACAAGCCGGAACTGGTAAATGACGATGCCTTAAAGGCAACCGGGGCTTCTGGCGTGGTGCACAAGGGAAACGGAGTCCAGATTATTTACGGACCGCGGGTAACTGTTGTAAAATCAAATCTGGAGGACTATTTAGAGAATGCTCCGGATGAGGAGTATATTGTGGAAGCAGGAGAAAATGCAGAGACAGAAGGTGTGGCAGAGGAAAAAGAAAATGCAGGAACCAGGGTTGTGAAGACGGTAACCATTTCCAGTCCGATAACCGGTAAGGCAGGAGAGGTTACCTCTACACCGGATGAGGTGTTTTCTAATAAGATGTTAGGTGACGGTGCAGCTGTGACACCGGAGGATGCGATTGTAAGAGCACCGGAGGATGGTGAAGTAGCATTTGTATTTGACACAAAGCATGCAGTGGGATTTTTGACAGATACCGGAATCAGCCTGCTGATTCATGTTGGAATTGATACGGTGAAGTTAGAGGGCCAGGGCTTTGAGTCACTGGTTGAGACCGGTCAGAAGGTTAAGAAGGGCGAACCGCTGTTAAAGCTTGATTTGGACTTCCTTAAGGCAAACGCACCTTCCATTGTATCGCCTGTAATCTGTTCGGAGATGGAGGATAACCAAAAAGTCCGCCTGTTAAAGCAGGGAGCTGTCAAGGCTGGTGAGGAATTGTTCGCTGTAGATTTTTATGAATAAGAGATAACGGCGGAAATATAAAGAAAACGAGGGGATAAGGATGTACCGGATTGAGAAAGTGTTAAATCATAATACGGTCATAGCCATTTCCACGGAGAATAATCAGGAATATCTGATTATGGGAAAAGGCATTGGCTTTGGCAAGAAAATAAATGAACGGATGGAAGCAGGAGCAGAGGAGACCATTTATTCCTTACAGGAATCTACCGACCGGGGAGATGCCAGTAAGCTTGCCAAATCCATATCCCCGGTTTGTCTGGAGATTGCAGACGAGGTGTTGAAAAATGCCGAGAAGACATTTGGCAAAATTGACCGGAATATGCTGTTTCCGATGGCAGACCATATTGAATATGCAGTTAAGAGAATTAAAAATCACGAACAAATCAGCAATCCGTTAACAGAGGATATCCGTATTTTATTCCATGCGGAATACAAGGCGGCACAGTGTATCCAGGATATTTTAAAGGAAAGACTGGATGTACAGATTGATGATGATGAGATTGGATATATTGCACTTCATATCCACTCTGCTATTGAGGATGAAAAGGTGTCTCAGGCGATGCAGATGGCGCAGGCGGTGAGGGAATGTATATCACTGGTGGAAAAGGAAATAGGAAAGCCCATTGATGTGCTGTCCCTGTCCTATAACCGCCTCATGAACCATATCCGTTATATGGTGGTCCGCACGTTAAAAGGCGAACCGCTTAAGGTAAGCATGAATGATTATATGGAGGTGAAATTTCCTAAATCCTTCCAGATTGCACAGACTGTCTGTGACCAGGTCAGCCATGACCTGCGCCGGCAGTTAAGTGAGGAGGAAATCGGTTATCTGGCAATGCATATTGAACGGGTGACAAGTGCGGAGTTAGAAACTGAGGGATGAAAGATTTTTTTCAATTGACAGTCCGGTAAGGATATGTTATTCTGACAATATATTAGGGAGTAGTTCACATTCATACAGAATGTTATGCATAACGTCATCACGCCGGGAAGGCCGGGATGCATACTGAAATAAGAACGAGACTTTTATTGTGTATTTATTGCGCAATAAAGGTCTCGTTTTTTGCGTTGCCATGCATCCGGAAGAAGCTGCCGGGGAAGGTTCTGTAGGGGTATAAGTGACTGCTAAAGGAAAAGGAGATGTTTATTATGGAAATCTTAGTTCAATTTTTGTTACTTGTATTAGGATTTGGTATGCTGGTGAAGGGAGCAGACTGGTTTGTGGATGGGGCAGCGGGAATTGCCGATAAATTTGGAATTCCCCAGCTGGTTATCGGACTTACTATTGTTGCTATGGGAACTAGTGCACCAGAGGCGGCGGTCAGCATCACTGCTGCATTAAAGGGGAATGCAGCCATAACCATTGGAAATGTAGTAGGAAGCAATATTTTGAATATTTTGATTATTTTGGGTATCACTGCGGTGATTGTTACCGTGGCAGTGGCGAAATCCACGATACGTTATGAGATACCATATATGCTGTTGATTACACTGCTTTTAGGGGTATTTGGCTATACGGGAGGCAATATTTCCTTTACAGAGGGAATTATTTTGTGGATTGTCTTTATTGCCTATCTCATATACCTGTTTTTTATGGCAAAAAAGAAGAAAGAGGAGACCGGAGAAGAAGAGAGGAAAAAGCCGGTGTGGCTGCTGGTTATATTAGTAATAACGGGGCTGGTACTGGTTGTGTGGGGAAGCGATGTTACGGTTGACGCTGCAACGGCAATTGCAAAGGCGGCCGGTTTAAGTGAACGGTTTATCGGACTTACTATTGTAGCCCTTGGAACTTCCCTGCCGGAGCTGTTTACCTCTGTATCGGCAGCTGTGAAGGGAAAGGCAGATATTGCCATAGGAAATATAGTGGGAAGTAATATCTTCAATATTTTGTTTGTGGTTGGTACGACGGCTCTGATTACGCCAGTGGTATTTGTTCCGAGTTTCATCATTGATACCCTGGTTGCGGCGGCAGCGGGAGTATTGCTATGGCTTTGCGTATTCAGGGAAAAGAAATTAAAAAGAGCGGGTGGAATCATTATGCTTTTGTGTTATGCAGCATATTTTGTATATCTGCTTGTATAGGAATAGCAACAGAATGTGGGGATGGTTCGGGAGAAACGATGTAGAAAAAACCCCTTTAGAGCAAAGCGATGAAAAATATAATAAAAATAAGAAGGTCTGACATAGCCAGACCTTCTTTTAATGAGGGGGGAGAGGATTCCAGTACAACCGAAGTTGTACTATATGAAAAGCTCTTACAAGTACATAGTATAATGGGAAATTGTGAACAAATTATGTCTTCTTTGTTTTTGTTTTGTGAAATCTTTTAATTTTTATTTTTTATATAGTACCCCCTTTTCGTATAAAAGAAAATATGGTATAGTACATAATATCCATAAATAATAGTATTGAAAACTATGTTATGGATTGTTTGCGCTATGAGATGACACAAACAGTACATTAAATTTGAAATAGGAGTTATATTATGTCATATCAGATTATTACCGATAGTTCCTGTGATTTAAGTCCGGAATTGATTAAAGAAAAGCATTTGCGTGTTGTACCATTTTATGTATCCTTTGATGAGGAGAATTATTTTAAAGAGAACGAGGAGATTCAGGTACATGAGTTTTATCAGAAAATGATAGATAATAAGGATGTGTATCCGAAAACTTCATTGCCTTCTGTAGAAGATTATGTAGAAGCATTTACTCCTTATGTGAAGGATGGAAAGGATATTATCTGTATCTGCATTACTACCAAATTCAGCGGTTCTTATAATTCTGCATCCACGGCAAAGGATATTATTTTAGAGGATTATCCAGAAACAAAAATTATGGTCATTGATGCAACCGTGAATACCGTTCTACAGGGGATTCTCGTATTGGAGGCGGTTCGTATGCAGGAAAATGGCTTGCCTTATGAGGAAGTAGTGGAAGGTGTGGAACGGATTAAGGGAACTGGGCGGATTATATTTACGGTAGGCAGCATGGATTACCTGATTCATGGCGGCCGTGTGGGAAAGGTAATGAAAGTGGCTGTAAATGCCTTGAAAATCCGGCCTATGATTATTTTAAAGGAAGGAGAAATCTTTCCCTTTGGAATTGCCCGGAGCCGTAAAAAATCCATACAGAAGATTATTGACAAAACAAAAGCGCATTTTGAAGAAATTGGTGAATCGCCGGACGATTATGAAATTGTAATCGGATATGGCTATGATTACGAGGAGGCAGTGGAATTTCGCCAGGAATTATTGGATTCCCTGAAGACATATTCGAATAAATCAGAGATTGACATTTACCAGATAGGTGCCATGATTGGGGTACATACCGGTCCGTATCCGTTGGGGATTGGATTAATCCGTAAGTACGATAGATGATTTTTATCGATAATATTATATAATGAACAAACAGAACAATGAATAGATATTGAATAATGGTTTGATGTAAGATAAAAAATCAATGATATAATCCAGCAGAAAGGGGCATTTTCCATGGGAGATACCTCAAAATATAAAGAAAAAGAAATAAATAAATCAAAAAAACGCATCTGTCTCGGCATTCTTGCCCATGTGGATGCAGGAAAAACAACTTTATCGGAAAGCATGCTTTTTGAGAGCGGAATGATTAAGAAGCTGGGGAGAGTGGATAATCGGGATGCTTTTTTGGATACAGAGGAATTAGAGCGGAACCGTGGAATTACCATTTTTTCAAAGCAGGCAGTTATAGAGTGCGAAGATACGGTTATTACGCTGTTGGATACACCGGGGCATGTGGATTTTTCTGCGGAGATGGAGCGGACACTCTGGGTTATGGATTATGCAGTTTTGGTTATCAGTGGGGCAGACGGTGTCCAGGGACATACGCTCACTTTATGGAGACTGCTGGAGAGATATGGGATTCCTGTTTTTTTATTTATCAATAAGATGGACCAGCCAGGAACCGATAAAGAAAAACGGATGCAGGACATTCAGAAAGAATTTGGAGAAGGCTGTATTGATTTTACTATTCCAGATAGGACTTTGTTGGAGGAGCAGGTTGCTGTCTGCGATGAAGCATTGATGGAGCGTTATCTGGAGGGAAATGCCGTTACAGGGGATATTATTTCAGATATGATTATGCAGAGGAAGGTGTTTCCCTGTTATTTCGGTTCGGCATTAAAATTAGAGGGTGTGGATATCTTTTTAAAAGATATGCTGGTATATATGAAGGAAAAGAAGGCAGAGTCGCATTTTGGGGCACGAATATTTAAAATAGCCAGAGATAGCCAGGGAAACCGTTTAACTTATATGAAAATAACGGGAGGCTGTCTGAGGGTAAAAGACAGCTTGTCTGGGATAATGCATAACAGCCTGCAAAAACAGGAAATAGAAAATGCGGCTGCTGCGCATATGGAAAAATGGGAGGAAAAGGTTAACCAGATTCGTATTTATTCCGGGGAAAAATATGAAGCGGTAAGGGAAGCTTTTGCAGGAATGGTGTGTGCGGTGACGGGACTTACCCACACCCGTCCCGGTGAAGGCATTGGCATGGAGAAGGGAGCAGATATCCCGGTATTAGAGCCAGTACTTACCTATTCGGTTGAACTTCCAGAGGATGTAGATGCAGCGGTGATGCTTCCGCTGTTCCGCCAGCTGGAGGAGGAAGAGCCAGAGCTTCATATTTTATGGCAGGAAGAAACCCGTTCCATACAGGTTAAGCTGATGGGCGAAGTGCAGATTGAGGTGGTAAAGAAGCTTATTGCAGACCGGTTTGGAGTGGAAGTGGGCTTTGGAGCAGGGAATATCATTTATAAGGAAACCATTACAGATGCGGTAGAGGGTGTGGGACATTTTGAGCCCCTGCGGCATTATGCAGAGGTTCACCTGCTGTTAGAGCCGGGAGAACCTGGCAGTGGTATGCAGTTTCTCACGGATTGCAGTGAAGATGTTTTGGATAAGAACTGGCAGAGATTGATTCTGGCGCATCTGGAGGAGAGGGAGCATGTTGGCGTCCTCACCGGCTCTGCGCTTACGGATATGCGGATTACAGTGGTGGCAGGAAGGGCGCATACGAAGCATACGGAGGGAGGAGATTTCCGGCAGGCAACCTACCGGGCGGTCAGACAGGGACTTATGCAGGCACAGTCGGTATTATTGGAGCCCTACTATGCATTTCGCCTGCAGGTTCCCACAGAATCTATTGGAAGGGCAATGACGGATATTGAGAATATGCATGGCAGCTTTGAACCGCCGGTTCTGGAGGGGGAACAGG
>URMF01000019.1 GCA_900548855.1 uncultured Eubacteriales bacterium
GGTAACGAAAACAGAGTTTCGCAATTGACTATCTATACTGCATAAACGTTTTGTTTTCAAAAGACCTTTTGTTGCCATGATTATAACAACATGCTATTATATTTGTAAAATAAATTATTTGAATTATTACAATTCATTTTTTCGATTAATATAAGGAGCAGATATTATGGATACACAGACATTAAAAACCTTTCTTCTATTGGCTAAATTAAAAAATTTTACGAAAACAGCAGAACAATTGTACATTGCACAGTCAACTGTTACCAACCGGATTTCAGAGCTGGAAACCGAATTAGGAAAAGCATTATTTACCAGAGACAAACGAAATGTATCTTTAACAGCAGAAGGACTTGTTTTTGAGAAATATGCCAAAAGAATAATCTCTTTGGAAGATTGCGCTTTCCAGGATATCAATTCTATAAAGAGGTATTCCGATACTGTGCATATTGGAACTACCAATACAATATACGAATGCCATCTCTATCCACAAATCAGGAACTGGCTTGAAAGCCATCCGGACAGTGCGCTGAAGGTCACAATCGGACACTCCACGGAACTGCTACAGGCAGTCCAGGATGGTATTATGGATACCGTATACAGCTATAGCCCCCTCTATAAAAAAGGCTTTTCCTGTGATATTTTCGCTATAGATGAATTGATTCTTGTAACGAGAACCGTTGACAATCCCTATAAAAAGGGAATACTAAAAAATGAACTGGCAAAATCCAAATATCTTTTCTGTAATTTTGCATTGCAGGAAGTTGGCAGCTTTATCCGGGAATTGTTCCCGGCGCATTATTCCTTCCAGTTTGAAATAGATAACAGCACGAAGCTGATTCCCTATCTGCTAAATTTAGGAGGCATCAGCTTTCTTCCAGAGAGCCTTGCCCTTCCATACTTAAAGGACGGCTCTCTGTCAAAAATTTCACTATCAGATTTTGAAGCACCTAAAATCAACTGCTATAAAATTGAAAAGGTGCAGGCATCCTTATAACAAATAAAATAAATCCCATTATAATTCAAACCACCCTGTTCAGTGGCAGTTCATTGTTTACACCCTTGGACACCAGAATCTGGTGGATATCCACTACACCATTTTGAAAAGCCGCTGCACAGGAGGCAAGGTAAAGCTCCCACATTCTGGCAAATTCTTCTCCCTTTTCCTCCACAATCCTTTCCCTGCATTTGTTAAAATTCTCTCTCCAGCAGAGCAGTGTCTTATTGTAGTGCCGTCTGAGACTCTCCACATCCAGTGTGTAAAAATGATAATCCGGCAGGATATTTATAATCTCACGAAGACTTGGTATGACCCCTCCAGGGAAAATATATTTCCTTATCCATGCATCGCCCTCATGCTCCTCCAAGGCACTGATAAAATGCAGCAAGCATAATCCCTTCGGCTTTAAAACTGCATCCACATTTTCCATGAATTCCTCGTAGCTGCCTCTGCCCACATGCTCCATCATGCCCACACTGACAATCCGGTCAAATTCCAACCCGGATTTTTTTAAATCCCGGTAATCCATTTGTCTTACCTCCAGCAAATCAGACAGACCTTCCTCCTTGATATCCTGACTGAACTTCCGGTATTGCTCCTCGCTCAGTGTAATCCCAACACCATGCACACCATATTCCTTTGCGGCGCGTTTTAAAAGAAAGCCCCAGCCACATCCAATATCTAAAAGGCTCATTCCCGGCTCAAGACATAGCTTGTCCAGTATATGGTCCACCTTTCCTACCTGTGCATGATACAGTAAGGACGGCTCTCCCTCTTGAAAAGGCAGCTTTTCAAATTCCGGCTCACAATTTCCATTTTCCCCGTCCTCCTTAAAATACCCACAGGAATAGCTCATGGTTTCATCCAGCCACATCTCATAAAAATCATTTCCTATGTCATAGTGTGACTGTACCTCTTTTTCCTGGTTTTTCTTACTGCGGGAGGTAACGAGAAGCTTTTTCAACGCCGATTTATCCCTCGTAAACTTATCCATCTCCCCCATAAAACAGTTGAGTACCTCATATAAATCATGGTCAACCTCAATGTCACCCCGCATATACGCCTCTCCCAATGACAGGGAGGTACTGGTTAACATTTCCTTTTTATCCAAATCCTTTTTTAAATCCACCGTAAACCTTGGATTTTCTTTTCCAATCTTTTGTTCCTCCTCTCCCATTTTCAATACAAATGAAACGGGAATAATATGCTCCAAATAATCTGCAACAAAACCATTCATCGACCTTGCTTCCTTTCCTGAATTATTTTTCACATAGTATTCCCGCTTTTTTATAGGATTTAATCTGTTTTTCTATTTTTCTTAATTCCGGCTGATTATCCCTTTTCTCAACCCTGTCCCTACTGGATTGCTTTTGCCCATGCCATAATCTCCTCTTCCGGAGTACGCAGATTGCTGCTGGAAAATTTAATATTGATTCCCTTCTTTACATCCGCTCCCACGCATTCTTTCTCAAAATCCTTAAAGGTATGCCCAATCCAGCCGCCATTTGTAGCAAATGGATATACGGTTTTACCAGACAAATCAGATTTATGTAAAAATGTTCTTATTGCCGGGGCAAAGGTATACCACCATACAGGTGTCCCCAGAACAATGGTGTCATATACGGATAAATCCACATCCAGCGGCTTAAGCTCCGGCATAAATCCGCTGTCCACCTCCTGTTTCCCCTGTTCCACCACAGCATTATAATCTCCCGTATACGGCTTTACCGTTTCGATTTCTGCAATATCTCCACCTGTTACACTTTGAAGCATTTCAGCAATTCCTCTGGTGTTACCACCATAGGAATAATATAAAACCAATGTTTTCATAAACTGCTCCTTTCCTGTTTCTTACATTAGGCAATTGCGAAACTCTTTATTTCAAAATGTGAGTTGTGCAAATGGTCTGGAAAACATATTTGTTACATTTTCACAACGTTCGGCTTCAAAAACAGAATTTCGCAATTACCTATTTCTCACATACTCTGTCTCAAAATCGTTTCAATATCCTCAGCAGTCAGAACCTTGTAGCCTCCATCCATAATCAGGGTAGACTTCACAATTCCCGGAATCATTTCCTCTGTTACCCCAAGTTCCGACAGCTTCATCACCACACCGATTTCCTTCATGTATGTCTCCATGGCATATAGCCCCTCCTTTACTGTCTGGGCATCCGATTTTCCTTCCGGATTTATATTCCATACATTCACAGCATACCGCTTAAATTTTGACAACCCATCATTCATAATATAGCGGTAGTACGGTATAGACACTGCCGATAACGTCATTCCATGAGTGGCATCTGTATAAGCACCCACGGCCTGCCCAATCATATGTACCATCCAGTCTGTAGTTTTTCCCTTTGCCACCAGCGTATTCAAGGCCCAGGTTGCTATCCACATAATATTGCTGCGGGCCTCGTAATCCTCCGGATTTTTCACCGCAATTCTCGTACTGTGAATCAGGGAGCGCAAAAGTCCTTCCATGATATAATCAGAGGTATTGTCATCCTCCCCTGAAAAATACTGCTCTAAAATATGGCTCATTATATCAAAAAAGCCTGCTGTCATCTGGTATTCCGGCAACGTATAAGTAAACTTCGGATTCAAAATAGCAAACTTCGGAAATACATTTTCTCCAAATACATGCCCTATTTTCAGCTTCGTCTCATGATTTGTGATAACGGCTCCGCCATTCATTTCCGAACCGGTTCCCACCATGGTCAGTATACAACCAACCGGAATAATCCGGGTATCCGCATCCACATCCTCAAATTTCAGATAATATTTCTCCCATGGCTCTTCCTTGCAATGGGCAGAAATAGACACAGCCTTTGCATAATCACAGCATGAGCCGCCGCCAACTGCCAAAATCAAATCCACATCATTTTCTTTTGCGATTCGGCAGCCTTCATGCAGCTTCTCCACTGTAGGATTTGGCATAACCCCTGCATCCTCCACAATATTTTTACCCTCTGCCTTTAAAATCTCTACTACCTGCTCATAAATACCGTTCTTTTTAATAGAACCGCCACCATAAACCAGCATGACATTCTTTCCATACTTAGAAAGCTCCTGATTCAGATACGAAAGAGAATCCTCTCCAAAATATAATTTTGTAGGATTCACATAGCTAAAATTCCCTAACATAATGTTACCTCCTTTTATTACTTGACTTTTTTTTGTTTTGTGAATACAATATATTTGCAAGTTCATCGAAATTATATAACTTAAAGTTAGCTTTAAGTCAAGAATATTTTAATAAAAATTTTTTAGTATTTCCCTATCATGAAATACTAAAAGGAATGGAGATTATTATGTTATATACGGTAGGAGAAATGGCAAAAAAATTAAACGTGGCACCTTCCACCCTTCGTTACTACGACAAGGAGGGGCTTCTGCCCTTTGTAGAGCGCTCTGACGGTGGAATCCGCATGTTTAAGGATGAGGATTTTGAATGGCTGCACATTATTGAATGTCTGAAAAAGACAGGTATGTCCATTAAGGATATTAAAACCTTTATTGACTGGTGCATAGAAGGTGACTCTACTATTGAACAGCGGCTCCAGTTAATTGACCGGCAAAGAGAAGCCGTACAGAGCCAGATTACACAAATGCAGGAAACCTTAAAGACACTGGATTATAAGCATTGGTATTATAAAACCGCAAAGGCTGCCGGAACCTGCAAAATACATGAAACAATGAAGCCGGAAGACATTCCTGAAGAATTTCGGTAAGAGCAACAGGGGATGAAACATTTATTTCATCCCCTGTTATCCTTCTTTTTCTTCAATCAGCATGGCTCTTAAAATACCGGGACACTCATATTCCCTCTTTCCGGCGCCAAGACCTGTCTTTTTAATAATAAATTTCAGCGGCAGGCTTCCCGAAGTCTGGATTGCCGCCACAATTGCCGCACCGGTCGGTGTCACCAGTTCACCGGTAATGTCTGTAATCTGAACCGGAAGACCATATGCCTGCATGATATTAATAACCGCCGGTACAGGAATCGGCAAAATGCCATGCTGGCATCGCACTGTTCCTTTTCCTTCCCACAATTCCGGGACAATTACATTTTTTATGTTGAGATTATCCAGACACACTGCCACTGCCACGATATCTACGATGGAATCAACTGCCCCTACCTCGTGAAAATGAACCTCTTCCACCGGTACATGATGCGCCTTGGACTCCGCCTCCGCCAGTATGGAAAAAATACTAAGTGCAAGTCTGCGTGCACCCTCTGTCATATCTCCCTTTTCAATAATTTCCCGTATTTCCTTCATGCCTCTGTGTGCATGACTGTGGGTATGCTGGTGTTCATGCGTATGGGAATCTGTATGGCTCTGTACAGCTTCATGGAAATGTTCATGGGTATGGCTGTGTACAGACTGTTCCCCATGGGAATGGGCAGCTTCCCCGGCTTGGTACGCATGCTCCCCATGATGCAGATGCCCGTACAGATATTCCATATCATGGTCATGGTTATCATTCCCTTCCAGAATGACATTGAAATCACAGGCATCAATGCCTGATTTCATAACCCTGTTTATCTCTATCCGGAAGCCCTGTACCGGAAGGCTGTCTAACACATGGCGCAATACCGCTTCATCAGCTCCTAAATCCAGCAAAGCGGCTACCGTCATATCCCCACTGATACCGGAGTAACACTCCAGATATAATGTCTGTTCCATTTCCTGTCTCCTTTTCTTATATCATTTCTTAATTCGTATGTATATCCATACTGCCAGAGCGGAATCCCTCTAAATCCATAGTAATATACTGATATCCCAAAGCCTTTAAGTAATTTATGATATCCTTTCTGTTTCCAAGCAGCTGATTCATGTCCGTATCATCCACTTCAATCCGGGCAATATCACCATGTACTCTCAGTCTGACATTATAAAATCCCATGGAACGAAGGAATTGTTCCCCCTGTTCCACCCTTGCCAGCTTTTGCCTGTCCAGAAATTCTCCATATGGAAACCGGGTTGCCAGACAGGGAGCCGATGGTCTGTCTGCCGCTGAAATTCCATACTCCTTTGCCAGCCTTCTAACCTCTTCCTTGGCAAATCCGGCTTCTCTTAAAGGACTTTTTATCCCTAACTCCTCCACTGCCCTAATCCCTGGCCGGTATACCAGCATATCATCTGCATTGGTTCCCTCTAATACCGTTAAAGCCTGCAGCTCTTCTGCTTTTTCTTTTATCTTGCCAAACAGGTATTTCTTACAGCGGTAGCATCGGTCTAACGGATTATTCTGGATATCTGCCTGCTCTAACTCCTGCAGTTCCAAAACAATATGGACAGCACCAAGCTCCTCTGTAATCTGCTTTGCAATCTGCATATCCTGTAATGCATGTAATTCTGTGTCTGCTGTGACAGCATACACCTTTTTCCCCTGTTCCTCTGCATACATACCCGCCATTTTCAACAGAAGGCTGCTGTCCACTCCTCCTGAAAAGGCAACCATTACATTTCCTTTTGCATAGGTTTGCATAAGCTGTCGCAACACTGTACATTTTTCTGAATATGAATTCCCGGTCATTACCTGTCTCCTTGTGCCAGCCGGTTAATCTGTGTTGCCATATACCCTGCACCATAGCCATTATCAATATTTACAACTGCTATGCCATTGGCACAGGAATTAACCATGGTTAATAATGCAGAAAGTCCGTTCAGGCTTGCACCATATCCCACAGAGGTGGGCACGGCAATCACCGGATTCCTGACAAGCCCTCCGATGACACTGGCCAGCGCCCCCTCCATCCCCGCTACCGCTACCACACAATTGGCATTCTGAAGCTTTTCCGATTGGGAAAGAAGCCTGTGTATTCCACTCACACCCACATCATAGATACGCTCCACTCTGGTTCCAAAAAATTCTGCCGTCTGTGCGGCTTCCTCTGCAACCGGAATGTCTGCTGTTCCTGCGGTACAAACTGCAATATTACCGATATGCTGTTTATCTGATTTTTCAATTTTTAAAATATGCGAAAGAGAATCAAAAATAAGCCCGTTAAAATGCGGCTTTAAAGCGTCATACTGTTCCTTTGAAGCTCTGGTTCCGAGAACCTCCCCTTCCTCCCGGTAAATCCGCTCGTAAATGTGCTGCAGCTGCTCTACGGTCTTTCCATTGCAATACACAACCTCAGCAAAACCGGTTCTGTGCCTGCGGTCCACATCTAACTTGGCATATCCCATTTCCTGGTAACCGGAAATCTGTTTTTTGGCTTCCTGTGTTGACATTTTTCCCATACAGACTTCTTCCAAAATCTCATCTAACGTCATGCATCTAACACCTCAACCTTCAAATGGCTTATTTTTTCTGTGTAAACAATGCTGCCTTTACAACACCCTTTGGGTCTTTCACAAGCAAAATAACCAGCCAGATTACCAGTCCAAGCGCTACCACTGAGAAGCCAAGAAATGCATCATTCAGCATATCTACTGGTGCTGGTGTAAAAAATTCTGACTTCAGCTGGCCATATTCAAAAACAGCATCTACCATCCACATCAGGGACGCTCCCCAATACATCAAACACAGTGTATTGATTTGTAAATCATCCGTCGGTGCTTTTTTATACCAGACCGCCGTACTAATCGCAGCTGCAAAAATTGTAATCAATAATGTCATTCTGTATTTCTCCTATTTTTTTATAGGCTGCGGAGCTTTTTCGGCACCCTTTTCCATTGTTCTGGTCACAAGCACCATAATACCCCATACAACCGTTACCAAAACTGCCATAGAAACGCCTACTGTTGACATTTCGTGCAGCATCGCCGTGGCTTCCTCTGCATTTTCCATTGCTGTCAAGAACGGGAACCATGGTACCACTTCACCATGCCATACATGCTCAAATGCAAGCAAAGCAGAGCCACCCCATAACATCTTATTCAGCCATGATAATTTCCTCGAAAATGGAAGCTTTGCCTTTACCACATCTCCTGCTTCTTCCGTATCAAGCTGCAATGTTTCCTCTTTTTCTTTTGCTCGAAAAGCCTTCGTCATAACGGTTGTGACGATTGCCTCCGCTGCTGGTACTATAAAACATGCCATACTATACATCCTCCTTTATATTACATTTGATTTATATTATATCATTAAAGCTTACTTTCATGTCAATACTTATATGCTATTTTCTCCTGCTTTTGCCGTTACCTTATTCCCAACCAGCATAAACATGAATTTCTACCAGTTCATTGCCGTAGGTACGAACAAAAATAACCGCCTACCTTTCGTTCAAGATAAGCGGTCCAAAAATTCCATGTATGCGATTATATTATTTATTCATTTATACCCGAAAAGCTGCAACTGTTTCCTTCAACTGTTCACTCATCTTCGTCAGCTGCTTAATCTGTTCAAGAACCGCACCTGAATCATTCTCTGATACGGTAGCTGCTTCACCAATGCTGACCATATTTTTAGTAATTGCCTCCGTCATCCCATTAATAAATGTAAGATTTTCATTAATAATACTCATGCTGGCACTCATCTCTTCAGAAGATGAACCTAAATCAGAGGAAATATCATTATAAAATACGGCATCCTCCTCATATTGTCTGGCAATTGCAATCATATGCTGATAATCTGCAACCACCTTCTCATTCATAAATTGTAACAATTTATCGGAATGCATTGCAAGATTATTAACACTGGTTACGATTGCTCCGGTAACGGTTTGAATCTTATCAACCGCTTCCTTTGTATTATCTGCCAATGTACGAATCTCATCCGCTACAACAGCAAATCCTTTACCTGCTTCTCCTGCACGGGCAGCCTCAATCGAAGCATTCAGAGCAAGAAGGTTGGTCTGCTCACTAATCACCAATATTTCCTCTGTCAATAATGAAATCTCTTCTACTGCGTGGCTTCCAGCAATCGCTTTTTCCAATTCCACCTTCGTAGTGTCGTAGATTTCATTTGCCTGATTGCTGGAATCAACAGATTCATTGTATAATTCCTGTGCACGGGTCATAATATCAGAAGACTGCATTGCTGCATCGGAAGCTTTCTTTGCAACAGAATCAATCACGTGACCCAATTCATCACCTGTCTCATGAATCTGTCTGGTCATATCCGCTGCCTGTCCGGTCTGTTCAATAATATCGTCCACAGAGGAATTGATTTGAGACACATTCTGGTTCAAGTTAGCCATCTGCGTTAAAGCATGCCCACTAATTTCCTCAATATACTCAGATTCTCCCTTCGTTGTCAGAATAATCTCCCGAATCTGCTCCTTCACACTGGAGGTAGCCATCATAATCTGTTCTGTTTCATCTTTATACTCTTTTGGAATGGAGGTATCTACAATTGCATTTTCTGAGAAGTCACCAGAAGCAAACTGCTTTAATGTCTGGATTGGTGCTAACATACGTCCAATCACATTCGTCATAATCACGGCAACACAAATCACAGCAATAACCGCAATGATAACCGCAACCATTACCATTGACATTACAACTTTATTCACATTCTTAGTAGGAATTGTGATACCTAACTGCCAATCACAGCATTCAATTAAAGAAGTCGCAAAATAGGTATCCACTCCATCATAATCCGCATCCCGTACAATCCCACTGCCCGGATTGCCCAGTAATGTATTCAAGCCCGGCATCACATCGGAAACTGCTGTTGCAGTATCTTCTGTAGGAAGATACTCTTCATTCTTATGTGCAATATAGTTACCACTGCTATCCACCATGAAACCATATACATCCGTATCATAATCAATACTGTTAGTCAAATCTGTAACCGTCTGTAATGTCATATCAATAGCAAGAACCCCCGCTAGTTCACCATTAATATATACCGGACACGCAATGGTACCACACATTTGATTCGTCAATACATCCCAATAAGGATCTGTCACAATCGTCTCGCCTGCCTCGGCTGCACTTTGATACCATCCGCGCTGCACCGGATCATATCCATCCGGAATAGCTGCCTCTCGATTTCCCTGATAAAATTTACTATCTGCTGTACCAAAATATAGATTCAGTAATTCCTCTCTGCCTGCATAATAAGTATCCACTACATTCTGCAGCCCAGCTTCGCTCATATCCCCTGTACTTTCAATACTTTTTGCTGCACCGGTTACAAGCATTTTCTCTGTAGCAATCCACGAATTGACCTCCTGTGCATAACGGTCTGCCTGCAGCTGCAGCTCATCTTTTTGACTATTCATCAGTTTACTGCCTGCAATGCTGACAATTCCGATAGTAATTGCCACAATAATTACAATTACGATTGCAATTACACTAATGGTTAGTTTTCCCCTGATTGTTTTTCTCATATGTTGAATCTCTCCTCTCTCCATTTTACTCTGAAGACATGCAATAAACCTACGCATGCTTTACATATAATATTGGGTTGGCTTTTTCAATTTTACCATAAAGAAATAGAAAAAAGCAAATCTTTCACTTCTACCGATATATCTGTTACAGACGGAACCTTGAAGTAATATCTGACAATTGCCGGGCAGAAACCTTGCCGCCTAATGTCTTGTCAAAAGCCTCCGCTGTAAGCCCGACCACATCTGTCGTCTTCTGGGCAATATCAGAGATTCCCATGGTACAGTCGCTGATATTGTTGTTGACTTCCGATATGGCGTCCGCAATCTCATCAATGAAGCGTTTCAGTTCCATAACCTCCCCATTGGCCTGGTTCATAAACTCCTCAATTGACCTGGTTGCCCCACTGTATTCATCACTGGACTGCATAAACTCATTGTAGTCATTCATTACCTTATGCTCAAGGAAATTCAAGGCATCCACAAGACAGCCTCTCAATGTCTCCACAGACGAATTGACATCATCCACAATCGCCACAATATCGGCTCCGGTCTGGGTAGCCTGAGCCGCCAGAGATGCAATCTCGTCTGCCACAACGCCAAATCCTTTCCCTTCTTCCCCTGCCCTTGCTGCTTCAATCGAAGCATTCAAAGAAAGCAGATTGGTCTGGTCTGCAATGTCTTGAATGGCTTTTGCAAGCTCATTGATTTGAGCTGCCTTCTGCGCTTTTACAATCGCTTCCTGCGAAGTTTTCTGTATTGTATCGTACACCTGCAAAGTCTCCTCCCGGGAAGCGCTTGTTTTCTCATAGATAATTGCACTCTTCTGGCGTGCATTTGCCGTAAGCTGCGTTCCGGCGTTAATATGCCCGGCAACGGCAGCCGCATTTCTGTTCATATTTTCAACGTGGACCGTAACGGATTCCATGGACGCAGAGGTCTCCTCCATGGCAGCCGCCATCTTGTGGTTAATGGCAGAATTATTGGTGGAAGCCTGATTCACCCCTTCCGAAATCTCATAAAGGGAATCTGAGTCCTTTACCAGTTTTTCCGAAATATCGTTGAGTTCCGAAACAATTCCTGATAACTGTTCCTTCATATGAACGACTGCATTTCCCATTGTGCCCACCTCATCATGTGTTGCTGGAATAACACTGCCGCTTTGCATGTTCAGTTCAGAAATATCATTGATTACTGTGGTTAATGCCACAATAGGCCGCGTAATCATCTGTGTAACTGCCATGCCGATGCCCAAAGCCGCCAAAAGCAGTACCAGCCCAATCACAGCGCATATCGCAGATATGGTATTGACCGGTTTCATGACATCCGATTTATCCGCCTGGACAAAAATAACCCAGTCATTGACCGTACACATGAAAGCAATGTAGACTTCCCTGCCATCTACCGTACATTCCCTGACATCCGCCGTTGTAATCATACCTGTCTGCAAGGTATCCAAAACACTTTGAATAACTGTATTTCCCTCAATCTGCTGACCTATCATATCCGCATTGTCATGATACAGAAACTTCCCCTGCGTATCTACCAGATAAGCTCTGCTCGACTCCATGGTATTAATCCCTACATTATTCAAAATATAATCAAGTCGTCCAAGTCCCGCATCCATGTTGTCTCTCTCAGTATCGCTGTAAAAACATTCATACAGGGTATCCGAGGCATGGACACAGGTATCGTATAAATAACTCTCACATAAATCTGTAATATTCTTTTTATTTACCATATAAGATACAGTTAATATTCCTGCAATCAAAATGATGGAAGTGGCTGTAATTAGCAGCGCAATTTTACCGCGTATGGATTTCATTTGTTCTCCTTTCCCTCTTCATGTGATAACGCCTTTTCGGATGCCCAGATTTTTTTCACAGATTCTACTACTTCTTCCCAGGTTGTTTCCCCCTTGCAATACGCATAGAGCGAATTTCCAAACTCTACCTTAAAACGCTGGCTTGGAAACGTTGTAAAGTCCCAGTTCACCGTTTTCTTAGAGGAATCAGACATATCAGAGACTATCTGTCTTGCCAGAGGGTCATTGGGGCTTTCCTCATAAGCAAAGGTGTTGAATGGAGAAATAAAGCCCAAGGAATCTGTGACATATTTCTTGCCCGTCTCAGAGCCATACAGCCATTCCAAAAAAGCAATGGAAGCCTGCTGGTCTGCCTCGCTGGCAATACTGTTCACACAGATATAGCTTTCCGTGCCAATGCACAGTCCCTGTTCTTCCTCACCGCTTACACCTGTATAAATTGGCAGGAATTTCACATCTTCCTCTTTTACCTGGTTGCCGTCAATCTGGGAAATCTGGTTCCATGCCCAGTTGCCGTTCTGCACCATCGCCGCTTTCCCCATGGCAAACTCCTCCATGGAATCATTCACCGTCTTGGAGCCAATCTCTTCACGGGTGGTGCACGAGTTATTTATGTACAAATCAAAAATATTTTTAAAGTTCTCTTCATAACTAAAATCGAGTTCTTCCTCATCCGCAACTCCCTTTTCAGAAAATTCGTAATAAACAGGCATATTCGCCAAATGCGTTTGCCAGCGCCAGTCTTCCCCCTCACTGAAAGAAGTGGAGGCAAATACCCCTTCAATACCGAGTTCCTCAAGATGCTGCGACATATCCTCCACCAAGCTCCTAAGTTTGTCAAAATTGTTGACTTCATCCATGCTCCCAAAATCTGTCTTCCTGGAAGGCAGTGAAAAATATTTCTGCATAATACCATCATTGTATATAATGCCATATCCTTCCACCACATAAGGAATCCCATAGACGCCGTCTCCATTCCCAACCGCCATGTCCGGTCGGGTTAACCAGGAATAGAGCTTCGTATCGCTCAAATCCCTACAGTAATTCTTCCATTTCTCGTAGTCCACCGGACCATTAATCTGGAATAGCGTGGGAGGTTTCTGCTTTGCAATCTCGGATTTCAAAGTCTGCTCATAACTGCCGCTTGCAGCTGTCAGTATCCTTACTTTTATACCTGTCTCAGCCTCGTAAGCTTTGGCAATTTCCTTCCAGCTATCCGTCGATTCTGGCTTGTAATTCAGGTAATATATCCTGGCCTCCTCCGCTTTTTGCCCGCATCCGGCAAGCATCCCCAAAACCAGACAGAAAAGCATCCCAAATACAATCAAAAATTTTCTTTTCATCTGTAATCTCCTTGTTTAAATATACAAAATTATTTATAACATATCACATTTGACAAAAAATTATCTGTCACAATAAACGCTTTTGCCCCAGATGCAGTGCTGCCAATTATCTTTTTACATCTATTATGCATTATTATACAATCTTTCACCAAATCGCACCCTATACTTTGGTATAGTTTTTTCTTTCTACAATTTCTTCTGTCAAACAACCTCATCATCCCCGGCGAGATCCACAACGAATTTTGCGTCGCTGACGGCAACCGCCAGCTGGAGTTTATTTTTCAGGTTCGTCTTTTCCAACATATTTGTCACATGATATTTTACAGTGAATACACCCACATTCAGCTTATCCGCAATTTGGGGATAGGTCATTCCCTTAACCAGGAAACGCAAAATACGCATCTCCGTCTTTGTAAAATCCGTGCTCTTTGCCGTGCCAATCCCAACAACAGGCGGTGCATCAGGAAAAACGTGCTCCCCTGCCATCGTACGGGAAACAACCTGCATCAGCATCGCTTCGTCCGTATCCTTATACCACAGACTGTCCGCCCCGGAACTTTTCGCCTGCTCCAAAATACCCGCATCCACTAGGGAAGTCACCACAACAATCCGGATATCCGGATAAATCTCCTTAATCTTTTTCACTGCCGCAAGACCATTTTCTCGATGTGCCGTCTGCACATCCATCAAAATCAGATGAATTTTTTTTGTCTCGCAGATTTCACACGCCTGCTCAGCCCCCTCCACAGAAGCAACCAGCAAAAAATCAGCAGCTTTATCAATATATTCCTCCAAAATACTTCGTATCATCTTCTGGTCTTCCACAATCATCACATTTTTCATAAGCAGTCTCCTTTTTATAAAATTTTTCGTGCAGGCAGAGTAACCGTGAGTACAAAACGGGGACTGTCTGTCAGCTCCATGATACCGCCTGCCCGCTCTATGCAGCGGCGCAAGCCGGAAAGCCCGCTTCCCTCGATGACTTCCTGCTGCGGTGCCCTACCATTGTTGGTTATCGCACATTCTGTCTGTTTCCCATCATCTGTCACCTCTACAAAAACACGGTTTCCTTCTGCATGACGCACACAGTTCGTCACACACTCGCGAATGGCAAGAAGCAGCAGATGCCGCACAAACTCATCCTCTGGCAGTACTCCGTCAAATATAATTTCTACCCCCAGCTTCTGTGCACGGTTCCGAACTGTCTGCCATTCATCCTGATCTACAGGCATATTATTAGCCCGGTAAAGCAAATCCACAGCTGTTTCCCACAGGACAGCATTCTCCCGAATGACTGCAATATCCTGCTGCTGTATCAGAGCCTTTTTTGCTGCCAGGATGCTGTGTCCGATATCATCATGGACACGAATCTTCATAGACAGTGTTTCTTCCTCCCGTACAATGTCGCTCATATTGTCCAGCATCCACTTCATTCTCCTGTTAGCATCCGCCAGACGCATATTTTCGCAGTTCAGCTCCTCCTGTTTTGCGTATAGCTCTGTTACATCCGCAGCAATCACCTCTGTGATTTTCTTCCCATCCCAGTCCACAATTGCAGACTCTGTAAATCGATGAACCGTTCCATCTGGAAAATAATACAGTGCAATCTCCCAGTCAAGACATTCCACATCAGACTGCGGACAAGACAGCGCACTGTGCAGCTCATCAAGCGTCTGTATTTCCTTTCCAAACAACATCATTCCAATCGACATCATTTTTTTATTAATCAGCCTGATGGTGCCATATTCGTCAAAAAAACAGATTCCATCAGGCAAATTATCACTACCCTCTTTGATGGATTCCCGCGACAAGGAATAGCTCATCCGCATCCTCATACGGATGTACCTGAACATGGCGTAAATGAACAATCCTGCTTCCAGCAGCCAGAGAAATACGACATCAGCCACAAAATCACTCATACCGGCAATTCCTTCCCTAGCCTCCAACAGTGTTTTTGCACAAATGAGCTCAGCCATCAGCAGTACACTGTCCAACACAGCAAACAAATGCCTTTGGCCTGCCACATCCTCAATGGCAACAAACAGCTGTAACAGGGCAGTTCCCATCAAAAGCAATATCAGGACTATCTGCTGCAGATTTCCGCACGCTGCAAAAGAACTCATAGACTGATACCTCCCTCTTCAAACTCTCTGTTCAGATACCACAATCCATCCTCATCCTGCCATACGGTAGTCTTTGGAAACGTCTCTGTGAGGATAGTCAAATCCTCACTGCAATCAGCGCAGATGGTAAGCAAAAGACGGTTCCCCTGCACTGCCAGACAAAGCAGAATGGCTGAAATCGTATCTATGCCCTCTTCTATGACTGCCTCAAAAGCATCATACACAGCGCCTGCTGTTTCTGTCAGGAATCTTTCACAATTCAAAATCTGCACAGCACATTCTATTCCATAAAGCTTGAGATTTTCTGTAAATTCCTTGATGCCGAGAAGCAGATCTTCCTTGCAGATACTCTGTTTCTGACCGGAGACAAGTATAAGGTCGCTACGGCGTTTAATATATGTTCCAATAATCACGATTTTTCCAAGCAGGCATTTTGCCTCATCCAACTCCTCTGTCTGCCGGAGCTGTGTTGTCAATTTCCGAAGCATGGCAACCTGAGATGCCGTCTGCGTCTCCACCAAATCATAAAGTCTGTTTTCCTCTTCCAAATGCAGACGATATGCTTTTTGCTCTGCCTCAGCTTTCAGAACATCTCCTGTATCACAGAGTTCCTCCCGCGTCATCTCCAGCTCCTTCTGCACAGAAAGAAGCTCTGATACATCCTCCTGCCAGTAAATATGACCGCCGCGGATTGCCGCCCCTGATAACCGGACAGACTGCTCCAGCATAACCGGCGCCGTATCCGCCTGCACCAGTATTTCCTTTGGAACCTTCCTTGCGCCTTCTGAAGTATAACAGACCTGATGTTCCTGGTCAGCAAGCTGCACGGTAATGACAGCGCTTTGAAACAGGTTTTCATAAGTGATATTTGTTTGAAACAACCCGCTTTCTATCACCAATTCAAATAAAACCGCCACCATCAGACAACCGAATGTGGTCATGTCATTCAGATAATTGCGAACGATACTGCCATCCACAAAATACATGACTCCATAAATAATCATAAAGAGCACACACAGAAACGGCAGCGGTGTAAACTTTTTCCGTTTGGGAATGCGGCATTTGTGTACTATGATTGCACTAATCGCAATGGCGCACAGTGCAATCAGCGCCATAATCAGATAATATCCTGCTTCATGGGTACAGGACGCATTCGTCCATGGGACGCCCTTCGGAAATGAAAAAACAATCTGATGCAAGTCATTGGTCAAGACCAGTAAAATCAGCGCCGCTCCTATTCCAAGAAGAAACCATCCCACTTTACCCAGACTGACATTTTCACCCCCGCCTGCCATGATAGCTATATTCAGACCCAGAACAGCAAGCAGTATCTGAGGGATATAAT
Organism: uncultured Eubacteriales bacterium; assembly: GCA_900548855.1. Taxonomy (GTDB): domain Bacteria; phylum Bacillota; class Clostridia; order Lachnospirales; family Lachnospiraceae; genus CAG-590. The sequence continues at coordinate 16,925 of URMF01000019.1, forward strand.
AGGCATACCACAGATACCGGACAATTGTGACATTATTCATGAATACCAAATGCTTACACATACTCACAGCAATCCAGAATACAAGGAGCATAGAAACCCAGCCAAAACAGCGTCTTGTAACCTTTTGAACGATACCATGGCAGACAATTCGTCCCCATGCGTAATACATTCCCATATAAATAAAGCTGCGAATCAGACTGAATAAATAATATTCTGAATCTTCCGGCAATACAAATTTACAGGCCAGCGCAATACCTACGCCGGTAAATGCCAGCGTCCAGACACAGATGACCCGCCGCTTGATATTATATTTCTGAGACATGCTGTACAATACTAAAATCAGACATTCCAACAGTATGTAGGCGATTGACAAAAATTCAAATCCCCGGGGGTGAAATTGTTCAACCAGCCAGACTATAATATTAATAAACACGGCAGACAACAAAATGATTCCCTGAACAGGAGCAGAAACCTTCTTTCTTTTTATAGAAAAGACGATAACAGCCAGCATTGCCGCAAAATATAAAAACAGATAAATATAATACAATATATGAAGTGGACCATATTCTCTCACAAGCAGAGCCGTGCCATTCACAATTTTAAACGAAACCGTCTTATAATACACAGTCAGATATCCGGGGCTTGCGGCAAGGACAAGGACAACAAATCCAGCAGCAAACAATATCGTTGGAAGCCATCCTGGATAATGCACCCTGCAAAGCTTTAGGATAATCATCAACATAAAAAAGGGAAGAAAGACATTGCCAGCATACACAATCCTGTTGGACAATAGTGCAAATTTAAGCGTTTTTGACACAGATAGCAAAAAATACCCAAGGTTTGCAACAAAGACTGATGTAAATAACAGCCGCAGCCAGTTCTCTTTTTTTCTGTCAACAATAATACAAGCACCGAGCAAAACCAGTGCAGTTATGCTAATTACACCATATGTCAGAGACATCCCTCTACCTCCATAGCACAATTCATTTACGATATATACTGCACACTGTTTTCTGTCCGCAATTATCTTCTTCGGTCAATACCGGTCATGCGATAATACTCGCTCTTTTCCTGATACATCAACCTCTCCGCTTCATCCATAATCTTCTGCAGATTGTTTTGAAAATTCCCCTCCCATACCGCACCAATCGCCAGCACTACCGAATTTTCAGCAGCACTTTCCCGCAAAAATGCTATACGTTTTTGCAGGGTAGCCTCATCAATACCCACACAGATGGCAAGCAGTTCATCTCCACCGATGCGGAACAGCCCATATTCCCCAAAAATGCTTTTCAGACTCTTGCAGGCTCGGCAAATCAGTTCATCACCCTTTTTGTGTCCCAGCGTATCGTTGGTTTTTTTCAACCCTGTAATGTCACAATATACAATACCTAAGCTTTCGCTGTTTCCAATATTACAGATATACTCGTCCATAGCATATCTGTTCCCTAATTTGGTCAACTGGTCATGCAGGCTCATTTCCCGAATCTGGTTTATATAATCTCTTTTTTTCAGCATGGAGCTAATAAAATATCCCACGATTTGAAGCATGTCAAGTGCATAACCCAAATCCTGCTTTGGAGGATTGTCTATTCCGTAAAAACCCATGACTACATTATTGCCATAAAGTGGAACGACAACGATAGAATGAATATTCTGCCGTTTCAGATTCTCGTACTGCAGTGGGTCATCCTCCCGCATTTTCTCTATGTCATCAAACAGGATATTTTTATTTCCGCTAAAATAGTGGTACCAGTTTTCACAGATTTCCGGAGGCAGGTTCTGAAGGTTATCCTTTTCAGGTGTCACACCCGCTGCAACCCATTCATAGGTATTATCATCTCCACCGGATGAATTTTTCTCAAAAATATAAGCCCTTTCCCCTTTTAAGGTTTTCCCTAGGAATTCAAGTATGATGTCGATTGATTTATCCGGATCCGGTTCACAGGTTGCATGTTTGATTCCCTCATTCACAATGGATTCCAGATTCCTGTACTTGTCCGTTGTCTGTCTGTAATCCTCATTCTCGTTAATATCAATAGCAATCTCAAAACGACACCTGCGCCCATTTTCATTTGTCATGGCAGCCATAAGCAGGAAATATTTATTACAGACAGGGTTGAAATATTTCTTCTTTTCAAATTCGTTTTCTAAAAGCTGTTCATTATTGCACATTGCACAAGGGGAATGGTTCCCGTAAAGTACTTCATAGCACTTTTTCCCCTTTAATTCATCAACTGAAACAATACCGTATGTTTCCAGCGCTTTACGGTTCATATATAGTATTTCATGATTATCCATATCGATTGCATAAGCACACTCATTTATGTTCTCAAAAAAATCCCATAAGTAGCTCATTCGTCCTGTCACATTCCTTTACTTTTTATTTTTATATTACCGGCTCTTCCTGAATATCTAAAAATCATCTGTCCGAAAAGCAGAGTTCTCCCGATGAGACGGCATAAAAGACCTGCACGGTATCATCACATCCAGCACAAAATACCCGTTTTCCGTATAGCACACCATGTCCCCTGAAAGCCGATCCACAGCATCCTGCATGGAACACAGTCCATAGCCGTGTCCCCGTCCCTCCTTGTCCGTTTCCGGCAGCTTTCCCTGCTCCACATAACGTCCTTCCCGGCAGCGGTTCTTAATGCGGATTAGCAAGCAATCCCTGTTGTACTGCATATGCACTGACATTTCCCGTTCATCCTGTGCAAGCACGCTAAGCTCATCACAGGCGTTCTCTATCCCATTCGCCAGTATTCGGCACAGCTCTATATGGGGCAGGGCTTCCTCCCCTGCCCGGATGTCAATCCGACGCTTTGCATGGAGTTCCTCCAGCTTCCTGTCATAATAGGCAACTGTAGCATTGATGTAAGGGTTCTGGCAAAACTGCCCCCAGCCGGAATCCATCTCCTGCTCCATGTCCCGCAGGTAGTCCTTTGCCTCCTCCGTCTTCCCCACCGCCAAAAGCCCCGACAGGGTTGCAGTATAGCCTTTCATGTCATGCTTCATCTTCCGGATGCACTGCTGGTTTTCCAGCCGCATCTCCAGCGTGTTCTTCTGCTCCCGCAGCATCCGCTCGCTCTGCTGCCTCCTGAAAAGCAGGAGCTGGCGGTACAGCGCCGCAAGGATTGTGGCATAGGTCATGGGCATCAACGCCATGATGAGCAAAAACGCCGGAAACTCCTGCGGCCTTTCCGTAATGGGTACGGGGAAATTCGCCATCACTGCAAACAAAAGATAATAAAGCGCCGTCATGCCAGCGAACAATCCCCATCCCTTCGCCACGGACTCCTGCAGTTCCCTGTAAGGCTTGCGCAGGTAACGGTACGCCACCCATTCCACAAGGGGGAACAGTACGAGCCGCCCAATAAGCATCAGGATATACTGCTGCCCTCCGAAATAGAAATCCACGATGTTGGTCAGTACGATGATCCAGTAGGATACCGTGTCCGCAAGGCAGAATGTAAAGAAAAACTGCCCCTTTTTATCCTGCGACATGAACCAGAAGAAAAGGAGGCTTGGCAGCGTGCAGGTCACAACAAATACCTGCCCCATGAACTCCGCCCCGTATATTACCAGCCCCACCACATGCAGCAGGGCAAGCGGTCCCATAAAGGCTACCGTCAGGATGATGGTCTTCTTTTGAGTGTAACGGGAGCGGTACAGCAGTATAAACAAAATCAGGATATGGGACAACGACCACAGCACAGATAAATCCCTTAATATTGTCATTCCCATCCCACCTCCTCAAACATAATCTTCCGGTAGCGTTCCTGCACCGCAGCGTAATAGCGCCTCGATACCGGCACCTTCTCCGCTTCCGACACAAGCGTAAGCTCCATTCCGGAAAATTCCCGGACATGGTACATATTTACGATAAAGCTTTGGTGGCAGCGCAGGAATGTGTCCCCGCAAATCTGCTGCTCCAAATCATTTAACTTCCCCGTGCTTTCCTGCACTCTTCCGTCTGTACAGTGGATGAAGAGGACATGCCCACTGCTGCTGATATACAGGATTTTCCCATAAGGGATAGCCCCCGACGCTCTCCGCCATGAATACCGCAGTGTTTTCTCCCTATTTCTTAGGACAATTTTCTCCACCTTGTCCAGCAGCTTATTAAGCTCCTCCCTCCCGACGGGCTTTATGAGATACTGAATGGCGTACAAGTCGTACGCCTCCCTATAAAAATCATCGCTTGTAGAGACAAAGCAGATGACGGCCGCCTCATCCCCGGCACGGAGTTTTCCCGCCAGCTCAATCCCATTCATAGAATTTTCCATGAATATATCTAACAGGTACAGGTCAAAGTGATTTCCACCCTGCTCCACATCCGCAAGCAGGCTTTCAGCATTGCCATAAAGCTTTACCTCCTGCCCGGGCAGCATATCCCGGATGATGCAGGCATCCTGCCGACAGTCGTCACAGACTGCAATTCTCATAGATATTCTTCCTTTCCAAAACGTAGCCGGATTATCTGCTTAGTTTTTTTGTTAATTCTCTATTTCCAGTACACCAAATATAGGATATTCAGATTATATTTTACCATACATTTTTCGACCTTGGTGTGTTAATTTTGCATTCTAAGTTGTCAATTTTGTATTGAAATGCAATTTTTATGGAATTTTTGTGACTTTTTGCTGGTACTTCCATAACGACAAAGGCTGCAGGCAATGTTTTCACATTTGCACTTACTTGACTTTTACCTTAATCTTCTTTGCATATCCATTCCTTGCGTAGACATAAATGATACAGCTTCCCTTTCCTACTGCCTTAATCTTTCCTTTCTTGGATACCGTTGCCACTTTTTTGTTACTTGTCACATAGCGGAACTCCTGTGCGTGTGCATTCGAAAGCTGTTTCTTTTTCTTGTCCACAAGCACTGCCTTTGCCTTAATCTTAGCAGTCTTCCCTTTTTTGAGGGTAAATTTGCTTTTTGCCAGCTTAATCTGCTTTACATTAGTATATGCCTTGTTGTTCTTTCCTACGATATGACAGACTAATGTTTTTCCGATTACTACTTTTTTACCGTTCACTGTCTTATACGCGGCAATGTACACTTTATAGTTCTTTTTCAGATTCAGCTTTTTACCGTTTATCTTCTCCACGCTGACTTTGGTAACAGAAGCGGATTTCACCGTCTTTGCCGGCTTGACAGTAAATTTTTTCCCACAGTATGCAACATATACCTGATAGCCGTCTGCTCCTTTGACTTTCCCCCAGCTTATGGAAATCTTTTTGCCCGTCTGAGACACTTTCGCTCCTGCCATTATGGTTATGTTATTTTTTTCCCGCTGCTCTGACGTGATAATGCTGTTTTCTGGCAGTTTTGTATCCTCTGGCAGTTTTGTGTCCTCTGGCAGTTTTCCTATACTCTTATTGATTGCCACACTGTCTGTCACATTTCCGCACTTGATTGTTACGTTTCCGCTGACACTTCCTGCCACCGATGTGGTCGCCTCTGTCTTACTGAGGTCTCCCACCGTTGCCGTCACATCTGTGATTCCGGCTTCTGTTAATGCCATATCTATCAGGTTCTGTATCTTCTCCTTTGTAGTGTCGTTCGCTGCCGTATAGCCTGCCAGTGCTTCCTCTACTGCCTTCTTTGCCTCTGCTACTTTTTCCGCATCTGTCTTTTGCAGTTTTCCTATACTCTTATTGACTGCCACACTTTCTGTCACATTTCCGCACTTGATTGTTACATTTCCGCTGATACTTCCTGCCATCGATGTGGTCGCTTCTGTTTTATCGAGAGCTCCCACTGTTACCGCCACGCCATTGATTCCAGCTTTCGTTAATGCCGTATCTATCACGCTCTGAATATTCTCTTTCGTAGTTCCATTGGTTACCATAATTCCTGCCAATGCTTTCTCCACGACACTCTTTGCATCTGCCACCTTTTCCGCATCTGTAAAAGTAAGCTCTACAATATCTGAATTAACGTCACAGCCTAAATTCTCCCAGGTAATTTTACACAGATATACACCTGATTCCACTTTAGTAAATGTGTCTGTCGTCTGTCCCACAACAGCATCTCCCTGTGTGACTGCTCTCACTTCGTATGTACCCTCTTCAAATAAGCCTACATTAAAGCTACTGCTCTCTGTTTCATATACAATCATAAATGTTACATCACTTTCCACAGTGCCCTTATATCTTCTATTACCAAGGGAAGTCACAAATATCATATCCTGTTCCATAGTATACAGCATAACCGCATCTCCCCCGTCTTCCGATGTTGTCGGTGTTTCCGGTAATGTAAAATAAAGCATATCACCTGCCTGTAAGGTAAACATTGTCGCCGACATACCACCCTCACTCATATTTTCTATCGTCCTGTCTGCCGTCACATCCTGCTCTGCTGCTTCATACCACTGGTAAGCTGCCCCCTCTGCCGGCAAGACATCGACAGAAACCTCCTCCGGCGTTGGCTGTCTGGTAACTCCTGCCCTGTTTACAAAATACTCATCATTTTTATATGTAAAATACTGCCCGGCTCTGCCAGCGAGAACCGTAGAATAATCTACGCCATCTGATGAGCGGATACTGTCAAGCGACTGGGATTCCCCTACCGACAACTCAATTTCGCGCGAAACCTTGATTCTTTCATTCCGGTTGCGCTCCAAAGCATCCAAATGCAACGTAACATAGGGGTTCACATCAACCATATTACCCTCAAACACAGGATTTCCTGAAAGATGAAGTTCACACTGCGTCCATTCATCGCTGGCTATACCAACTCCCTTGTCACTCTTTATCGTGCCCCCGTAAATCTCTGCGCTTGCATTGCTGTTTGTCATAAATATCACGGTGCCTGCCGTCATCGTGCTTTCCAAACATCCACCATACATAATAAATTTACCCTGACTACTTGGCTCCAAAACATTAAACCCGGATGTAATCCTTCCCCCGCCTTCACAGTCACTTAGACAGAAAGTTCCTTGTTCTTCGATCTGAATCCTCTCCCTTTCCTGTTCTGTTTCTGTTTGTATTTGCAGCGTTTTTCCATTCAGGCATAAATTTACCGTCTTTTCCTGCGGAATAACTACACCCTGATGAACTGTAATATTCTCAGCCAGATAATAATTCCCTTCTGGAAGAATGTAGTCCCCTGCACTGGACCCCGATGTACTAGTTGTCGCTTCTGTACCATTGATATACAGCTTACCATCTGCATCACCCGTAAGAGGAATATAGTCAAGCGGAGCATCATTCCCGCATTCCACCGACATATCATGGGAGTGTGTGGACCGGGCAGCCGCACCTCCCTCTGCATAAACCTCTGAGCTAAGTGCCGGAAATGACGTTACTATCATTGCCGTTGCCAGCAGTAGTGAACCGATTTTCTTCTTTAAATTTCTTCGTTTCAAGTTGTTCTTCCTCCAATCTTTGTTACTTTTCTGATTACAGTTTTTATTTATGGGTAATATCCCTTACAGCCAGTAAAAAAATTACCTGTCTTGTTGCTTAAACTACTATAATCAGCCGACATACATCTTATATTATTATACAATTTTTCGACAAATCGCACCCCATACTTTGGTATAGTTTTTCTACAATTTCTTCCACATTAAAAGCATTACAGAGCTTGATAAACCCCCGCTGGCATGCCTGAATCCTTTGAAAATGCTTGGCATCAAAAAAAGCAACCGTTTCCGATTGCTCAATGCCACTGTGTTGCCGTCCTTATTCGGACTTCCGTTAATAAATAAAATACTCATATCTTTCCTCCAATCTTAATTTACTGTTTTATTGAAACATATCTCTCTCATTTTGACAGTCAGTTAACACCATCCCTCTTGCATTGCACATAATACCGGAACCCTTTCAGACCCTTGGTTAAATAGTGCCCGATAAATACAAACAATCCCATAACTGCCATGTAATCCGCCATAAAAAATACTAACGGTTCCTCAAAATTAAAAAACACAAATTGATTTTTAAGCAGCATATAGCTTCCGATATCCCGCTGAATAAAAGCGTATACCCCGTATCCTGCGATTAATATGGCGATTCCACGCAGCAGCCATTGACAGACAGGCGATATTTTTTTCACAACCTGTTTTGCCATTCCCATCATCATACTCCAATGAAAGCCGAGATGAAGTGCCATCCATACCAATCCCCAATAAGCAGAAAGCATATGCAGGTTTCTGGCAAAGGCACGTCCTCCTTTTATCGGCAGAAACGCAAATGCATGCCTGGAAAGAATAACTCCACTAATGATTGAACCAATCATTGTCAGAAAGATTCCTGCGACGAGGATAGCCTGCCAAATACGTAGTGCGGTGTATTTTCCTCTAAAGACATTTTGGAGCCATTGATGATTCAGCACATGATGCGTAACAAAAAGTACAAATATTCCGACTCCCAGCCATTCATGTGCGGTCTCTCCGACAAGCTCATATGCCATGAGGAACAGCAGTATAACTATCATACCAATATCAACTGCTATTTTTAAAACTGTTTTTCTTTTCATACCGGCTGTCTCCTTTTCTGTTTTTTATTTTTCATCTGTGACATGCTATTTTCTTTATGAATTTCCTTTTACCGAATAAATCAATCGGATGCCGTGTCCGGAGTACCGTCTGCCGCAGGAGCAAGCATCAGACTCAGTTCGTCCACAACTCCCTGTTGCAAAAACGTCCAGTTGACAGTTTCGCCACCACAGATCAACATAGTATCAATTGTTTCGCATCAATAGCCAAGTCCATGCAGCCATTCCTCTACATCAGCTGCTACATCAGATATAGACTCAGCTGCGGGTTCATGGACAACAGCAAATCCATCAGAAATCACTGTGGCATCCGGTTCCAGTTCCTGAATCGTGTCGGGTGTACTGGAAAGGCGGCTGCCTCTATGCACATCGAATGGAATAATTGTCTTTCCTGAGAAATCGTATTCATCAAAAAAGCTATACATAACCTATGGCAAATCATACCACCACAACGGATAGCCCAAAATAATCGTGTCGTATCTTTCAAGATTTTCAATATGGGCTGCAAGCTCAGGCCTCGCACTATCATCCTGTTCATCTGCTGCCTGATTAACCAGCGTTTCATGGTCAAGAGGATACTTGTCTACCGTTTCAATGCGGAACAAATCACCGCCTATAGTTTTTTGAATCGTCTTGGCAACATACTCTGTATTTCCCATCACCTCATTATCCTTTACCACAATACTTGCACCAGAAACGGCATCCACACCGTCAGTATCTACATCCTCCGGTACAGAAAAATAGGCAATTAAAATACGGGAATTTGTATTTTCTGTTCCATCCTGTTTAGTTTGTACAGACGCATCCTGACTTTCTGTCATCATTTCCTCCGTATTTCTCTCCTCTGACGGCTGATTTCCATTGCCGTTTCCGCATGCGGACAAACTAAAGATCAGAAAAACACTCATTAAAAAGGATATTATTTTTTTCATATCATACCATCCTCCTGTTTTTTCACTTTTATTATATCTCTTTATCCTTCAACAGAGAATTGCACAAATTGTTATGCAGTATAAACCTAAAGGTTATATCTTATGCAAATTTTATATTTTACAGATTGCTGGATTGCACCTATAATGGTATACGTAACATGACAAATACTTAAAAAGGTGGGATTAAAATGAAACAAGAAAAACAAATGTCAGAATCCATAAGAATCGGTATTTTACTGGCACTATCCGGCGGTATTATGGATGCCTGCTCCTATCTTTGCAGAGACCATGTATTTGCAAATGCACAGACTGGAAATATTCTTCTGTTGGGTGTAAACCTTTCAGAACAAAATTACCAGGCTGCATTTCGTTATTTTTGTCCGGTACTGTCCTTTACAATTGGAATTATTCTCTCTGATTTAATCAGACATAAACGGAAAAATATGAGCCTGTTTCACTGGCGGCAGATTTCTGTATTGCTGGAAGCCGCTATATTGTTATGTGTTGGATTTATCCCGGCAGGCTGCAATCTGCTCGCCAACAGTCTGACTTCCCTGTCCTGCGGAATCCAGGTAGAAAGCTTTCGCAAAATCCATGGCAATGGAATTGCCACGACAATGTGTATCGGTAACCTGCGAAGCGGCACTGAAAACCTCTGCAATTATTTTTTTGAAAAGAAAAAAGGAGATTTAAAAAAAGGATTGTTATATTACGGAATCATTCTATGCTTTGTTTTAGGTGCTGTAATCGGCAGTATCGCAATCGAATATTTTCAAGAAAAGGCAATCCTGCTTTGTTCTGTCCTTTTGTTTGCCTCATTTTTATTGATGTTTATATAGACAATTGATGTGTATCAGTCCCCATTCAGTGCCTTCAACTTTCGGAACATCCTCAAAAGCACTACTACCGCAACAATGGATAGAATGACCTCCGCCACAAACTGGGCATAAGCCAGACCATAAAGAGGAAACAGCCTGTTAAGGATAACAAGGGCAGGAATTTCCAACACCACCTTACGGAGAATGGCGAAAATAAAGGACTTTGTTCCCATACCGCAGGACTGGAACACACCCACCGCCAGAAAATCTATAAACAAAAACGGAAGAGCCAGACACATTCCGTGCAGGAACGCCGCACCGTAGTCCACGATTGTCTGATTGTCCATAAAGAGACCGATTAACCCCTCTGCACCGATATAGTAGCCTATCGTCACGGCAATCGTAAAGGTAAGAGCAACCTTAACCGTAAAGGTGAGGGTTTTCTTCATCCGCTCAATATTCCGGCTGGCATAGTTGTAACTGACAAGGGGCATGATACCTTGTGAGAAACCCTGGGCAATGTAGAGTGGCACCATATTGACCTTTTGCGCAATTCCTATGGCTGCCACCGCATCGGCTCCATAAGCGGATGCAAAATTGTTCAGCACAGTCATTCCCGTCACATTGAGCAGATTCTGGATAGCGGCGGGAATACCAACTCCAAAGACACCTTTCACAATGTCTCTACGGAAACAGAACATGGACGGCTTGGTACACACATAGGTCTTTCCACGCTTGACAAATAGGAGTATAAAAAAGTAAATACAGGCCACGCAGTTGGAAATGAAGGTGGCGCACCCCGCTCCGGCGGCTCCCATGTCAAATCCCCACGGCAGAATAAAAACAGGGTCTAAAGCGATGTTCAAAAGACACCCGCTCATAGTACCAATACTTGCATGGAGAGAAGAACCTTCCGCCCGCACCAGATAAGACAGCACTACGTTCAGTATAGCGGGCGTTACACCGAGTGTCGTTGTCCAGAACAGGTATTCCCCCGTAGCCACAAAAGTAGTCTCATCCGCACCAAGCACACCAAGCAGAGGAGTACGGAAAATCGTATAAAGCAGCGAAAACAAAACGCCGCTTATGATAGACCAGTAAAAGCCAAAGGCTGAGCTGCGATACACCGTGTCATAGTCCTTTCTACCAAGCCCACGGCTCATCATACTGGATGTACCAATACCGAAAAGGTTGTTGACAGCGTTAAAAGCCAGTAACACGGGAGAAGCCAGCGTGACAGCAGAAGTTTGAACCGGAGCGTTCAGCATCCCTACAAAGTAAGTATCAGCCAGATTATAGATGACCATTACCAACGAGCTAAGAATAGTCGGAATAGTCAATGTCAGCACTGCGTTGTGGATTGGCGCAGTTTCAAAGAGTTGTGTTTTCTTAACGTCTTCCATTTACTTTATACACCTCGCCTTAAAACTATAAATGAAAACGCAATTGCTATGTAAAAAAGTTCTAACAAAACGGACATTTTATAATAGCATACTATTACTATGGGCACAATAGACATTTTATAAAACCTACACATTTTATAAAATCTATATAAATCTTGATATAAACAACAGAGTAACGGCATAATTTTACCGTTACTCTGTTATCACATGCTGTTCTTTTATTTTTCTATCGTATCCCTTACCACTCTGACCGTTTCCACCAGATTTGCCAGACTGGCATAAAACAGAAATACTTCTATTCTGTTTCCACCTTTTCCAAGACAAAATCATATAAAGTAATCGTTGAAGCCGGCGTAGCTATTTCTGTAACACCATCCTCCTCAAAAATCTGTCCCATAGATACTACCATTGTGGTAGCAGAGTCTGTATCCTCTTCCATGGTAAATTCTATCACTACATCTTTTTCTACGTCTTTCTCCAGTGCAATATCCGCACCACCATACCATGCATAGGTTGAACTCAGCATTGCCAGTTTAATGGTTCTCGCCTCCGTAGAACATGCCTTAAAGCTTATTTTATACTTACAGCCCTTTTCCAGCATAATATCGTTCTGCTTTAACTGTACATTCCAATCTGCCGTTCCCACATTTGTAATGTCATAAACCGCTTTCTTGTCATCGAAGGAAACGGAAGCCTCTCCCGGAGAAGTTACGGCATTCTCCCAGCTTGTACTACCATCTGAAAAATCTCCATTCTTCAGAATATTCTCTCCCGGCTCCACCTCTGGTATCTCTGGTGCTTCTACCTTTTCTAAAACGATGTCATCCACACACACTCTATGCTGTGTTGTGATTCTCTCATCAATCTTTCCGAGACAGATACTTAAAAATGCCTGGGTATCTGTTTCCGCTGTCATCTGGAATGTTTTCTCATAGGTCTGATATTCCGTATCCAGTGTCACTGTATTTTCACCTGAATATACCGCATAATTCTTAGCCTCTGTTCCCTGCATAATAATGCGGATTTTTCGTGCAAGAGAGGATTTTGCTTTAAAGCTTAATTTATACCACTGTCCCTTTTCCAGCTCCACATTATTCTGCTTTAGCTGAATCTTCCAGTCCTGATCTCCAGTATCTTTAATTGTAAAATCCGCTGCGTTATCTTCATTGAGACTATCCACAACATTTGCTGCAACAGCAGAGGAATCCACATACCATTCATACCCTGCAAATCCTGCATTAAAGGAACCGTTCTTAATCAAAGCATCCTCTACAAGTCTTACATTGTCAAGATAAATCGTACCTTTTTCTCCCATATAAAATACAATATTCTTGTCTGTTAATTCTTCACCTGTTGTAACCTTAAAGCTATAAGAATTGTTCTTTTCTGTAAGATTTGCGGTCAGTTCCTGCCCTGCAACAACAATTTTCATCTCTCTTGCTGAATCTGCCTGTGCATCAAAGCTCAACGCATAAGTCCCACCCCCTTCAATTGCCAAATCAGATTGTGCTACTAATACGTCATCAGCCTCAGTTCCATTCTTGTCAACAGTAACCTTTAACCTACGGTTCGTATTTGCATTAGTTACGGAAACCGATGCACCCGCATTATTGGTAATCTCCCAATATCCGAGACGTCCTTCACCCTCCTGGAAGCTTCCGTTATATACATAATTTCCATCCGCCAAAATGCTCTTTTCTTCCTTTTCGTCCGGATTTGCTTCCTGTGTCTTTTTGATTGACACATTACTGATGTAAATATCCTCCGTTGAACCAGCTGCTCCCATATTAAATTCCAAACGGCCATTGGCATCCGAATCGCTTGTCATCTTAAACTCATAAGAATAGGTTTGATTCTCTGTTGTCAAGTCTACTGTTTTTGCAGTCATATATTCTGAATACCCATGGTCCGGAGCTTTTATCGCAGTCTTCATGGTTCTTGCAGCTGTGGCTCTCGCATCAAAGCTTACCGTATATGTAGCTCCCTTTTCAAAAGGAATCCCTGCCTGTACCAGCTGCACACTGTAATCTACTGTCCCAGCATTGTTTGTTGTCACCTTAATGCTATTATTTTCAATAGCAGCCTCAGCCTCGCCCTCCAAAGCAGTCATAAACTTCCAATCCGTATCATCGTTCAAGCTTTCTGCTATTGCAAAATCGCCATTATTTACATAATTTCCATTGGCATCCGGGTCTCTTAACACTACATCCTTTTCAGGCTTTGATACATTCTCATCGTAGCTATCCTTCTGGTATGCCTTTACATAGTCAATTACAAATGCTGCATTCTCAAAATCCGTATCGTCATTCGGGTTGCCAACCCAGCTTCCGCCTACCGCAAGATTTAATATCATATAAAACGGCTGGTCAAATGGTGCGGGATAACTAACCGTTCCCTGTCCTACAGTGGTAGAATACCAATCGCTTTCCTCATGATAGAGCACTCCATCTACATACCATTTAATCTTACCAGGCTCCCATTCGCAGGAAAAAACATGATAACTGTCTGTGTAATTCCCCTTATTTAACACATACGTTCCCTGGCTTTCGCTGTGGGGATTGCCATAATGGATTGTTCCATAAGCCTTGTTATTTTGCTGACCCATTACCTCCATAATATCAATCTCGCCACATCTCGGCCACTGTCCATAAAGATTCTCATTTGTCGGCATCATCCAGAATGCAGGTAAATATCCCTGTCCCGCCGGAACCTTCGCCCTTACCTCAAATAGACCATAGGTAAAATCCTGCTTATTCTGGGTATTCACCCTTCCGGAAGTATAAGATACATTTCCCTCTTCGTCCACTGTCTTAATCGGCTTAATAATCAGATTACCATTCTTAACATAAATATTCTCATCCGAATCAACATACTCCTGCAATTCGCTGTTTACCCATCCCGGCTCATGAGTTTCTACATTCCAATTATCCGTATTTAAAGCAGTTCCCTCAAAGTCATCCTTCCATTTAAGCTGATAACCGCTATAGGATAAATCCTTTTTCCCTTCTGTTGTATCATTGTCAGGCTTTTTCGTCTCGGTTGTAGCAGTATCCTGTTTTTTCTCTGTTGTCGGCTGTTCTGCTTTCTTTTTCTGTACCGTCACGTTACAAACAGCTTTCTTTCCGCTTCCATCTGTTGCCTTAACGGTAATCTTTGCTTTGCCCTCTGCCAGACAGGTAATAACACCTTTGCTGCTAACCTTTGCAACTGCCGTATTACTGCTGCTATATTTCAGTTTCTTTACACTCGGTTTCTTAGGAGAAATTGTGGACTTTAATTTTATCGTATCCCCAACATAGGCCTTTGCACTCTTTTTGTTAAGCGTAACCTTTTTCACCGGCGTACCTACAATAACTTTGATTGTCACCTTCTTTTTCTTGTTGGCTGCACTTTTTACTGTAATTTTAGCCGTTCCCTTTTTTACCGCTTTAATCTTACCTGTCTTACTTACTGTTGCAACCTTTTTATTAGAAGATGAATAGGTGACTTTTTTGCTTGCCTTACCACTTACCGTCACCTTGGTCTTAAGCTTAAATGTTTTTTTAGACTTCAATACCAATGTCTTTGTTTCAAGATTTGTAATACTGATTGACTTTACAGCTTTTTTCTTTGAGGCCGCCTGGGAATCAATTGATATGGTTCCCATAACCAGCACCACTGCCATCATAAATGCAATTATCCTTTTCATTACATTTCCCATATATGTTCCGTCCTTTCTACTACAATATATTTAGGGTTAACGTACCTGAACCTGATAGTCAGTCAGGTCTTTTTATTGTCTTTGCGTCCATGATGAAATTATATTGTCACGAATCGAATCATAATGCTCACTGAGCAAACCAAAATCCTTCTCTTTATAATTCCATATAGCTCCGCCTATACCATTATCCTTAAACACTTGATTCACATCCGTAAACCATCTTACTGTATCCTCTGCAGGAGCTCTGTCTATCACTCCAAATTCCCCGCAATACAAACCAACTCCTGCTCTCTTTGCAGCCTCAACCGCGTCATTGACCATTTCGCTAATAAATTCCTTTCCCATGGTTATAGATTTTGCATTCATTACAATTTCTCCTTGATATCCTAAAACCTCCGACTGGGTCTGATAGTAAGTCATAGATTCCGGGTAAAAAATATCCTTTTCTAAATCCATATTTTCTACCCATGGCGCCTTCTGATGCGTAAAGAGCAATGGTTCATAAAAATGAAAAGTAAAAATGATATTATCATCCTGAGGGATATCCAGAAATTTCAGCGTTCTCGCACTATTCCACTGAATGCCTCCATAAATTATTGGAGTAGCAGCTGTCACTCCACGGATTGCCGTTACCGTCTTATGTATCAACAAATTCCATGCAGCCGCATTTTCCCTTTCCACAACCTCATTTAACAATTCAAATGCTACATTGTCATACGCACCATAGGCGCTGGCAATATGCATCCATAGCCGGATAAACCTTTCCTGAAGCGCATCATCTGAAAACAAATTGTTTTTCTTTTCATTGCCCGCATCATTAAAGTCATATCCATATGCCTTGTGCAAATCCAATACTGCTCCCAGGTTATATTGTTTACACCATTCCAGCAGCCGCTCTACATATCCATATCCCTCCTTTTTCTTATTTCCCTTCTCATCCTCGAGCACTTCATAGTCAATCGGTATACGGATGTGGTCAAAGCCCCACTCTGCAATCTTCTTCACATCGTCCTCACCTATGAAATGTTCATAATGCTCTGTCTCATGATTACATTGTGAAAGATAGCCTCCTAAATTAATACCATTATTAAGCTTCATACTTCCTCCTTTCCAGAATTACCACTGCACCTTCGTATTTTGTTTGTGATTCTATATTTATCACAAAAGCTTCACAGAATATATCGTTTTTATTTCTTTTTTATCAAATTAGTGATATAATAGGGATAGGGATTTAACATAAAAATATACTGCCGCCACGAACCTGATTCATATTGGATAAATACACCGATTGCATAAAGAAAGTGGGAACTAACATGAACATAAAAAAAGAATTATTTTATAGAGAATTTATTCAGAGAGAAAACAATATACTACGTGCACCTTATAATCCGGAGCTGGAATTCTACTCCATTATAAAATCCGGAAATATTTCAAAGGTCCGCTCCCTGTGCCAGGAAAGACTGCTTGATAAGCCCGGACTTGGCACTTTATCCGAAAACCCCCTCCAGAATATGAAATATCATTTTGTAATTACAACTGCTTTAGTTGCCAGATATTGTATTGAGGGTGGAATGGAATTATCCACCGCATATGGTTTAAGTGATTTTTATATACAGAAAGCAGACCAATGCAGGACACCGAAGGAGGTATCTGACCTGCACCCGGTTATGTGCGAGGATTACACCAAAAGAATGAAAAATCTGAGAAAGCAAAAAATCTGTTCTAAACATATTGCTGATTGTATTGATTACATTTACGAACATTTACATACCAGAATCACCATTCATGACCTATCGGAATATGTGGGTTTAAATCCCTCTTATTTATCCCGTCTTTTCAAAAAGGAAACCGGTACTACCGTCAGTGCATATATTCAAAACAAAAAAATTGAAACGGCGCAGAATATGCTTGTATATTCGGATTATACGCTTTCACAAATTTCTTCTATCCTGGCTTTTCCAAGCCAGAGCTATTTTACAGAGATTTTTCATAAAAGAACTGGTATGACACCGACAAAATACCGTGCTCTCTATTTCAGAAGTACGGAAATAAAGCATTAACAGTCCTTTTTTCAAAGAACAGGATGACTATACAAAATTTATTTTACCGCAATCCTTGTATCAGAATAACCAAAATTAAAACGGGCAAAACAAATCTAAAATAATATTTTAAGCGCTTAGACAGTTTCAATCCCTTTCCGGTATTTGCTTTCTCTAAATATTGGTCAAATCCCCATCCCCATTTTGTCACACAAAACAGCAGGAATACAAGAGAGCCAATCGGTAACAAAAGGTTGCTGACAAGAAAATCCTCACTATCCAAAACGTCTCTTTCTCCAATAATATGTAAATCGCTCCATACATTATAGCCTAACACACACGGAAGACTGGCAATTAAAACAAAAATACAGTTAAGAATGGATGCCTTTTTTCTACTCCAGCCAAAGTTGTCAATACAGCCTGCCAGCAGATTTTCAAACACGGCAATCACAGTAGAAAAGCTGGCAAAAGTCATAAACAGGAAAAATAACGCTCCCCAAAGGCGTCCTCCTGCCATATTCACAAACACATTTGGCAGTGTAACAAAAATTAAAGACGGACCTGCATCCGGCTGTACGCCAAAGGAAAAACAAGCCGGAAAAATAATCAGTCCAGACATCAGTGCCACAAAAGTGTCCAATGCACAAATTCGCATGGACTCTCCCATCAGAGTATGTTCCTTAGACATATAACTCCCGAAAATCTCCATTGCACCAATTCCAAGGCTTAAAGTAAAAAATGCCTGATTCATAGCCGCAGTAATTACATTGCCAAGGCCGATTTTCGCTGCCTGTGCAAAATCCGGCATTAAATAAAATACAACCCCTTCTTCTGCCCCAGATAACAACATACTATGTATTGCCAAGATAACAATTAACACCAGCAATGCAGTCATCATAACCTTTGTAATACGCTCCAAACCTTTTTGCAGGCCAAAACTGCAAACGATAAACCCTGCCAGAACCGTAATTACCATCCAGATTGCCATTTCCACAGGATTAGCAAGCAATTCCCCAAATACTCCATGAACCACCTCTGCAGCCATACCTTTTTGAAAAGTACCGGCAATAAACTTAAAAAAATAGCTAACCATCCAACCGGAAACCGTAGTATAATACATCATCAGAAGATAGCAGCCTGCCATACAAAACCATCCGTGGATATGCCATTTATTTCCTTTCTTTTCTAAAGCCTTATACCCTAAAACTGCACTCTTGCCACTGGCACGTCCCACAGCAAGCTCCATTGTCAATACCGGCACGCCCATACATAGCAAAAAGAGCAAATAAAATAACACAAAAACTGCGCCTCCATTTTCTCCTACAACATAAGGAAAACGCCATACATTACCGATACCGATTGCACATCCTGCACTTACCAAAATAAATCCCAAACGGGAGCCAAAGCTTTCACGTTTCATACAAAAATTCTCCTAAAGCAACTTATCATTACCCTCACACAATTATAAATTCAATATAAGAAAGAAATTATTCCCCTCTACAACTCAAAAACTCTCTTAATGCTGTCATAATGTAAAAATATCCCCTGCTGTGCAAACTCTTCAATCTGCTCTGCCGTTGCCAGCATAAAGCCATCGGTCTCTTCTTCCTGCGGCTTTACATCCGTCTCATCAAAATCCATAACAAACCGATAGATATCTACAAAATAATTGTCTCCTTCACCCGGATTTTCCCTTTGGTAAGAAAACAAATAGCCCCCCTCCGCATTTGACACGTCAAGTCCCGTTTCTTCCTTAACCTCTCTTACTACCGCATCCTTAGATTCCTCTCCTGCCTGTACCGCACCACCAGATACCTCCCACCAGCCGGGAGCCCACGCCTTTGACATGACACGCTTTGTAATTAAAAATCTGCCATCCGGTCTCGCAACAACGCCCAGAACAGTCAGATGATATTCTCCATCCTTCAAGCACCAGTCATTGCGTTTCATGGTGCGCCCGGTACGCTGCTTATTGCTATCATAAATATCCCATAATTCCATGATTGTATCCTCTTTTCTTATGTTTCACTTCCGTTATCTGCTATCTGTATACATTTCCAGCCAGACAAGCACTCTTTGCATTGTAACGCATTTTTTTTACAGACACAACCCAAAAAATAAGAGCCGCTTGATGTAATTCGCATGGAACCGCTTTGCAATTCTTACCATGGCAATGTCATCTGTCCGCTGCAAAAGGACACCTGTTTTACTTCCTTTATGACATCCTCCTCCGATAGTTCCCCTGCCAGAAGCGGCGATTGGGGATTATGAAGCCGCATATTCTGCTCCACCGTTTTCCTGTCATAATTGGCATAGCAATATAAGCATCCATGTCCACAGGTATTATACATACCAATATCATTACCCAGCAGACAATCGCATTCCGCCCTTGCCGGCTTTTTTATGTTCGCCAGGTCAAGAGAAGTACCGGTTGCCTTTTCCAAAACCTGCTTTGTCATACAGCCAGAAACATCCACGCCATATTCTGCCAAAAATGCGCCCTCACAGCAGGAACGAATCGTCATTCCATACTTCTTCCCGATTTCCACAAATCCCTTGGCAATCGCAATCTGGTCATCCTTTGAAACCTCTCGTACCCCTGAAAAATTCCTTCTGGTTTTCACATACAAATCAATAAAACTAATGACACAGGTTTGTGTATAGCCTGCCAGATTTTCCGCCATTCTGCGAAAGGTCTCTAAATGAAAATCCAGAGAATATGTATCCGTAATAAAAATGGGGTCATACCGCCAGCTGACTGCATTGACCCCCACAATTCCTGCCAATTTCTTAAATGTTTCCATTACCATTTCCTTATCCGGAACATACGGCTCAATCCCTTTGCCATACGGTGTTATGGTCACCTGCCAGAACTGTTTAAACTGTTTGATTTCCTCCATCCGGGACAGCATCGGTTCCGGATTCTTCGTACAGAAACACAGACAGTCCACCACTCCGGAATCAAGCCTGTATTTCATTACCTGGTTTGGATAATATGGATTTCTGGCAAGAACATAGCCCTCCTGTATTCGATTGTAAAACCATTCACTATAATAAGCAGGAATATCGGTCCTGCAGCCTGTATTAAGAATCATATCTTGTTTTCCCCTCAGGAAATTCCCCTACAATATTACGTTTCTTAATTTCATATGCAGTTATTGTATTCTCTGCATATTGGGGCACATTCATACAAATCCAGATGGAATATACTTTTTTAACATTATCATAATCTGAATTGTGAAATTCCGTCTCCAACTGGGAAGATATCATTCTTGCTCCGTAAAAAATACCCCGCGTGACAATATCATATCCCGGATTATATTTCTTCTGTGCCTCTATTCCGATTAGCAGTTTAATGGTTTCTTTCCCTTTCGGATAATTTACATCAAACCAAATATCAAAAGTTACTGTTCCTTCATGAGGCACTGTATCATTTGTATCTACTCCCTTTATGTGTGACATATTCGTTTCACCAGGATTTACTGGAATACTGGAAACCTCTGGCTTTCCTTCAATTAAAGCGGCAGCTTCTTTGGGTGTCATATATTCAAATTCAGAAACAGCCTGCACCAGTATATGAGCCAAAATAATTTTCTCACCCAGTATTCTTTTTGCATATTCATTATACTCAGCATTTTTATCTGTAATGGAAACTGCCGCAGATAAGCTTGTTTCGTTATACATAGTGTATCCTCCTGATTTCATGCATAAAACGAAAACAGAAAAAACCTTACCAACTAATCTGCTGTTTCCTATTATACATGTATTTTTCTTTTTGTGAAACAATATTGATGAAAAAAGTATAACGATTTGACCTATAAAATACAATGTAATGCATATGAATTATTCTTTTCATTTTATTAACTTTTTTGAATTTATTATGCTGACATCAATGAAATTATAAAAATTAATTCAACCCTATAAACAAATATTCAAAATATCCTCATCCAACCCTTAATAGCGTATTACAACATTTAACGAATGCTCCACATCCGCCGCAGTTTCGATTGCCTTTGGCAGGTCCTCCCATGCAAATTCATGGGTAATAATGGATTCCACATCCCATTTTCCACTCTCCATAATTGCCATAACATCATAGACATCTTCCGGCATATAGCCGCCGCTTCCAATCAGCGCATGCTGGGAATAAGTCATGGACAGAATATCTACCGGACGCATGCCTGCCAGTACTGCCACTACCACCATCCGGCTTTCAATTTTTCCCATCCCCTGATAGATTTCCAAGATAGCAGGTGCTCCCGCTGCATCAATATAAATGTCTGCATCTGCAGTTGTTCCTCTTATGGAAGGCGCTGTTCCAAAATAATCCTCTGCCCGCTCCTTTAAATCCTCCTTTGCATTATTGCATACCTCAAAGCCCAGTCCCTTCGCCTTTTCCAGACGAAAATCGGACTGGTCGCACACCATTACCTTCTCACATCCAAAATATTTCAGTGCTATTGCCGCTGCAATACCTATGGTTCCGGCACCAAATACCACCGCATTTTCTCCCTTTTCCGGCTGGGAGCGTCTTGCTGCCCGGCATCCCACTGTAAATGGTTCAATCAGGCTTGCTTCCTTATCGGATATTTTATCGCTCACTGCATAAATCTGCCGATTCCATTTCGCATCCGGTATCAGCACATATTCCGAGAATCCGCCTACCGTTCCTGCACGCTTCGTATCCCCTTTTGCAAGACGCGGATAAGGATAAACCCTATCCCCGACCTTAATATCCTGCACATTTTTTCCAACCTTCACAACCTTGGAAACCATCTCATGTCCGAACTCTCCGCCCACACTAATGCGATGCCCGGTTCCCGGACCATGCTGGTATACTGCCACATCCGTTCCACAAATACTGGCATATATGTTTTTCACAATAATATCATTTTCTCCCGGATGCGGTGTTTCCAATTCTGTCATTTCAACACTTTCTTTTCCCTGATATAACGCTGCTTTCATGTTTCATTTCCTCCTCAATTTTTTTACATCACAAATTTCTGCTATGTACATGATAGTTTGTTAGACAAATCCTTTATCCCGCCACTTGTCTTTTTTATATGTCTATACTATAATTCATATCGGATTAAATTGGTACCGCCAATATTCCGTCAAATGTCGCGATAAAGGAGTCTTATAGAATGAATACAAAAAATAACCAGCGTTATCAGGAAAATGAAAAGAAAATCCGGGAATGCTTCATTTCTTTATTAGCTTCTACGGATATTGACCATATTACAGTCCGTATGATTTGTGAAGCTGTCGGCATCCACCGCTCCACCTTCTATACCCATTTTGAAGATATCTATGATTTGCTTCACAAAACAGAGGCTGCCATGAATGCAAGCCTCTATTCCGAGGTAGAAGAGGTAATGCATGATACCCGGTTTTATTGCAATCCCGACTATTATATACGTTTTCTAAAATTCATGGAAAAACATCAGACATTTTATCATGCCTGCCTGAAAAAAAGAAATTCCTTTCCGATTTCAGAGGGCTTTGAGCCCCTATTGGAACAGGTGGTCAGACCTGCCTGCATTCAGAATGGAATCTCCGATGAAGAGGAAATATTATATTATTTTACCTATTACCAGGCTGGCATTACCATGATTTACAAGCGCTGGATTGATGGCGGCTGTAAAGAGCCCGCCGAAAAAATCGCAGACTTAATTGTGCACTGTCTAAAAAAATAAATAGTGGCTGGAGGCAACCCAAAAAGTCTGACTTTTCAGGTTATCTCCAGCCACTACACTGGTCTTTCTTTCGATATTAATGAACAATAGCATATACCCGTTTATGTTCCATAGACAACATGCATACATGTAAAATTGCCATGGCAACCTTGGAGCAGATGCCCACAATATACTTGCAGTCTTCCTCCACGGAATGGTTTCCCCTGCGGATATAACTTCTGTGTTCTTCTCTTAAAAACTCACAGATATCAGCCACACTGTTAAACTGCTCCAGCTCTTCTAATCTCAGGTTATACTTCCATTTTCTCAAATCCTTTTCACTAAGGTTACGGATATACTCCTGAAGCTTATTCTTTAGCTTACCCTCGTAAATACAATGCTGTCTTATATTGCCTGAATATTCTTTGTTATGGGGAAATGTAAAGTAATCCGCTATATAATGAATAACCTCGCCCAGCTTCGTAAAATACATGGTTGATAAATCTTCCATATCTCCATAACCCTTTGTCAGCTTCTGAATTCCATTCTCTACCAGATTAAATGTTTCTGTAATCTCATGCCGCCTTGTCAAAAATGATGGTTTACAATCCGGCAGAACACTTCCTACGTAAAAAGCCTTTCGATGCTTGTCAAAGCCCGGAATATCTGAAATGTTAACGATATGCTTCGCCAATGAAACGTGTGATTTCTTACGCATTGTGACCTCCTATTCTACATATATCCTTCTCTCCCACTAATACATATTATAATAGTATGGTCTGCAAATAACAATATAAATATAGCCAAATTTCTTTGGTAAATTTTTCTTTATTTCATTATTTTTATCATTTTAGATATCACATACATTTTCCGGTGCTCCATCCAGATATGCATATACATTTTCATTCTGTTCTTTACTCTGCAAGCTCCAACATTTTCTGAAGCGGCACGAAAGCCTTCTCCATCAAATCCTCCGTCAGAATTACTTCCGGCTCCATTGTCTCCAAGGCATTCACCACCTTATCCAGCGTAACCAGCTTCATATTCGGGCAGAACTGCCTATGCCCCACCGAATAGAACTTCTTATCCGGGTTCTTCTGCATCAGTTCAAAAAATACTCCCATCTCCGTACAGATTAAAAATTCCTTTGCTTCACTCTTTGTGGCATAATCAATAATCTCGGAGGTACTGCCAATAAAATCTGATACCTCCAATACATCCATGGTACACTCCGGATGGGTTAATATCACTGCCTCCGGCCGCGCCTTCTTTGCCACTAATACATTGTCCACCGTGATACTTTTATGTACATGACAAAAGCCATCGTTAAAGATAAAATTCTTCTCCGGCAGCTTTTCTGCCACATAACGGCCTAAGTTATTATCCGGAACAAAGAAAATGTTCTTCTCATCCAGCCTGCTTACTACCCGGATGGCATTTGAAGAGGTAACACACACATCTGAAACTGCCTTAATCTCCGCAGTAGAGTTCACATAGCAGACAACCGCTACATCCTCATATTCCTCCCTTACCCCGGCAATCCGTTCAGGTGTTACCATATGTGCCATGGGACAATCTGCACACTGGTCTGCCATGACCACCTTCTTTTCAGGATTTAAAATCTTTGCACTCTCACCCATAAAGGAAACTCCACAAAACAGGATACTCTTTTCTTTTACTTTTGTAGCAAGCTTTGCCAGATAATAGGAGTCACCAACATAATCCGCAATCTGCTGCACTTCACCATCTACATAATAATGTGCCAATATGACAACATCCTTTTCTTTCTTTAACTGCTCAATCCTCTGTACAGTATTCTCATTCATGGATTTAATCTCCTTTATTATGCATTTCTGCCTTTGATAAACATTGTCATTATACACCAAGAAGAAAAGCCCGGTCAAGTATACCGGACTTCTTCTTCCATTTTTGAATATTTCAGTTTACTCAACAGACACAACTGTATAATCCTTGTCCTCCACCACTTTCTTTAATACAGCATCGGAAACATCACCGGAAAGCTTCACTACAGCCGTCCCATTCTCATGGCTCACTGCTGCCTCTGCCACACCGTCCAGGCTTTCCAATGCTTTCTTCACCGTTGCCTCACAGTGACCGCACATCATACCCTCGATTTTCATTGTTTTTTCCATTGTCTTGTCCTCCATTTTCATATTATTTTCATCTGTGACAGAAGCTGCCACAGCTTTACTGCCTTCCGTATTTTCCACATCACGGATGGAATGCTTTACCATTTTATCCCTGCCTGCATCATACAGCCTGCACCAGTTAAGCCTTAGCGCATTGGTCACCACACAGAAGCTGGACAGACTCATCGCTGCCGCTCCAAACATTGGATTTAACTGCCAGCCAAAAATCGGAATCCACAATCCCGCTGCCAGCGGGATTCCAATAATGTTATAAATAAATGCCCAGAACAGATTTTCATGGATATTCCTAAGTGTAGCACGGCTTAAACGGATTGCTGCCGGCACATCACTTAACCTGCTCTTCATTAATACCACATCTGCCGCATCAATGGCAATATCCGTTCCTGCACCAATGGCAATCCCGATATCCGCGCTGGTAAGAGCCGGGGCATCATTGATTCCGTCGCCCACCATGGCAACCCTGCCCTTCTCCTTCAGCTTGCGGATTACATTTTCTTTTCCCTCCGGCAATACCCCGGCAATCACTTCATCCACGCCAGCCTGCCTACCAATCGCCCTGGCAGTCCGCTCATTATCCCCAGTAAGCATGACCACATGGATTCCCATATTCTTAAGCTCTGCCACCGCCTGCGGACTTTCCTCTTTTATGACATCAGCAACGGCAATGATACCAATAAATCTGCCATCCATTGCAAAAAACAACGGTGTCTTGCCCTCCTCTGCCAATTTTTCCGACTGTTCCCTTACAACATCGGTAATCTCAGCCTTTGTACTGATAAATTTGAAATTGCCCCCCAGCAGCTGGTTTCCATTCCATACCGCAGAAAGTCCATTGCCCGGCAAAGCAGTAAATTCAGAAACCTCCTCTGTCTCCTGCATTTCAAATTTCTCCTCTACATAACCGATAACCGCCTTCGCTAAAGGATGTTCACTCTTTCTCTCCAACAAATACGCAATGGTGAGCAGTTCTTCTTCTGTCACGCCATTTGGAAGGATATCCGTTACTTTGGGCTCTCCATTGGTAATCGTTCCTGTCTTGTCCAATGCCACAACCTGCATTTTGCCTGCTTCCTCAAGGGAAACTGCGGTCTTAAACATAATTCCGTTTTTGGCGCCCATTCCATTTCCCACCATAATTGCCACCGGAGTTGCCAGTCCCAGTGCACACGGGCAGCTGATTACCAGTACCGAAATTCCCCTTGCCAATGCAAAGCCTATACCTTCTCCTGCCAGCAGCCATACTACTATGGTAATAACTGCAATCAGTATAACCGCAGGAACAAATACCCCGGATACCTTATCTGCCACCTTTGCAATAGGCGCCTTGGTAGCTGCTGCATCGCTGACCATCTGGATAATCTGGGACAGGGTCGTATCCTCCCCCACTCTTGTCGCCTCACATTTTAAAAATCCGGACTGGTTTACCGTGGCGGCAGACACCATATCTCCCTCCACCTTATCCACCGGGATACTTTCTCCAGTCAGCGCAGCTTCATTTACTGCACTGTTTCCTTCCAATATCACACCGTCCACCGGAATACTCTCTCCCGGACGGACGACAAAGATATCCCCCTTATTCACCTGGTCTATGGAAACCTCCACTTCCTCGCCATTCTGTATGATAACGGCGGTTTTGGGAGCTAATTTCATCAGACTTTTTAGTGCATCAGTCGTCTTTCCCTTGGAGCGCGCCTCTAACATTTTGCCTACCGTAATCAATGTTAAAATCATTGCAGCCGACTCAAAATAGAACTCGTGCATATATGCCATTACACCGTCCATATCCCCTTTCACCTGGGCATCCGCCATGGCAAACAGCGCATAAGTACTGTATACAAATGCCGCCCCTGCGCCCAATGCCACCAAGGCATCCATATTGGGTGCACGGTGCCAGAGACTCTTAAAACCATTGATAAAAAACTTCTGGTTAATGACCATAATGACTATGGTAAGAAGCAGCTGTGTCAGCCCAATGGCAACCGGATTGTTATCATAAAAGTCTGGCAGAGGCCAGTCCCACATCATATGTCCCATGGAAAAATACATCAATACAATCAGAAATCCCGCCGAGCTCCAAAGCCGTTTTTTTAACACCGGAGTGTCCCTGTCCTTTAATGCCTCTTCATAATCATTTTCGCCCGATGCTGCTCTGCCGCCACGGTTTCCCTTCAGGGATGCCCCATATCCCGCATCCTCTACCGCCTTTATAATCTCTAACGCTCCGGCAGTTCCCTCCACACCCATGGAGTTGGTCAGAAGACTTACCGAACAGGAAGTTACCCCCTCCACATTCGACACTGCCTTTTCCACTCTGGCACTGCAGGCAGCACAGCTCATACCTGTTACGTTATATTGTTCCATTTCTGCCTCCTGTCTGTTTATATTATATTTACAGATTTGTTACTCTTCTTACATCAGCTAACAGCTTCTGGCTAGGGCAACTGATTTTCCAAAAAGGGACATTTGCAACCGTTGGTACTAGACTGCGTTTTTTGCAGTCTTAGTACCGCTACGCTTGCAACTAAGCGAAAGCGGTCCCGGCTTGGAAAATAGGTTACTCTAACCAGAAGTATCCCGTTATAAAAAACGAAACTGTAATAATGATTTATTTCATCAGCTTCTGCAGAGTAGCCAACAACTCATCTATCGTCTCGTCCTTCCCTTCTCTGATATCCTGTGCCACACAGGTTTTGATATGATTGGCAAGCAGTTCCTTATTAAATGCATTCATCGCTGCACTTACTGCGGAAGACTGAATCAGTATATCATTACAATAAGCACTCTCTTCCACCATACGGCGGATTCCCCGAATCTGCCCTTCAATCCTGTTCAAACGGTGAATCAGGCTCTTATATTCCTCTGGAGAACGTTCCTTTTTCCTGTCGCACCGGCATTCTTTTTCCTCACTCATAGCATCGCCTCCTTCTTGCCTGGTTATTCGTCATTTATACAGAAAACATATATTATACCTTTAAAATACCCTATATTCTTCTCTGTCCATCTCCTGTTACAGCCTTTATTATATACCCCCATAGGGTATATAGCAAGCCTTTTTAAGGGGCTGCCGCTTTAACGAATAAAAATTCGTGAAGTGGCAGCCCCTTAATACTCTTAATATCCCAGTTCTTCACCAACCAAAACAACCTTGATTCTACCCGGTATTCTTGATGACCTGGTAATAACGGTCTGACAACAGATTGTATCCGTCAGGCAATTACCACACTGCCCTGTCTTTGCACAAGGCGTATTACAGCCTAAGCGCACTGTATTGGGCGGAGATGCAAAATTGCGGACCCGGTTAATTCCCTCCTCCACATTTGTGACCACCTTGTTCATGCCAGCCAGAATAATCACTTCTTTTGGTCCGAAAATCAAACATGCCACACGGTTTCCGGCACCGTCAATATTAACCAGTTCTCCATCCAGAGTAATCGCATTGGTGCTCATTAAAAACACATCCGCTGTCACCTGTTTCGCATAACAGGCTGCCTTTTCCTCCGGCGTCACATACTCTTCCCTTCTCAATAAATCATGTCCGGCAGCCTCAACTGCTTCGTATATCCCCGCTTCCCCTAACGACATGGAACCACCATAAGTCACCAGCTTTTTCTCACTGCCAATCAGTTCCAATACCTTCGCTCTTGCCGACTCCTTATCCGGACAGTAATATCCTTCCATTTTCCGTGCCTTTAACTTTGCAATAATAGAATTTGCCTGATTCTCATAAAATGTTTTCTTTGGCATATACCTTTCCTCCATTTCCTATAATATACCCTATTATACGCTTACCGTTTTCTGGTATGCAAATCTTATCCGGATTGTTTTCCCAAAATAACCCATCACGATAACTTAATATACTGTTCCGCCAAGGTTGCCGCATTGGCTCCATCCGAAACCGCAGTCACCACCTGTCTGAGTACCTTGGCACGGACATCTCCCGCCGCAAAAAATCCGTCTGCAGAAGTCTTTCCTGTCTCGTCTGCCACAATATAACCGTTGCCGTCAAGCTCCACTACATCCTTTACCACATCCGTCACCGGAATCATACCCGCTGCAACAAATACTCCGTCCACTGCCAGACTTCTGCCATCCTCTAACTGCAGCTCCTGCACTCTGTCGGTTCCCTTAATCTGAGCCGGTTTTGCCTCTAACACAAATTCCACATTATTCTTTTGCTTCAGTATCTCCACAGTTTTAGCCGAGCCCCGGAATTCGTTCCTTCTGTGTACCAGATAAACCTTACTGCTGCTGTCAGACAAATAAACTGCATCGTCCAGTGCCGTATCTCCGCCGCCGATTACAGCAGTTACCTTATCCCTGAAAAATGCTCCGTCACAGGTGGCACAATAGGACACACCCTTTCCTGAAAATTCATTCTCTCCCGGCACTCCCAAATGACGGTGTATTGCCCCGGCAGCATAAATAACTGTCTTAGTTTCCAAGGTTTCTCCACCCTTAAACCGTACCCTCCAGATACCATCCAAAGCCTCAAACCGTTCAACCTCTCCGTTTTTAAACTCCACACCAAGCTTTACTGCATGGTCCCTGAATTTCTGACCTAATTCATATCCATTTATTCCTGCAAACCCAAGATAATTATCCACTAGATTGCTCTCTGCAATCTGACCGGTTCCATAATATACCTTCTCTGCCACCAGCACATTTAAGCTTGCCCTTTTTGCATATACCGCAGCAGACAGACCTGCTGGTCCACTGCCAACTATTAACACATCTAACATACACTCTCTCCTATTTAAATATTTAATACTCGTCCAGAAAATGGTGCTTTACACCGCCCTGCTTATAGGCAATCACCGTATTCAGATTCACATTTTCTACACTCCGGAAAATATTTTTCTCAATCACATCACTCTTTTTGCTAAGCTCCTTAATCAGCTCTTTCACCTCCGCACGCTTAGAGCCCTTCTCCGTTCCTCCGCAGGAAGCGCAGCTCTCGGTAAACCGGCAGGCACACTGGATAAAATGAAGCTTATTATAATCCCGCCAATGCTTAATATCCTCCTCTCTTATCAAATACATGGGACGAATCAGCTCCATTCCCTCAAAATTCGTGCTGTGGAGCTTCGGCATCATGGTCTGGATTTGTCCGCCATAAAGCATTCCCATCACTATGGTTTCAATTACATCATCAAAATGATGCCCCAGTGCTATCTTATTACAGCCCAATTCCCTTGCCCTACTGTACAGATGTCCTCTTCGCATTCTGGCACAGAGATAGCATGGAGAACCGCCAATATCATCCTTTGCCACCGTATCAAATATTTCTGACTTAAAAACCGTTATGGGAACATTTAAGAGCTTTGCGTTATTCTGTATCATCTGATAATTCAAATCATTATATCCTGGATTCATAACCAGATATACCACATCAAAATTCTTCTTTCCATGCCGTTCCAGCTCCTGAAACAGTTTTGCCATCAGCATGGAGTCCTTACCACCGGAAATGCAGACTGCAATCCTGTCTCCATCCTGAATCATCTCATATTCATTAATGCCTTTTACAAAGGGTCTCCAGATTTCCTTGCGGAAGCGCTTCACAATACTGCGTTCCACATCCTTACAGGTAATCTCTGCTTTCTCTTCCCCGCTCATCATTTTTTTCAATTTTAACCGCAAATAAGAATGGTAGCCGTTTTCAATGCTGTATATCTCATAGCCCTGTTCAGAGAAAGCCTCTGCAATTTCACCACTTGTCTGCCCGGTATAACACATCAGGTAAACAGGCTTATCCTTCGGTACCTCCTCCCGATGCTGTTCAAATTCCTCCCAGAAAATGTGAATGGCTCCCGGATAAGTTTCCTTTTCAAATTCCTCTCTACTCCGGATGTCTATGACCAGCTTATCTCTATTATCTTCTTCTAATTCTTCTATTGTTTTCTGAATCATTCCTATTCCTTTCACACAATTATCCGACTGCCAACTGATAATTTTCCACTAACTAATATCCCCACCTTAAACCTGGACACGTCTGGTTGGGGTAATATATTTTCCAAAGAGGGACATTTGCAACCGCCAGTACTTAGCGAGGTTCTTTCGAGCTTAGTACTGTTGCGCTTGCAACTAAGCGCAAGCGGTCCCGGCTTGGAAAATATATTACCCAAATCTGAAGCGTCCAACTCACAAATTCACCAAATCCTTTATCACTTCCGATGCAATAATCAAACCGACTACTGAAGGTACAAATGCAGTAGAACCCGGAACCGCTCTTCTCTCCGTACCTTTATGCTCCGCTCCCGGCGGACAGATACAGCTTATCCGGCAGTCGGCTTCCATATCCTCTTTTGGATGGATTGGGGGTTCTTTGGAGTAAACTACTTTCAGCTTTTCCACTCCACGTTTCTTTAATTCTCTCCGCATGACCTTTGCAAGAGGACAGACGGAGGTTTCATAGATATCTGCTATCTCAAATTCTGCCGGATTTAACTTGTTACCGGCACCCATGCTGCTAATCATCGGCACACCCTTTTCCCGGGCTTCCATTACAAGCTGAAGCTTTGCAGTCACTGTATCCACTGCATCCACAACATAGTCATATTGTGCGAAATCAAATTCATCTTTATTCTCCGGCAGGTAAAAGCATTTGTGTACCTCCACCCTGCAGTCCGGATTGATTTCCAGAATCCGCTCCTTCATCACATCTACTTTATACCTGCCTACCGTCTTTCTGGTCGCTATAATCTGACGGTTCAGGTTCGTCAGACAAACCTTGTCATCATCAATCAAATCAATGGCACCCACACCGCTTCGGACCAACGCCTCCACTGCATAACCGCCAACACCACCCACACCAAATACCGCTACTCTGGATTTCTCCAAACGTTCCATGGCTTCTTTTCCAAACAGTAACTCCGTTCTTGAAAATTGGTTTAACATTTTATTACTCCTGGCATTTTCTATTGTTCGTATTTTCCAAACACAATTATTTATAGTATACGGGATAAGCCTAGGAAAATCAACTGTACAAAAATTCCCTCTGATTACTGTACCGCCTTAAATGCCTCATCCAAATCCTCTATAATATCTGCAATATTCTCTATACCAATGGACAATCGGATAGTATTTTGCTTAATTCCCTGGTCAGCTAGTTCCTCTTCGTTTAACTGGGAATGGGTAGTGGATGCCGGGTGAATCACCAGTGACTTGACATCCGCTACATTTGCCAGTAATGAGAATAATTCCAGATTATCAATAAAGTCCTTTGCCTTCTGGTCATCCCCTTTAATTTCAAAGGTAAAGATGGAACCCCCGCCATTCGGGAAATATTTCTGATACAATTCCTTCTGTTCTGCATCCTCTGCCACTGACGGATGATGCACTGCTTCAACCTGGGGATGATTCTTTAAATATTCCACTACCTTTAATGCATTTTCCACATGACGTTCTACACGAAGGGATAATGTCTCTAAGCCCTGCAGAAAGATAAATGCATGGAATGGTGACAACGTGGCACCGGTATCGCGGAGTAGGATTGCACGAATCTTTGTAACAAATGCAGCTGCGCCGACGGCCTTGGTAAAGCTGATACCGTGATAGCTTGGATTTGGCTCTGTAAGAGAAGGGAATTTACCGCTTGCCTCCCAGTCAAATTTACCACTGTCAATAATGACGCCGCCGATTGTCGTTCCATGTCCACCAATAAATTTTGTCGCAGAATGCACCACAATATCCGCACCATATTCAATCGGACGAACTAAATAAGGGGTCGCAAAGGTATTATCAATCACCAGCGGAATCTTATTTGCATGGGCAATACCTGCAATTTTCTCAATATTCACCACATCCGAATTTGGATTTCCTAACGTCTCAATAAATACCGCTTTCGTGTTATCCTGGATGGCAGCCTCAATCTCTTCATAGTTAAACGGGTCCACAAAGGTTGTGGCAATGCCGTATTCCGGCAATGTATGCGCCAACAGGTTATAGGTTCCGCCATAAATATTCTTTGCCGCTACAATATGCTCTCCCACATGTGCCAGATTCTGGAAGGTATAGGAAATAGCTGCCGCACCGGAGGCAACTGCCAGAGCAGCCACACCACCCTCTAACGCTGCAATTCTCTGTTCAAACACATCCTCTGTTGGATTTGTAAGCCTGCCATAAATGTTTCCCGCATCGCTAAGATTAAATCTCGCCGCTGCGTGTTCGCTATTGCGGAACACATAGGAGGAGGTCTGATAAATCGGAACTGCCCTTGCATCTGTAACCGGGTCCGGTTTTTCCTGCCCTACATGTAACTGTAATGTTTCAAATTTTAACTCTCTCTCTGCTCTTGTCTTCTTTGCCATAATTCTACCTCTTTCCACAGACTATCTCTGTTATTTGATTTTTTAATCATTATTGTTTTGCTTAATTCCTATCTGTTTACAAGGTAAATATTAGCACTATATTTCCTAGTTGTCTACTAGGAAAAATAAATCACCAGCTATAGGGAAAACCTATAACTGGTAATTCACTTACAGTAAATCAACAGATTAACATATGCCAGATTCATTTCTACATAACACTGTTCCAATTCATATTGCGCTTTTGCAAGAGCAGTCTCCTGCTGCTTCAATTCCAGCTTTGAAATCTCTCCTGTACTATAAAGAAGCTTTGCTGAATCCAGCTTCATTGTCAGAGCGTCCAATTCTACCTTCTTTGCTTCTATATACGCCAATGCATTATTATAACTCGTCACATAATCCGCTATCGTCATATGGTTTTTGGATGGATATTGTTCCAGATAGTAATCAAGATTATTAACATTCTTTTCATCCTTCAAGGAATATTCACTGTAATCAAGATTATTTTCCTTTAAAAAAAGATTGTAATATTCTCTTTGATTCTTCGCCACTTTTATCTGCGCCTCTATAGATGCCTGCTGGGCTTCATAGGATTTCAAATCTGCCGCTGTCATTTCTCCCATATTGTATATCTCTTTACCAGCGTCCGTCTCCAAAATAATATATTCAAGATATTTCTCCAAATAGGCAATTTCACATTCATACTGGTATCGGCTGCAATAATATTTCAGACCTTGATAATAAAGACTGTCCGAAGCTAAAGTATCCTCCTCCATATCCTGTGCCTCTATATCATTCTCCATATTACCTGCAGTGTTTTCGGGATAATCTTCATCTGATATACCATTATCCGATGCAGACTTTGTTACATTCGTATCTTCCTCTTTTCCACCAGCCGTTATATCATTTTTGCCACCAGCTTCTTCTGTAGACTCCACTACAGCCTCCGTATCATATTCTTTCTCTGTTTCCTGCTCAGTGGGCGCTTCCCGCTCCACAGTTGCTCCATCTTGTGTCATATCTATTTCACTGGCATTGGTAGTCAACTGCCCAATCTCAATAATCCCAAACAGTATTACCGCCCAAAACAACAAACAATTACTCTTTTTCATTCCAATACTCCTTAAAACCCATCTATCTCTCCTTTAATCCTCTGTCCAATGCATCTGTCAAAGGTTCCAGGAAAAACTCCACAATACGCCTCTTATCTGTCTTAATTTCAACCGTACATTCCATTCCTTGGGAAATATCCAGCCCCTTTGCATCCTCCAATAATATATTTACCTTATATATCTTCTGCATTTGTTCATTTTCTTCTGCATCCGGACTGATGTAGACAACTGTTCCTTTGAGTTTCCCATATTTCTGATAATCATAGGTATCCACCTTGATATCCACATCCTGCCCAGCCTCGACATAGCCAATATCACTGTTTAAGACTTCCGCTTCCACAATCATAGTATTTGAATCCGGAATAATTTCTGCCACCACCTGTGTCGCAGTCACAACAGCCCCTTCCTTATCTACTTCCAAGGATTTTATGACTCCGTCATAAAGAGCAGTAATATCCTTGTTTTCATACTGATTGTATTGTTCTGCAATCTGGACATCATACTGCTTCAGTTCACTAAGATACTGCTGCTTCATCTCATAAAGCTTCTCATTATGCTGGATTCTGGCAGTTTCCAGTTCCTTTACAACCGATTCATAGTTCTTCTTTCTCTCTTCCACTGTTCCCTTCTGATTCCGAGATTCATTTTCACTCTCGCTGATTTGATAGGCTACGCTCTCACCATCTGCCATCTTCGATAATTTCTCATTCTGAATATCTATCTTCTTAATGGCAATCTGTTTTTCCAGACTATTTACCTCATTTTCTTTCTGCTCCCATTCAGCCTTCGATTTTGCTCCGGCTTTATACAGTTTTTGGTATTTTTCCGCCTCGGCAGCCGCATATTTATAATTACTTTCCAGTAACTCCAATTCAATAGCCAATGTACTTCCCAGTTCGTCCGACTGGTTCTGGAGTTCCTTTTGTCTTTCCAGATAATCAGTTTTGTTCTGACTGCTATCTGAATTACCATCTGCCAGATTATATTGGTTTTCTGCTGCTTTCACAGCTATCTCATATTCCTCAATTGACAGTTTATCTGCCTCCTCCATAGAAATCATGGCTTCTATTATTTCCATCTGTTCCGCATTATAATTTCCATTTCGGTATACTGTAATATCCCTCCCTGTCAAAAGTTCACTTAACAGCTCAATCCTCAGCTCCAGCAGACCGATTTCGCCCTCACTGTAATCAATATTTTTTTGTTCCATTTCTTTGTCCATACTATACAAGACATCACCACAATGAACCCTGTCCCCTTCTTTCACTTTTACTGCCGTCACAATTCCTGTTCCTGCTGCCTGAATTTCCTGTACCCCTTCATCCACTGTAACCTGGCCTCTGGCAGTTGCCACCTCATCCATCTTGCCGATACATGCCCACAAAATGAATGCCAGTAAAAGTACGAACACCAGCCAAATAATAATATTTCCAAGGGGCGCTGCAGGGCGTTCCACAATTTCCAATGCTTCCGGCAAAAACTCTGTGCGCAGTTTGTTAAATGCTTTCTGATTCTGTTTTCTCATCTGTATCTCCTACCTGTTCATCTGCTGCTGTAACAGTAAATGATAATATATGCCCTTTTTATCAAGCAGGCTCTGTACCGTTCCATACTCCGCAATACTACCCTTTTCTACTACCATAATTGCATCCGCATCCTTCAATGTGGACAGACGATGGGCAATGATAATAACGGTACGGTTCCTGCAAATCTGTTTCAGATTATTCTGAATGATACTTTCGGATTCATAATCAAGAGCAGAGGTCGCCTCATCAAAAATCAGTATTTTAGGATTCGTTAACAACGCTCTGGCTATCGCAATCCGCTGCTTCTGCCCGCCCGAAAGACCAGTTCCATGCTCTCCAACCATCGTGTCATATCCTTCTGGAAACTCCACAATAAAATCATGCGCGCCGGCAATTTTCGCCGCACAGACAATCTCCTCCATGGAAGCAGCCGGATTCTGCAGGGCAATATTATCCCGGATGCTTGCATTAAAAAGAAAGCTTTCCTGCAGCACCACACCAATCTGTCTTCTAAGCCAGACCGGGTCAGCTAACGCAAGGTCTGTGCCATCTATCATAATCCGCCCGGTTTCCGGTATATACAACCGCTGTATCAGTTTTGAAATTGTACTTTTACCGGAGCCACTTTTTCCCACCACTCCAATTACCCTGTTTGCCGGAATACGAAAACTCATATTTTTGATAACCTCTGAACTATCAGGACGGTACCGGAAGCTCACTTTATCAAATACGATATTTCCCGTAATGGCAGGAAGACTCGTCTGTCCTCCCTGCATCGAAGCCTCCGGCTTGGAATTGAATATATCTCCTAAACGTTTAATAGACAAAGAAGTCTGCTGAAAATCCTGCCACATCTGTACAAGACGCATCACCGGCTGGCTAACCCTTCCGGATAACATGCGAAATGCCACCATCTGACCCACAGTCATGTCTCCTGCGATTACAAGCTTTGCACCAAAATACAGTATCGCAATATCAAAACATTTCTGAACAAGCTGGGCTAATGCACCCGCCGTATTCCCAAGCATGGTGGTACGGAAGTTCGCTGTTGTATAATCTGCCAGCAAGCCTTCCCATTTCTGTTGGATTCCAGGCTCTACTGCAAAGGATTTAATAGTCTGCACTCCATTAACCGTTTCCACCAGATATGACTGCTGATTCGCCCCCGCCTTAAATTTATCATCAAGTCTTTCTTTTAGAATCGGTGTAATCACCGCCGTAATCCCTGCCAGCAGCGGCAGGGACAATAAAGTAATATTGGTCAGACGGACGCTGTAAAAGTACATAATAATGATATATACAACAATAAATAATGCATCTAATAGTGTGTTTAATGGCACACCAGTTAAAAATCTCCTTATGTTCTCTAACTCTCTCACCCTTGCAACGGTATCTCCCACCCGTCTCGTCTCAAAATAGCGCAACGGAAGGCTGAATAAATGCTTGAACAGCCGGCAGCTCAATATCACATCAATTTTACTTGTAGTATGTGCAAATACATAATTTCTTGCAATGGATAATGCACTTTCAAAAATGGTAATTAAAACTAACCCCACTGCCAGCACATCAAGCGTAGTCAGACTATTATGTGTCAGCACCTTATCAATCACTGACTGTGTAATCATTGGAGAAAAAATGCCCAGAAGCTGTGTCACAAAAGCTGCTAACAGCACCTCTAACAGCGGCGTTTTATATTTTAAAATGGTTGGAATAAACCACTTTATTCCAAATTTAAGCTCCCTGTCCTGAAATTTTCTTGGAATAACAAGAAGGCTTTTTTCACCATATACATCCCGAAAAGCTTCCACATCCAATACCTTTGGACTCCGCTCATCACAGAATGCAACAAGAAATTTATCCTCTGACACCTTTAACAAAATTCCAAATTCCTGATTACGCAGCCGTATAATTGCAGGTAATGTCACCTTTGCTAAATGTGCGCAGTCAATATCTACACATTTTGCCTTCAACTTAAGTGCTTTTGCAATGCGTAGCAGGTCTTCCTCCTCCGCAAATCTAGCCTGCAGATTATAGTTATGTTTTATATTTTCAGCATCAGCCGGAATTCCATAATATGCTGCAATCATGATTAAACAGCTTATACCAGTATCTTTCTCTTTTGTTCTCTCTTCACTCATAATATCCTCTATTCAAAATGAACCAAAGTTGAATTGGCTTCCTCTGTTAAATTGCTTCCTTCGTCCACCACTGGCTCAATGAATCATCTGTCTGTTCATTTTTCTGTTCAACTGCATCCTCCCACATCATACCTGTAGTATCCTCAAAAGATGCCATTGCCTGTATCATAACATTTAATCCGGTATTTACCCCACTGCAATTACAGCTCTGTGCAGAGCCCGGCGCCATCATAACGGGCTCCATTATGATTACATCCAGTTCACTGCCGTCAAATGTCTGGAAGGATTCTATTTTATAATTATCATTACTGAAATAATTCAAAACCGTAATACTGTCACCTGACCTTACGGATACAACTAAATCATTCCGCTCCTTCCCAAATATTACATCTGAGCTTTCAATTCCTTCCCCAAATATAACCCTGTCATTTCCACCGTTATCATTGATTACATCCGCACCGTCTCCAAGGTTAAAAATATAGGTATCATCACCGTTTTGTCCGTTCAGTGTATCATTTCCTGTTCCTCCTGACAGAAGGTCATTCCCGTTTCCTCCGTACAGGATGTCATCTCCCTCCTCTCCATAGAGCTCATCATTACCATTGTATCCATACAGTGTATCATTTCCGGCTCCACCATACAGGTAGTCATCCTCTAAGGTTGGGGCATTACTGTTACTGTCATATCCGGTTATCCGGTCATCCCCGGAGCCTCCGTAATAGTATCTCGCCTTGTCCTTCAGCATTTCTATATCCCAGCTGCTCCCGTCTGCAAACTCCACCTTCTCCACCTGGCATCTTGCATTATAGAAGAATTCCTCTACCACAATGCGGTCTCCGCTTTTTATGTTGGTCAGGCACAGGTGTTTGTTTTCCCTTGACACAAGGATGTCCTCCTCACGGATTCCCTCCCCGAAACGGATGGTGTCCGTTCCACCGTTCTCCACAATAGTATCCTGTCCGTCCCCAAGGTGAAATACATAGGTATCGTCTCCATTTTGTCCGTTCAGTGTATCATTTCCTGTTCCTCCTGACAGAAGGTCATTCCCGT
>URMF01000020.1 GCA_900548855.1 uncultured Eubacteriales bacterium
GTGCCAAAACACGGCACCTAAGTACTGACGGCTCCAAAGTACCCTGTTTGTGAAGCTGTTTATTTTGCACAACTATGCTTTTGAAAATAGGGAGTTTCGCAATCACCTAAGTTAATTTGTATCAGAGAGGAGGAGACAATATGCGGTTGGGAATACCGGACAGCCAATTTATCCGCGGCAGAGTTCCGATGACGAAACAGGAGGTGCGGATTTTATCCATAGTTAAA
The DNA here is from genome assembly GCA_900548855.1 of uncultured Eubacteriales bacterium. Classification (GTDB taxonomy): domain Bacteria; phylum Bacillota; class Clostridia; order Lachnospirales; family Lachnospiraceae; genus CAG-590. Next base: position 228 of record URMF01000020.1, read on the forward strand.
TTGCAGCTGGATAAAGCCTCTGTCGTATATGATATAGGAGCAGGCACCGGCTCTGTTTCCATTGAAGCCGCAGGGCAGTGTATAGACGGAATGGTGTATGCCATTGAGAAAGCTCCGGAAGGCATTTCATTAATCGATGCCAACAGGAAAAAGTTTAATATAGGAAATATAGAGCTTGTGGAGGGGGCTGCTCCACAGTGTATGGAAGAGCTGCCGGCGCCTACCCATGTATTTATTGGAGGCAGTGGCGGCAGGCTTATTGACATTGTCAAGGCAGTAAGGGAAAAGAATCCAAAGGTAAGATTTGTTTTAAATGCGGTAACATTAGAGACTGTAGGAGAGCTTATGAAACTTCAGAGCCTGTTTCCGGAGTATGCAGATATGGAGGTGATACAGGTAAGCGTATCAAGGGGGAAAGTCCTTGGAGACCATCATTTGATGAGTGCTGAAAATCCTGTCTATATTGCAGCATTTGGAGCAATTACTTAAGTAACTGTAATAGGTGATTGCGAAACTCTGTTTTCATTGCCGGTCGTTGTACAATATAAATAATATCAACGCTGGGCACGCTTTTGCTGCTTATGATATTGTTTATATTGTACAACTAGATTTTGAAAATAGGGAGTTTCGCAAGTGTCTAGTAACTGTAAAAATGAAAGGAAGAAGTATATGGGTAAGGCACCGAGAATTTTATTGGCAGCTCCGAAGAGCGGTAGCGGGAAAACCATGATTACCTGTGGAATAATTGAATTATGGAAGAGGCAGAATAAAAGGGTTGCTTCTTTTAAATGCGGACCGGATTATATTGACCCAATGTTTCACCGCCGGGTGCTTGGTATTTCTTCCGGTAATCTGGACACGTATTTTACCGATGATGGACTGACACGGAAATTGCTTATGGATAAAGCAGAAAATGCAGACGTTACAGTGATAGAGGGTGTTATGGGATACTATGACGGTCTGGGAGGGCAGTCGGAGCAGGCGAGCACATATGAATTAGCAAGGGTTACAAAGACGCCGGTTATTCTGGTTGTGGATGCAAAAGGTGCAAGCGTATCGCTGGCGGCAGTAATTAAGGGATTAGTAGATTATAAGCCGGACAGTGGGATTTGCGGGATTATTTTAAACCGGGTATCTGCCGGATATTACGAACGGATAAAAGTGGTTATTGAATCTGCCTGCGGCATCCCTGTAATGGGTTTTTTGCCGGAGCTTAAGGAGCTGGAGGTACCATCCAGACATTTGGGGTTGGTTGCCCCGGAGGAAATGACAGCGTTTAAAAAATGGATAACAGCCATTGCGGATGCCATGGAAAAAACGGTGGATATGAAGAGCTTGTTTAAAATGGCAGACTGTGCACAGGATTTGGATATAGAGGGAAATAGAGAAATACCGCATTTATTCGGTAAAGTTCGGGTTGCTGTGGCAAGGGATGAAGCATTTTCTTTTTACTATTCGGAAAATATGGAATTACTGCAGCGCATGGGAGCAGAATTAGTGGAATTTTCTCCTGTCCATGATGACAGACTGCCGGACAATATAGATGGCTTGCTTCTTGGAGGTGGTTATCCGGAGAATTTTGCAGAGGAATTGGAGAAGAATGTCTCTATGCGGGAAGCTATAAAAAAGGCCTGTGAAAAGAAGCTTCCGTGCATGGCGGAATGCGGAGGTTTTCTCTATCTTCAGCAGGAACTGGAGGGGAGTGACGGAAAGACATATAAAATGGCAGAGGTGCTGCCGGGAAAGGGATTTCGGACAGAGAAATTGTGCCGGTTTGGATATATGCAGGGAATCAGCCAGAGGGCAGGCGTAATGGGAGCACAGGGAACGGTATTGAAAGGGCATGAATTCCATTACTGGAACTGTACGGAAAATGGAGACGGTTTTCTGGCAGGAAAACCGGTTGTGTCCGGGGAAGCGCAGGCTTCACAGCGGACAAGCTTTCATGCAGTTACGAAGCCGTATGACTGCATGGTTTATACGAATACAATGCTGGCAGGTTTTCCACATTTTTATTATTACAGCAATCCGAAGGCTGTCTATCAGTTTTTATTGCAGTGCCAGAGCTTTCAGGTGGGAAGACAGGCAAAGACACATTGGGACAGTATTGCAAAACCCATAGACAGTCTGGGGCTGCTTGAGGATTATGTAGTAAAAATCTGTAAGATTACAGGCAGTGCAGCTCCCTGTGATATGTCGAAGCGTGCACTGGTTACATTATGTGCCGACCATGGAGTGGTGGCAGAGGGTGTGACCCAGACTGGACAGGAGGTTACAAGGATTGTCAGCGAGAATTTTGCCAGGGGATGTTCTACCGTAAATATTATGGCACGTTTAGCCGGAGTGGATGTCTATACAGTAGATGTGGGGATGAATACGACACATTATCCTGAAAAGGAATTGAACATGGGTGCAGTTATTGACCGTAAGGTGGCAAAGGGAAGTAATAATCTGGCAGTGGAACCAGCAATGTCCGTGGAGCAGTGCCGGCAGGCAATCGATACGGGGAAAGGGCTGGTAAAGGAGTTAAAGGATAGAGGGTACCGGATTGTTGCCACGGGTGAGATGGGAATTGGAAATACCACGCCAACCAGTGTGCTGGCGGCGGTGTTTTTAAATCAGAGCGCAGAGAAGGTTACTGGCAGAGGGGCAGGTTTATCAGAGGAAGGAATGGGAAAAAAATGCAGGGTGGTAAAGCAGGCGGTGAGCCGGATAAAGGAAAAGGGCTTGACAAATGCTGTGGAGATTCTGGCAGAAGCAGGTGGATATGAAATTGCAGCCATGGCAGGTGTTTTTCTTGGTGGTATGGAGTGCCGGATTCCGGTTGTAATGGATGGCGCTATTTCAGCAGTAGCAGCGTTAACTGCGGTTAAGATTGATAGCCGGGTCAAGGATTATCTGCTGGCATCCCATGTTTCGGAGGAACCGGTTGGAAAGCTGGCATTAGATGCTATGGAGCTGGAAGCAGTATTACACGGACGTATGTGTCTGGGCGAGGGAACCGGGGCGATGGCCTTGTTTCCTGTGCTGGATATGGCAATGGAAGTGTATAAGAGGATGGGAAGCTTTACGGATTATGCCATTGACCCATATGAAAGATTTGCAGAGTGAGGAAGGAATCACCTGAAGGTTTTATAGGCATTTGCACAACTCACATTTTGAAATAATGCGTTTCGCAAACGCCTAGAAAGTTTTATTATGTAGGGAGAAGAGCGAAATGTTGTACATGGTGACAGGTGGAAGTGGAAGCGGAAAATCTGAATTTGCAGAAAATCTGGCGGTTAGTTTGTTTCGGAAAAGTTCCGGAAAAGAAGCAGTACTTTATTATCTTGCAACGATGCATCCCTATGATGAAGAAAGCTGCAGGCGGATTGAAAGGCACCGCAGGCAGCGTGCAGGAAAAGGGTTTACAACCATAGAGTGTCCGGTACAGGCGGAGCTGGTACAGGCAGGAAAAGAAGATGTGGTATTGCTGGAGGATTTGTCCAATCTGCTGGCGAATGAGATGTACCTTAAGTCCGGCAGAATAAAAGAAAGAGATATCTCTCATGCAGAAAAACAGTCAGAGCAGGCGGTTTTATTCCCTCTGCTTGAATTGGAAAAACAGGTGGAAGCGGTTATTATTGTTACAAATGAAATTTTCTCGGACTGCATGGAATATGACGGAGAAACAAAATGTTACATGCAGCTGCTGGGACGGTTAAATCAAAAATTGTCAAGTGTGGCAGACGGTGTAGTGGAAGTGGTATGCGGTATTCCACTGTGGCATAGGGGAGAGTATTCCATTTGATATAATCGAAGGGCTTCAAAGTACCAGCTTATAGAGTTGTATAGTTGCCCAGTTGTATGTAAAGTTAAGAGAGTTTCGCACTTACCTAAAATTGTGTAATCAGAAAGGAATAAATGATGTTAAAATCTTTGGTGGTGGCATTTTCAACCTATTCAAAAATCCCTATGCCCCGTGTGGAATGGGATGAGAAGAGTATGAAATACAGTATGTGCTGGTTCCCTTTTGTGGGAGTGGTGATTGGTCTGGCAAGTGCAGGCTGTTTTTACGGACTTTCCTTTTTGTCTGTGGGACATGTTTTGCGGGCGGCCATTCTTACAGTCCTTCCAGTCTTCATCAGCGGCGGTATTCATATGGATGGCTTTTTGGACACGATAGATGCCAGAAGCTCGTACCGTTCCATGGAGGAACGCTTGCACATATTAAAGGACCCACACACCGGGGCGTTTGCCACTATTTACGGAATAGTGTATATGCTGCTCTGCGTTGGTTTGTTTAGTGAGATAACAGGAGAGCAGATAGCTTTTGTAGCAGCCGGTTATGTGTATTCCAGAAGCTTAAGCGGTTTCTCTGTGGTGACATTCAGAAGGGCAAAAAAGGATGGCATGCTGGCGTCATCTGCTAAAGCATCCGATAAAAGTGTAAAATGGATTTTGCTGGCAGAGCTTCTCCTTTGCATGGTAGGAATGCTGGCAATGGGAATTATGACAGAGAGTATAGAGGGCATAGCTTATGCACTGGGCTGCATTGCAGCGGGACTGGTCAGCTTTTTTTATTACCGTTATATGGCATATAAATGGTTTGGCGGAACCACCGGAGATTTGGCGGGATATTTTTTACAGATATGTGAGGGAATGCTTCTGTCTGTATTGGTGGTGGTAAAATATCTGGTCTGAGCTGAGGTAGTGGCTGCTCTAATTTAGGTAATTGCGAACCTCAGTTTTTGAAACCGCACATTGTGTAAAATAGACAATTCAACACAGTACTTGTCGCTCGTAACAGTACTAAGCAATGTAACACTCTGCACATCAAGTGTGCAGGTGTACTTTCGTACTAAGCTCGAAAAAACCTCACTAAGTACTCAATGCAAGTACTGACGGATCCAAAGTACCCTGTTTGTGAAGTTGCTTATTTTACACAACTATGCTTTTGAAAATAAGGAGTTTCGCAATTGCTTATGTTTTAATTGAATGAAAGGAAGATGGCATGATTTTTATAATCGGTGGGGCATATCAGGGAAAAACAGAATATGTGAGCAGGCATTTTGGAGAAGAATATAGAGTTGTGAACCAGTATCATCAGATAATAAGAAATCAGCTAATGCAGGGCCTGTCTCCGCTGGAGGAGGCAGAAATGCTATTGCAGAACGAAGACAAGCTGGTAATCATCAGTGATGAGGTGGGCTATGGTTTAGTACCAGTAGATGCTTTTGAGCGGGAATACCGGGAGCTTTGCGGAAGGGTAAGCTGTTATCTGGCAGGTAAGGCTGAGCAGGTTATCCGGGTTGTCTGCGGAGTTGGTATGCAGATTAAATAGCTGACAAATAATGAGGATGATGTATAATTAAGAATGGAAGGTTTATAAAAATGCAGTTATTGTTGGTTCGCCATGGTGCGACAAAGGGAAACATAGAGGGCAGATATGTGGGCAGTACAGATGAGAAACTGTTGAACGAAGAAACTGTTACGCTTCAAGGACAGCGGGATAGGAACCATATGCTGTTGTCACAGGCTGTAATTGTGGCAGTCAGTCCCATGAAACGGTGCCAGCAGACAGCGGATCTTCTGTTCCCGGGAGTGAGACAGCTTGTGGTGGAAGAGTTCAGGGAATGTAATTTTGGCGAATTTGAATACCGCAATTATCTGGAGTTAAACGGTAATCTTGCATATCAGCACTTTATTGATACTTTCGGGAAAAGCGGATTTCCCGGAGGAGAAGACCAGGAGGCCTTCCAGAGAAGATGTGTTGCAGGATTTGAAAGAGTTATGCCGGAATTGGAAAATATAGCTGGAGATGGAGAGAAAACCATTGCCATGGTGGTACACGGAGGAACGATTATGGCATTGCTGGACTGGTATTCCAGTCCCCATAGGGATTATTATGACTGGCAGACAGATAATGGAAGGGGATTTCTGACAGAGGCTGTCAGAGATACCGGGAGCTGGAAGTTTGTAGAGATAAAAGAATGGAAATAGTGGCTACTTTGTGTTATGCGTATTGTGAATATACGACAGGAGAGAGATTATGCCAGAGCATGTGTTTGCTTTATGTGTTGGATTTGTGATGGATGCCCTGTTTGGAGACCCACATTTTTTGTGGCATCCAGTGAAAGGGATAGGAAAACTGATAGAATGGATGGAAAAACAGTTATTTTTCCTTTTTCATCTAAGCAGTGAAAGGGAAATGGATAAGGGCAGGAAAAGGGCTGCGGGAGTGATTCTTGTAGTAATTGTGCTCTTAATTTCTACGGGGATTACCATATTGCTTTTGCTGGCAGCGGGCAAGATTCATCCATGGTTAAAATTTGGGTTGGAAAGTATTATCTGTTATCAGATGCTTGCCATGAAATCTCTGCGGACAGAAAGCATGAAGGTCTTTGATGCGGTTCAAAATAAGGGACTGGAAGAGGCCCGGCATGCAGTGGCAATGATTGTGGGACGGGATACACAGAGTCTGGCAGAGGAAGGGGTAATCCGGGCGGCGGTGGAAACCGTAGCAGAGAATACCTCGGATGGGGTGATTGCCCCCATGCTTTATATGTTTTTGTTAGGACCGGTCGGGGGAGTTTTTTATAAGACAGTGAATACTATGGATTCAATGATAGCCTATAAAAATGACCGGTACTATTATTTTGGAACAGCGGCAGCAAGATTGGATGATATCTTGAATTTTATTCCGGCAAGGCTTGCGTCATTTTTAATGCTTGCAGCCGCTTTCCTGCCGGGTTTTGATGTCAAAAATGCATGGCTTGTCTACAGAAGAGACCGGCATAAACACGCAAGCCCGAATTCTGCCCAGACAGAAGCGGTCTGTGCAGGGGCGCTTAATGTACAGCTGGCGGGAGATGCCAGTTACTTTGGGAAAACTGTTCACAAGCCCGTTATCGGGGATGCAGGCAGGGATATACAGGCACAGGATATTAAAAGAGCAAATGATATGTTGTATGTGGCTTCTTTTATGATGATGACTATAGGAATATTGATAACAGCTTTTATTCAAATGGCTTAAAGCAGCAGATGACAGTGTAAAGAAAGGACAGGATATGGAATTCCAGCATGGCGGCGATATTTACCGCAACAAGGCAGATTATGATTTTTCATCTAATATTAATCCATTGGGGATGCCGGAGGGCTGTGTGGCGGCGGTTCAAAGGGCAATTTTTCATATTGGAGAATATCCGGATTCCTGTGGCAGCAGACTTTGCAGAGCAATTGGTGAAAGAGAGGGAATAAATCCTGACTATGTGATTCCCGGTAATGGCGCGGCAGAACTAATCTATGGATTTTGTTATGCACGAAAGCCGAAAAAAGCCCTTGGCATGGCACCAGCATTTTCGGAGTATGAAAATGCAGTGTCGGCAGCGGGAGGGAGGATGCAGTTCTGGAATTTGCAGGAGTGTGACAATTTTGCATTGGCAGGCGGCTGTGAAAAGGATTTCTTAGCTGCAATTAATAAGGAGACAGATATTCTGTTTCTTTGTAATCCCAATAATCCAACGGGAACCGTTCTGGATAAAGCAACACTTTTAAAGGTTGCGGAAAGGTGTGAAAGGACAGATACATATCTGTGTATTGATGAATGCTTTCTTCCATTTCTGGAAGAGGAAGAATTGTATACTATGAAGCATGAACTGGAGAGGTTCCCACATCTATTGGTGCTCCGTGCCTTTACAAAGCTATACGGGATGCCGGGATTACGGCTGGGATATATTCTGTGTGCCAATCCAATATTGGCGGAGCAGCTGGTGAAATGTCTGCCGCCTTGGAATACATCGGTGATTGCACAGGCTGTGGGGGAAGAGGCATTAAAGGAAGAGGGCTTTGTAATGCGGACAAGAGTACTCATTAAAGAGGAAAAAGAGTATTTAATCCGGGAATTGCAAAGCGGACTGGCGGACAGGATATACGCTTCCAGGGCGAACTTTATTTTTTTTCACAGCAGGGAAGATTTACAGTTGCGTTTATTGGAGAAAAAAATATTAATCCGGGATTGTAGTAATTACAGGAATCTTTCCCGGGGATATTTTCGCATTGCAGTAAGGAGCCATGCGGAAAATAGGGAACTGATTCGCAGATGGCGTAGTATTCCGGCGCAGTGACAGAAAGGGAGAGAACATGGCAAAAACAATTATGATACAGGGTACCATGTCCAATGCAGGGAAAAGCCTGATTGCAGCGGGACTTTGCAGGATTTTTAAGCAGGATGGTTACAGGGTGGCTCCATTTAAATCCCAGAACATGGCATTAAATTCTTACATTACAAAAGATAATCTTGAGATGGGACGAGCGCAGGCAGTACAGGCAGAGGCGGCAGGAATTGAGCCGGATGTCAGAATGAATCCTATTTTGTTAAAGCCCACTACGGATATGGGTTCCCAGGTAATTGTAAATGGCGAGGTTGTCTGTAATATGCGGGCAATGGAGTATTTTCAGAAAAAGAAGGAGTATATTCCCGTCATTCAGGAGGCTTTTAATGAGCTTGCAGAGGAATACGACATTATTGTCATTGAAGGGGCAGGCAGTCCCGCTGAAATTAATCTAAAACAGGATGATATCGTTAATATGGGGATGGCAGAGATAGCAGATGCCCCGGTATTGTTAGTGGGTGATATTGACAGGGGAGGTGTTTTTGCCCAGCTGGTTGGTACAGTTATGCTGTTGGAGCCGAAGGAACAGGAACGAATTAAGGGACTTGTTATAAATAAATTTCGGGGAGATGAAAAAATATTAGAACCGGGAATTTCCATGTTAGAGGAACGCTGTGGAAAACAGGTGCTAGGAGTTGTACCTTATGCAGATGTAGATATCGAGGAAGAAGATTCTCTGGCGGAGTGCCTGAATGACAAGCTGGTAAAAAGGGGTGTGGACATTGCGGTTATACGTTTTCCCAAGGTGTCAAATTTTACGGATTTTCAGGCACTTGCCATGGAACCAATGCTGTCGGTGCGGTATGTAGATAAGCTGTCTGAGCTGGGAAGTCCGGATGTGGTAATTTTGCCAGGAACGAAAAATACAATACAGGACATGCGCTGGCTGCGGGAAAGCGGGCTGGAGGCAGCCATTGTCCGGCTCGCAGGGAGAAATGTATTGGGGGAGGACAGACGGGGAAATTATAAAACAATGGTAATTGGCATTTGCGGCGGCTACCAGATGCTTGGAGAAACGATTACAGATAATTGTGGAGCGGAGGGAAAGGATACAGTTCGCGGAATGGGGCTGCTTTCCATACAGACTTATTTTGAACCGGAAAAAACCCGGACACGGGTAGAGGGGCGTGTCTGTCGGCTGACAGGTGGGATGGAGAGGCTTACAGGGAAAAAGATTAGCGGTTACGAGATGCATATGGGAAGAACAGAGCATATGGGGAGTTATCTGTTGGAATTGACCGAGGAAAGGTTTGCAGAAAATGGTACAGTCGAGGTTTTACAGGATAAGGATTTGATAAAATATGACGGCTGTTACACAGATAATGTGATGGGTACTTATATCCATGGTATTTTTGATGAGGAAGAATTTCGACAGGCATTTGTGGAATTTCTCTGCGACAGAAAAGGGCTTGTATATGAAAGAGACAGCCGGGTAAGCTTTGGAGAGTACAGGGAAATGCAGTATGATAAGCTGGCGGCTATCTTAAGAAAAAGTCTTAATATGGAGCGCATATACGAGATTTTAAAGGAAAAACAGTGACAGTGGATTAAGTACCAACGGCTCCAAAGCGCCTCGCTTATGATATTGGTATATTGTACAACTAAATTTTGAAAACAGGGAGTTTCACAATCACCTAGAGAATGAATAATAGAAAGGAGAATGCAGTATGGAGGAACAATACAAAATAGAACTGCAGAATATGCTTCCGTCAGATATAGAAAAGAGAAGCTTTGAGATTATTACGCAGGAGCTGGGTGACATTGCTCTGGATTCCAAAGAAGAACCCATCATCAAGCGGGTTATTCACACATCTGCGGATTTTGATTATCTTGAAAATCTCTGTTTCTCAAAAAATGTGGTGGACTGCTTACAGCAGGCAATCCGTGAGGGTGCGAGTATTGTGACGGATACGCAGATGGCAAAGGCAGGAATCAATAAAAGGCAGCTTGCCACATATGGTGGAGAGGTTTACTGCTTTATGGGTGATGAGGATGTGGCAGAAGCGGCGAAAAAGCAGGGAAGCACCAGAGCGGTAGCAAGCATGGATAAGGCGGCAGAGCTCAATTGTCCGCTTATTTTTGCTATTGGCAATGCTCCTACGGCACTGATTCACCTGTATGAACTGATTCAGGCCGGAAAGCTTCAGCCAGAGGGCATTATCGGTGTTCCGGTAGGTTTTGTAAATGTGGTGGAGGCGAAAGAGCTGATTATGAAAGCATCTGTTCCCTATATTGTGGCCAGGGGCAGGAAGGGTGGCAGCAATGTGGCTGCCGCCATCTGTAATGCATTGCTCTATTCCATGGAGTGAAAAAAGTCGCTTTGACAGCATAGCAATGTGAAACAAATTTTGATAAAATAAATAGGATAGAATTATGTATGATAGGAGGATGCGATATGGAACCGGTAAAGCGTTTAAAAAGAGAACTGCGTGCACAGGGGACAGTGATTAGTCTTTATAAGGATACGGTGGAGGTTAATGGTAACATTGCGGAATGGGATTACATTCACCATGATGGGGCTGCTGCAGTGGTGGCAGTAAATGAGGATGGGAAGCTTTTAATGGTACGTCAGTATCGGAATGCGTTAGACCGTTTTACACTGGAGCTTCCGGCAGGCAAGCTGGATGACCCAAAGGAACCGACCCTTGACTGTGCAAAGCGGGAATTGGAGGAGGAGACCGGATATTACACAGAGGATTTTGAATATCTGTTAACGGTTAATACGACAGTGGCATTCTGTAATGAAAAGATTGATTTGTATCTTGCGAGAGGCTTAAAAAAGACCCAGCAGCATTTAGACCCGGATGAAGAGATTAATGTGGAATTATGGGATGTAGAAGATTTGAAGCAGCTTATTTATCAGGGAAAAATCACAGATGGTAAAACGGTTGCAGGCATTATGACCTACGCATCTAAGTATCTCTAAAGATAAGAATGCTCCGGATATCCTTTCGTCGGATATCCAAAACAGAAGGGAAAGAAGGCAGAGTATGAAAATAGCAGCATATAATTACAGGGATTTTGATGAGGCGTTCTATTTTGAAAAATTCGGTAAAAAGTATGGAGTAGAGATTATTCCAATCAGGGAGACACCAACACCTGGAAATGCAATTCTGGCGGAGGGCTGCGAAGGAGTCAGTGTGATAACAACACCGATTACAGAAGATATTATACAAATCTGGAAGACCGCAGGGGTAAAGCACATCTCTACCAGAACCATTGGCTATGACCACGTGGATGTAACGGCGGCAGAAAAATACGGAATGGCAGTCAGCAATGTGACCTATTCAACGGGAAGCGTGGCAGACTATACGGTTATGCTGATTTTGATGGCATTGCGCAAAATGAAATCTATTATCAAGCGGGCAGAGGGAATGGATTACTCTCTGGTGGGAAGTATCGGTAAAGAAATAGGAGATTTAACCATAGGAATTGTGGGCACAGGGAAGATTGGAACCCATGTAATGAGGAATCTTTCCGGCTTTGGATGCAGGCTGATTGCTTACGACCCCTATGAAAATGAGGAGGCAAAAAAGTACGGAGATTACTGCTCCTTAGAGGAATTGTTTGAAAGCAGTGATGTGATTACCTTTCATACTCCAGCAACAAAGAGCAGCTTTCATATGGTGAATAAAGAATCCATTGAGACAATGAAAGATGGAGTGATTCTGATTAATACAGCCAGGGGAAGTATCATTGATACGCCTGCATTTATTGATGCGGTGGAACAGGGAAAGATTGGGGCAGCTGCGTTGGATGTAATAGAAAGAGAGTTGGGAATTTTTTACGGGGATTATAAATATCAGGTGATTGGACACAGGGAAATGTCTATCCTGAAGGATTTGCCTAATGTGTTAATGCTTCCGCACATGGCATTTTATACGGAAAATGCGGTATCGGATATGGTAGAGCATTCCATCGCGCATATTGTGCAGGGAGAGGGAAATATAGTAAAATAGAGTTGACAAAAGTGGCATATTAGTTTATAATCCAATGCACTATTATATACATAATCTGTAAAAAGGAGTAAGCTATTATGAAAAAAAAGAACCAAAAAATAATACTATTTGTGCTAACTGTCTGCATTGCTTTATGTTTGAATATTTTACCTGTATCGGCTAAGACAAATTCCTGTACATTAAAAACAAAAAGTAATCAGGTGGTGAATTGTTCTCTTTCTGCAAAAAAATCCTGTATTTTTGCTACAAGCTATTCCACTTCAAAAACTACCCTTAACCAGTCAAAGACAGTTACGGCTAAATGCGTTTTGAAAAATGGAAGCAAGACAAAAACCCAAAGTGTAGTATATACCTACACAAGAACTGCAGCAACAGTAAGCATGTATCTTTATCCCAGTGTCTTTAAAAATGGTTCCTATACCGGTTCTTATTATACAGGGACATGTAAGTGTAAATTTTCGGCATTGAAGGTTCCTGAGACCTCTTCGACTTCAAAAACAATTGAAGCATCTGTTTCATGATAAAAAGGTATACAAAGAAAATGATGAAAAAAATAAAAGCTGTATTTTTGACAGGTGTATTAACTGGTTTATTGATTGGCTGTAGTAATAATGAAGAGATATACACAGATACCTCACAACAACCGATTGTCTCATTTAATGAAGAGGAGGATCAGACCTTTTGGTACTTTGATGGGATTTGTAAGGTAGATAATGGTTATTACCTGTTTTTGGATGATTTGCTATACTTTTGTGACGATAAAAGCATGCAGCCGGTTTTATTATGTACTTCTCCAAATTGTACGCATGAAACGGAAATGTGTAATGCTTATTTTGGCGTATATGGAGACGAGCTGGAAAAAGGTTTTTATACAAATATATTATATGTATTTAACAATAATTTATATACCATTGGCTATGAGATATCGGATGTTATTGATTTATACTTATATTGTATTAGTAAAGACGGAACGGAAAGAGATAAGGTTTCATACTTATCTTCTCTTGATTCCGAATATTTTATTGCAGATTATACAGCTCATAAGGGGTTTTTATATAAAGTGGATGATTCCGAAGGCAAAAAATGTTTCATACGGTATAACATGAAAAATTGCAAACAGGAGTGCATTATGGATTTATCGGATAAAGTCGGGGCGGGTATGGATTCTGTTTACGGTTATAAAAATTATGTCTATTTTGCAGCAAATTGGTTTGAAGATGAAGCAATGTCCATACAAAAAAATATGATTTACCGGTATAATATTGACAATGGTGAAATTGAGACAGTATTGGAAGATTTTATATGCAATGAATTTCAGCTGATAGATGAAAATACCCTTTTATATTATGATTTGGATTACAGTATAAAACGGCTGGATATCTTAACGGGAGAGGAGTATGTTATCCGGGAGACGAAAGGAGAGTATGGTTTATTTTCTTATGATGGTACTAATGTATATTATTACGATGAGAGTGGAGATTGCATAGAGATATACGATGTTGAGGGAAATGAAATAGATGTAATAGAATTAGATAATATGGAGTGCTATTTTGGAGATGAAAATTATCTGTTTGCGTATAGTTATCTGGATAATGGGGAAGTGGGAACTTATATGTATCTGGATAAAAAGCAGATTGGTACGGATAATAAGGATTGGAATACTTTGATTTTTAATTAAAGGACTAGCCGGGATGGAATTTTACAGAGTATTAAAAAACAGAAAATTAATTTTTCTTTTGTTTCTTTTATTTGTTTTCAATATTTTTATGTTTTTTCAAGAACAGTTAAAAAACGGTGAGTCATCTGATTTAATCAAGCAAAAGGAATATCGGCTGACGCTTTTGGATAGGGTGTCCGCTTTTGAAGACCTGGAGAGTATAGAGCAGTGGGCAGGTAGTCTCTGTTCAGAAAATCAAAACGAGGAAAATGTAATTTGGGAAATACAGTCACAGATTGCGTATATCTCAGGTTATCAAAGTAATGTGGAAACAATTACCTCTAATGCGGACAGCATGATATATCTGGCACAATTCAATGATAAGAGAGATAACTATACGATTGATAATATTGAAAAAACCAGTGCAGCATATAAAAAATTACAGGGACTTTCTCCAGAAATTGGAAATGATACGGCTATCGTCTTTTTTTTGTCATATCATAAAGATATATGGATTGTGTTGATTATTTTGTTAATGCTCTCGTTAAGAATAATGTCAACAGAAAAAGGAATCTTAAAAAAAATACTGTTTGCTACAGAAAAGGGAAGGGGGAAGCTTGCCTGTAGAAAGCTTTTGCTGCTGGCAGTGCTGACAGCAGTTGTTGTACTTATAGATAAGGGAACCATTCTGTGTGCAAGCATTTATTTATATGGTGGGCAGATACATTGGGACAGATATATCCAATCCATATATTTGTTTCAGGATTTTGTGTACCCCATTTCTGTTTTAACAGCAATATTCGGAATATTGCTGTGCTATATTTTGGCATTTTTTGTGATTATGCTCCTTTTTTGTTGTCTGATTCTTCTGCTGCAAAATGAGGCAGGAGCCTTGTTTTTATGTTGTGTTTTTGGCGGGATAGAATATCTGTGTTCTAAGCATATTTTGCCGCAAAGTAGATGGAAAATTTTAAAGTATTGTAATTTTGCAGAGTTTTTACAACCGGAAAATTATGGGTATCAATATTATAATGTCAATATATTCCGTCATGCAATAAACCAGACTGATTTGACTTTATTTGCATTGGTTTTTGCCCTTGTATTTTTAAACATTGCTTTTGTTATGCTATATAGTCATACAAGAGTGCGACCAATACGGGAAAATAGAATAATATGTATGTTTCAAAGCTTATTTACGACAGCCCGGAAAATACAAACCAGGCTGGGCATATTGGGGATGGAATGCTATAAAATAGTTTTTCTCAGGCGGGGAGCTCTTATTATCATATTATTAATATTTATGAATATGCAATTTCATTTGGATAAAAGAATGGAATATTCAGAGGAAGAACAATTTTTAAATGAATTTTATCTTGAATATACGGGAGAATTAAACCAGACCGTTTATGATTATGTAGAACAGGAATGTCAATATATAGAAGACTTACAGAATTATTATGGGAAAATGCAGGAGCTTTATGAAAAAGGTGAAATTGATAAGGAAGAGTTTTATATTGCGCGCAAAAAAATAGAAAATGCAGAAGGGGAAATACAGGGACTGCCTGTAATTAAAGAAAAAATTCAGAGGTTGGAAGAGATGGAGCAGTTGGAGGGGATAAAGGGATGGCTGGTTAATGAACGCAGTTATGAAAAAATGTTGGGAATAGATAGCTTAAAGGAGCAAATGCTGCAGACGATTTTTATTTTGTGTACAATTATTTTTTTGACTGCCGGAAATTTTGCATATGAAAACAGGAATCAGATGAAGGTATTGTTGAGAAGTGCCTGTCAGGGACGAGGGAAGCTTCTCCGAAAGAAACGGCTGGCGGGTATGCTTGTTACTGGTTTGGTTGTAACGGCATATACATTACTGAATTTGGCTTATATTCATAAGACATATGGACTTTCAGGATTGCTTGCGCCGGTTCAGAGTGTTTCCATATTAAAAAATATTCCATTTCACATAAATATTATGACATATTTATTGATAACCTTTGTTTTAAAGCTGTTATTATATATATGGATTTCCGATGGGATTTTACTTCTGTCAGTTAAGCTGAATCCGATAATGCTGATGACGGGAATGGCTGTGGTTTTGGTGGTTCCTGTTATAGCTGCCTATTTTGGCATGCAATCGATGATACCGTTTTCAATTTTTCCTGTAGCATATTTTTTTAACAGTTTGTTACTGCTTGAGCCGGCAGGATATGTAATTATTAAAATTATATTATTGATAACAGCGGCTGTTATCAATAATATAATAAATATTCCCAAATGGTGTATTACTGTTGAATAATCGGGGTGAAACTAATGTATTTAGAATTTAGGAATGTATCAAAAGAATATAAAAATAAAGAAGCATTGAAACGGTTATCTATAACGTTTGAACCTGGGGTATATGGTGTTTTAGGTGCAAATGGCGCCGGGAAAAGTACACTGATGAACTTACTTACAGATAATCTGGCAAGAAGTAGCGGAGATATTTTGTATAATGGAACAGATATCAGACAGCTGGGAAAGCAATTTCGGAAAATCATAGGATATATGCCCCAGCAGCAGGGCTTTTATGAGGAGCTTTCTGCAAGGGCTTTTCTGTATTATATGGCTTCTGTCAAAGGCGTGCCGCGTAAGGAAATCAAAGAGCAGGTAAATAATCTTTTGGAGGTCGTCAATCTATCTGCTGTTGCCGACAGAAAAATTTCCGGTTTTTCTGGTGGAATGAAGCAGAGAATTTTATTGGCACAGGCTCTATTGGGAAATCCGGAAATCCTGGTTTTAGATGAGCCGACTGCCGGGCTGGACCCAAAGGAGAGAATCAACATCCGCAATTTCATAGCAGAAATCTCGGCAAATAAGATAATTTTATATGCAACGCATGTTGTAAGTGATATCGAATGTATTGCGGATAAAGTGTTGATTATGAAAGATGGAGAAGTGCTCCAGTTTGGCACGCCGGCTGAATTAATGGAAAAGATGGAAGGACATATTTTTCAGACAGTATGTGATAAGGAGCAGATAAAAATATTATCCGGTCAATATAAAAATGGTATCGTGCTGCAGAGAAAACAGGATTTTTTATTCCGGATTGCAGGTGACATTATGCCGGATGGCTTTTGCGGGGTATCTGAAAATATAAATCTGGAGGATGTTTACTTATATTATCTGGGAAAATAAAATTCACTATCACTTCTAAAACGGCACAGTTTAAAAGTGATAGTGAAATATTAAACCCATCCTCACGGTAAAATCAGTGAAACAGGAAGCTATAGCATAAAGTACAATAGTACAATGATTCCGAGAATAATACGATACCATCCGAATACCTTGAAATCATGTTTCTTTATATAGCCCATCAGGAACTTAATAGCAAAGATAGATACGACAAATGCTACCACCATTCCCACAATCAGAACGGCTAACTCCGTACCGGTAAAAGCCAATCCGAATTTTAACAGCTTGATAAAGCTGGCGCCAAACATAACAGGGATAGCGAGAAAAAAGGTAAATTCCGCTGCAATTTCCCTTGAAGCGCCAATCAGGATTCCGCCGATGATGGTGGAGCCGGAACGAGAGGTCCCGGGAATCAGGGAAAGTACCTGGAATACGCCGACTAAAAAGGCATCCTTAAAGGATAAGTCCCGTAAAGTATTGATTCTTGGCTTGCGCTTTTTGTTGTAATTTTCAATTATAATAAAAATTATACCGTAGACAATCAGTGCCAGTGCCACAACGGTGGCATTGTGAAAGTGTTCTTCCATCCAGTCGTCAAAGGGAATACCAATAACCATGGCGGGAATGCAGGCAAAGACGATTTTAAACCATAGGACAATCTTATCCATATAACAGTAATTGTTGCAAAAAGTTTGTAAGCCTTTGGCAAATCCGGTATCTGCCTGTTTTGTAAACCAGCTTTTCTTTGGTGCATTTTTCTTTAAGTGAAACGGCCATAGCTTATTCCAGTACAGGACAACTACAGCCAGTATGGCACCGAGCTGGATTACCACGTTAAACATTTCCATAAATTCTTTACTTTGATTCAGTTTGATAAATTCATCCACTAAGATTAAATGACCAGTACTGCTGATAGGAAGCCATTCCGTAATACCTTCAACAATACCAAGTAAAAGAACCTTTAACCATTCGATAATATTCATTTTGTTTACCTCATTTTATATTATATTAGGATTATCCCATTTTTTTAATAAAAGGGCAAGAGTAAATGAGAATTCCGGACAAAAGAAGCTTAAGATTAATTGAAATAATCGTATACTGTGCCTGAGATATCCTGTATATTGTTGATGGAGGCACCACAATCGCTGCTCATAATGCATAGGATGTAGTCTCTGCCGGGAGAATAGACGATGGCGGCATCATGCTGGCATTCATCGGTTTCTCCGGTCTTATTGGCACATTTTGTTCCCTCCGGTAGACCGGCGGGAATTTTGTTTACACTTGTCTGGTTTAAAAGTAATTCCAGAAATTCTTCAGAGGCTTCAGGACTGACACATTTTCTTTTATATATTTTTTCCAGTAAAAGCCCACAGTCTGCCACGGAGGTGGAATTTCTGCCGGGAGAGGAGGATGCCTTATATCTGGTAGGTACAAGAATGGACGTAATGACGGTATTCTCGTATCCGTTTTTGTCAATATAGTTTTGGATAACATTTCTTCCAGTTATATGGCTGTTGTCTTTGGCACAGTTCATGACCATAAGATTAAATGCGTCATTGTCACTAACTGAAATCATTTCTGCCATCAGGCGGTCAATGGATTCGGTTTGTTCTAATTCTCCTTTATCCATTAAATCATAAGCAGTTGCAGCGCAATACAGCTTTATCAGACTGGCAGAGTAGCATTGTACATTATTGATGGTTAAGTATTCGTTGTTGTCGATATCCTTTACATAAACTGACCAGGAACCGGAATAATTTTCTGTCATAGAGACCAGCTCTGCCTTTAAATCGGTAAGCCCTTGCCTGCTGGTGGTGAGACTTATGGAATTGTTTCGTTTTCCATCTTTTCCCACATATATACCGTCAGGTGTCAGGGTATTGGTGAGTACATGACCGTTTTCATCTACATATTTATCTTCAATCCACTGGCTGGTTTGCAAAATCCCCTTGTTATTAAAATAATATTCATGCCCGTCTATGGTATACCAGCCGGTAATCATGGTACCGTCTTCTCCAAAGTAGTAGCTTGTATCATCTATCATGAGCCAGCCTGTAAATCGGGTCTGGTCGCTGTTAAAATAATATGTATTTTCCTCTATGGTGGCAAATCCGGTTCTGGGTTTGGAAACAATCTGCATATTAAAAACCTCCGTGGTGACGGAGGCTGGTATACTTCCCATATCAAAAAGACCCTGGGAAGCTTCTTCGGTATCTGGTACTTCTGTTGTTATTTCCGTTGTAGAACCGGTGGTTCCTGACTGGCTGGAAGTCTCTCCATTATCGGACGGTTCCGGAATAAATATTGACAGAAGAAAAATAAGAAGAATGCAGATTAGGGATATAATTACGATTGTTTGTGTGTTTGCTTTGCTGATATCAGGGTATCCCACCTGTTGTTCTGTGGCTGCGGTATCTTTCGGTTTGCTGACTGTCTGGGTATCATGCCTTTCTTTCATAGGTGCCCTCCATTTATTTATACAATTTCAAGGATAGTATTTACCACGTTGTCATTCTGTTCCGGTTTCATAAAACAGAAGCGGATATATTTTTCTCCCAGCCCCTCATAGTCTGTACAGTCACGTATCATGAAGCCTTTCTTGATACAGTACTCAAATACATCTGTGGCAGTCTGGTCTTCCTTTAAAAGTTTAATTAATACAAAGTTTGCTTCCGGTTTATATACCTTAATGGTCTTCCGGCTGGATAATGCGGAGTAGATGAGGTTCCGCTCTGTCTGAATCAGGCTTTTGGTCAGATTGATATAGTGCTCATCCTCAAACATTACGCCTGCAACACAAGCATAGGAATTGATATTCCACGGAATCCTGCTGTTGCTGGTAGCATCAAGGAAATCTGCATTGCTGGTAACCGCATAGCCAAGGCGGAGCCCCGGGGCAGCAAAAAATTTGGAAACACTGCGGAGGACAATCAGGTTGTCATATTTTTTCGTCAGTACAATAGAGGAAATAAGATTTACATCCTTTACAAATTCCACATAAGTCTCATCTACCATTACAAAGATTTCAAGCTCCAGACAGCGGGATAAAATAGTATCCATTTGGTCTTTGGTTAATACCTTGCTGGTTGGATTATTTGGATTACAGATAATTAACAGGTCAATGGAAGCATTTAATGCTTTTAGAAACATATCCAAATCCATTTCAAAGTCATCCAGATTTTTAAGCATGTAGGTTTCTACTTCACTACCTGCTAAGCGGGCTGTGTTGCCGTATTCCGAATAGGTAGGAGCAATCACCATAGTCTTTTTCGGCGCCAGTGTCCGGATGGTAAGAGAGATTAATTCGGAGGTTCCGTTTCCCAAAACCAGATGTTCCGGTACTGTATTACAGTATTTAGAAATGGAAGCTTTGAGGGATTCATAATTTCTATCCGGATAAGCTCGGATTGCATCTACATTGTCAATCAGTGCCTGCCGGGCCAATGGAGAAATCCCTAAAGGATTTACATTGGATGCATAAGGTATGATTGCATTCCGGTCAATGTGATACTGCTTTGCAATTACTTCTAAATCGCTCCCATGAAAGGATTCCTGTACATTACCCATAAAAATAACCTTCTTTCTATTTTATCTTTTAATCTTCTATAAAATTTGCTATAATTATTTTAAGTATATTTTAATATTATACATTTTACATGATAAAACATCAAGAGTGTTATAACAGTTGTGTAAGGGATAAGAAGTACTTATGAAGAGCAAAGTTGAACAATATGCAAAGGGAGATTTTTATGTGGAATATCCCGATGTAAAACTTTCTAAAAGTTATCTGCAATTAAAAATTGAAGCTGGCAGCATTTATACGGGAAGCATTGATGTAACATCATTGAACGATATACCAATGAAAATGATGGTATATGATGATGCCTATTTGTTGTGCTTTAATGACCATAGTCTGATTGGCAGAAAAGGAAAAATTGAATTCACTTTTGATGCATCAAACCGCAAACGTGGCAGTACCTTTGAGGGAAAAATCCATGTTATTGGAAATGGTTTGGAAAAGGAGATTCCTTATAATATTGAGATAGCAGCGCCTTTTATTGACGTGAATGGTGTTGCCTTGGAGGATTTAATGAAGTTTTCTGCTCTGGCGGAGGAGGACTGGGGCAGGGCGCTGCAAATATTCTATTCAGAGGAATTTGCCAGAACACTGCTGGGAAACCAGGCGGAATATATTGAGGCATATCGTACGCTTAAGGATTCGCTTGACCGGAATCAGGCGTTGGAGGAATTTCTTGTCTATATCCATAAGAAACGGGCGCTTACCCTGCAGGTGGAGCATGACCGTTTTCAGTTTAATTTTCCAAAGATGCAGGAGGAACACCAGTTGCAGCTTCGCAAGAATACATGGGGTTATTGTACCATGTCAGTGAAGACGGATGCAAAGTTTATTACACTGCATCAGTCCCAAATATGCAGCATGGATTTTTCAGGCGATGTCTGCTCTTTGGGTTATACCATTGACCCGGAAATGCTGGATGAAAATGAGGCGGCAACCGGCAGCGTTGTTTTAGAAAATACATATCAGACAATTGTTGTAAACATATTAATCCGGAAGCCACCGGAGCCTTCCAGAATATTGGTTCACCGTAGTCATGATTACCGGCTTAGAAAACTGGAATTGGCGGCATTGGTGCACAACTATTTAGATTACCGCATTGGTCTTTTGCCACTGCATTCATTTATAGAAAAAACGAGGGAGTCGTTGCTCCGGTTGATTGAATTGGAACCGGAGACAGGCGTGTATAAGCTGGGACTTCTTCATATGAATATTCTTGCGGGCAAGGAAGAAAATGCCAGGCAGGAGATACGACGTATGGAAGCGGATATGGATAGGGCAATGAACGGTACGAGAGAGCATTGCTATTATCTGTATTTAAAGGCATTGCTTTCAAAAGATTCCAGACAGATTGTAAATGCCTGTGAAGAAATTGAACAGGCATTGGCAAAGGAAAAAGACAAGCTATTTTATTTTTGGCTGCTGATTTATTTAGACGAGAGGTATCAGAAGGATAAGACATGGTTGTTCTCTCAGATTGAGGGATTATATATGGGCGGTTACCAGAGTCCGGTTCTGGCACTTGAGATATGTGATTTGATAAATGGAGAGCCCCTGCTTCTTAAGAAATTGTCATCTGTGGAAATCGCAGCAATCCGGTTTGGATTGAAAAATAATTATCTGAGCAAGGAAGCGGAGGAGGAATTTTTACAGCTTGCTGCAAGGGAGAAAAAATTCCGCTCGTCTGTATTTTCCCTTCTTGGAAGCATTTATGACAGGGAACAAAAGCCGGAAATTATCCGGATTCTATGCAGCCTGCTAATTAAAGGAGATAAATTAGAACATCGTTATCACCGGTATTATCTGGAGGGGATTCGGTGTGGTTATAAAATAGTGGGGATTCAGGAGAATTATCTTCGCAGTATGAATCACAGCCGGTATGATTTGATTCCAGACTCTGTACTTCGTTATTTTAATTATAAGAGTATTTTAACCGATAGTGAGTATGCTTATCTGTATGCCAATGTCATTACCAACAAACGCCAGTATTTAGGGCAGTATGAGGAATATCTTCCCAATATGGAAGCGTTTATGCGCGGACAGATTATAAAGGGAAATATGAGTGATGATTTGTGCATTATTTATAGTGAATTTTTGCGGCCACAGGCAGTTACGGCACATTTTGCCGGCAGTCTTGTCAATGTGATATTTAAGAGAAAATTAACTGTAGCCAATGATAACATTACTGCGGTAGTGGTATCGCATAAGGAGCTGGAGGAGGAGACGGTGATACCGGTAGTGAATCATGTTGCCTATGTGGATATGATAACAGAGTCGGCAGTTATTTCTTTGGTGGACAGAAAACAGAACCGTTTTATCAGTACCATCCCGTATAAGCTTCAAAAGCTGGTGGATGAATCAGAATATATGGAGATTTTGGCGCAGTTTGCAGCAGATGATTACCGGTATGTGCTCTATCAGTATGATGTGCGGAAGGCATATGATGCGGCAGATGCCAGAGAAGTTAATATTGCCAGGGATATTCTTGCATTTAAAGAAATTAGCCAGGAGACCAGACAACAGGCAATTTTTGGAATTGTCAGGTATTATCATGCCCATTTGGATATGGATATATTAAAAAGTTATTTAGACCGGATGGATGTGGCATATGTTTCGCCGAAAAATGCTGTGGAGTACATAAATTATCTGTTGGAATGCGGACTTTACGATAAGGGATATGATGCTGTAAAACGATATGGCTATCAGGGTGTGCAGGTGGATAATCTGATACGGATGGTGGAAGCGGTCAAGGACTTTTCCCAGTACGCAGGTGAAGAGACACTGGTTTCTGTGGCAGTTTATCTGTATCGGATGGGACAGGAGACACCCGGGATACTGGGGTATCTGGTGGATTCTTACCAAAGCAGTGTAAAGGATATGCTGCGGCTCTGGAAACGGGCAAATG
The DNA here is from genome assembly GCA_900548855.1 of uncultured Eubacteriales bacterium. GTDB lineage: Bacteria > Bacillota > Clostridia > Lachnospirales > Lachnospiraceae > CAG-590. The sequence goes on from URMF01000020.1 coordinate 23,650, forward strand.
GAAAACTGGCAAGACTGGATATGCTGGAAGAGAATATCATTTGCGAAACCCTGTATACAGAGCAGTGGCATAATGATGTTTTCAGTGTATTTGCATCCTTTGTAGAAAAGAAACGCAGGGGAATGGTTGTAAAAGCATTTTTCAAACGTGCGTCCTTTGCCTATTTAGTGGAAGAAAGCGAGCTTCCGGACACATTTTTTGCCTCCCTATATCGTCAGATGCTTTTGGAGGAAATGGAAGATGACATGTGCATTGCAGCAATGCTTCTTTATTTTAGCCGTAAGAGTAAACTGGAAAATGATGAAATTATATGGATGAAAAAGGAAATAGAGTATTTTGTAAAAAGGGGAATTTTATTGCCGTTCTTTAGAAAATTCAAGAGATATATGAAGCTGCCTAAGGATTTGTTCCTTATGACCTATGTGGTGACAAGAGATAAGGCGGGAAAACAGATTTCCTTCCGATACGGAATCCAGTCCGGTGTGGAAAAACCGGAGTGTAATAAGACTGCAAGGATGATGGAAATTCTGCCAGGCTATTATATCAAGGAATTTGTGTTGTTTCATGGAGAGAATCTGCTTTATGAAATGCCAGAGGAAAATGTAAGGCATACCCATGTGTATGAAAGCGAAGGCATGAAAGCAAAGGGTGAAACAGAAGAGTATGAGAACCGTTTTGAAATGTTGAATTCCATGCTGCTAAATCAAGAGATTGGGGAAAATCAGATGCTGATAAATAAAATTGATAAATATTTAAAGCTAGCAGCAGTGGTGGAAGAAAATCTGGAATTGCTGGATTAAGAAACGGTTTGAGGCATTAGGAGGCAGAATATGAAGGAGATATATTTAGGTCTTGATTTATGCAGGAAAAATATACAGATTAGTTATTTCAGAGAAGATAAACAAGAACCGGAATCTATTTATCAGTTGAATAATACGGAAACCTACCAGCTTCCAAATGTCATGTTTTATGCAAAAGAAGAGAAAAAATGGTATGTGGGTAACAGTGTCAGTACAATTCGCTTTCAAAAAGAGGGCGTTATTGTAGAGGATGTGATAGGAAATATTGATTCTACGGAGCATGTAGTGGTTGAAGGGGGGTCTTATACCTATGAAGCATTATTGCTGATTCTGTTAAGGACGCATGTGGAGGAGTTTCTGGCACGTTCCACAGAATATTGCTTGTGTGGACTCACTGTTACATTAGAGACATATCATCCAAAGGTTTATGAGGTGCTTGGAAGGCTTCGGGATGAATTGGGGCTTTCAAGGGAGTCCTTCTATATCATGAGCCATGAGAATGCATTTTTTCAATATGTAATGAATCAGGATGAAAGGCTTCATACAAATAGCGTAGCTATGTTTGAATATGGCCATGAGGGTATGGAATATTACCGCATTGACAAAAAACATCAGGGAAATACAAGGATTTTTTACTTAAACCGGCTGGATATGAAGAAGGAATTGCCGTATACGATGCTGTTTGAGGATGTGGAGGAGTTAGACAAGTATTTTGCAGAGATTGCCAGGGCGAAAATGAAGGAAACCTATATTTCTACTGTCTATTTGACCGGACCGGGCTTCAATGATAAATGGATTGAGGAAACTACAAAAGTGCTCTGCGATGGCAGAAGGGTATTTATGGGACAAAACATATATACCAAGGGCGCCTGCTATCATGCAAAAAAGGGTGCTTATGAGGCGGAGAGGGATTGCGTTCTCTGTACAGAGGGCAGTATCCCTTTTGATATTGGTGTCAGTATTGGGGATATGGAGGGCCGGAACCAGTTTTACCCAATTGCCATTGGCGGCAGGGAATGGTATAACATGAAAGGTAAGGTCACTTTATATTTGGATGATACAAATCGGATTGATATGGTTTACCGGGACAAGGTGACAAAGGAAATACAAAAGGAAATTATTGAAATACATGGCTTGCCAAAGCGTCCTCCAAAGACAACAAAGCTTTCCTTAGAGGTGGAATTATATGATGAGCGATTAGGAGCGATTGTAATTCGTGATGTTGGTTTTGGGAAAATATATCCCACAACAAATAAAATATACCGAAAAGAATTTTCAATTGGGCAATGAGCCTTGCGGATAAGTTCGACGGGACAGATGCGTCGTGCTTGCACGTAAGCACTTGTCTCGTCGAACTTATCCATATGGCGAAGCCAGTGACCGATGCCTGGATACTTAGCGAACGAAGAGAGCTTAGTAGGAAGGTATGCAGAGCAGATGGAGCGAAGCGAAAACGAGGTGCAAGGCGAAGGCGGAGCCAGTGACTGATGCCTGGATACTTAGCGAATGAAGAGAGCTTAGTAGGAAGGTATGCAGAGTAGATGGAGCGAAGCGAAAACGAGGTGCAAGGCGAAGCCAGCAGATGAGAGGTAACAGAATGGGCAGAATTATATTGTGTGAAACAACACCGGCAAAAACTTCATATATATTTCCCAATACGAAGATAGAAGTGTTTTCTTATGAAGAGCTCTGTTATTATGTCTATAATAATATTGCTCTGATTTCAGAGGAATACATAGGGATAGCCATGTTTAACTGGATTGAGGAGGAGCTGAAGCTTCCGGAACTGGCAGAACAACTTCGGGTAATAAAGGAAAAGGAAACCACGGATCTGACAGATTTGCTGACTATGATTCTTACCTATAAGGAATATTATACGATTCCGGAGGTAAAGGAATTCATTTTCCGAATGGAGCGGATGAAGGGACTTACACCACCGCAGTTCCGAAAAATGCAGGCAGACGGTTTTTTGCGCTATCACAAATATTTAAAGGCAGCAGCTATCTATGATGAGATATTAGACCAGTATCCGGATATGCAGAATGAGAAGCTGTTAGGGGCAATTTATCACAATAAGGCAGTGGCAATGGCGCATAATTTTGAGTTGAAGGCAGCAATGGATGCTTATTTAAAAGCTTATGAGCTTACAAGGGATTCCCGTTCGATTTATGGGTATCTGCTTTTGATGGCTGCTATGCGGGAACGCACGGATGTAGAGGTGTTTGCCAAATTCTATGGCGTGGAGGACATGCTTGATAAGATTTACAATGCCATTGAGGATGCTGAGGCAGATGTGACGGGTTCCCCTGTTTATCATCGGATGCAAAAGGCGATGTTTCACTATGAAAAGAATAATCTGACAGATTTTAATAAGAGAATGGATACGGTGATTGAATATTTGAAATCAGAATTCAGGGAGCAGACGGTATAGAATATATAATAGGTGTTTGCGAAACATATACTTTATGCTATGCGTATTGTGAATATACGACAACTTTGCTCGGCTAACGTTCCTAATGCTGTCGCAAAGTTGTGTATATTACACAAACGCATATCCACTTAATTGAGTTTCGCAATTACCTAAGAATATATAATTGTGACAGGAGATTACAATAAATGGGTTTGTTAAATACGGTAAAGGATATATTTACAAAGACGGAGGTTACAGAGGAAACCTTTGAATATGAAAGCATTGAGGATTTTCTGGAAAAGCAGGCAAAGCAGCGGAATGGGGAAGAGGAGGATGATATTGCCTTCAAGTGCGACCAGATTGTGGATGCCACTTATCAGATGGAAGATTTGCGCGCAGAGTATGACATGGTAACTTCTTACTTTACAGATATCCAGACAATTGAGGAATTGCCACAGAATATAAAACAGGAAATTATGGATATTGCACAGAAGATTGCATATTTAGAAAACGAAACATCGCAATTTTTGCATTCAGATGACCGGATTAGTGATGAGAATTTCCGGATGATTCAGGGAATTGAGAATTTGACGGAGGTTTTCGGACAGCTTAAGGATTTGGAAGATATGGATATGAAAATTAAGAGGGATTTAAAAAATCTGGAGGCGGAAAAGAATTCCCAGGAATATCTGCAGGATTCCATTGAAGAACGTCAGGCAAAGATTCGTATGTTTCTGATTGGATTTGGAGCAGTTTCTGTCTTATTAGTGGTGACGCTGGCTGTTATAGGCATACTGGCAGATACAAATCTGGTAATTCCGATTCTCTTGATTTTGCTGGTGATAGCGGGAATGGCTGCCCTTAGTGTGATAACCTATCGCAATATGTCCTATGAATTTAAGATGTCCCAAATGCGGGAAAACCGTGCTATTAATTTGATGAATAAGGTAAAAATCAAGTATATTAATAATACCTCTACGCTGGATTATCTGTACAGCAAATATAATATTAAAAGCTTGCGGGAACTGGAATATCTCTACGATCAATATTTAATTATGGTGGATGAGGTTAGACAATATCAGAAGACAGCAGGAGATTTACGGGAATTTTCGGACAGCTTATCAAAGCTTTTATTTGCCCATGGTGTTAAGGACCCGGATATCTGGACAAAACAGTTTTTAGCACTTATTGACAACCGGGAGATGGTAGAGGTAAAGCATTCACTGAATGTCAGAAGACAGAAGCTAAGAGAGCAGATTGCTTATAACGAAGAGTTGAGATTATCGGGGCTTAAGGATATCCGGGAAATGTTGAAGGCAAATCCGGAATTGCGAGAACAGGTAAAGAGAGAACTGGAAATTTATCATATAAATATTCAGTAGATATAAGGATTTATAAAATTTCAATCATTTTTATCAGTTTTTCCTTTTTCGTGTTATCAATATTTTGTATTGCCCTTAGTATCTCATTATCTAATGCGAGAGATGAATTATCATACTGATTGGATAGTAGATAATCAATTGAGGTATGAAGAGAATTTGCAATAGATAGTAAAACATTAAGAGAAACCTTTGTATGGTTATTTTCTATATTGCTGATATGGGAAGTGTTACAGCCTACCATTTCTGCCAGGCTTTCCTGTGTAAATCCCTTGCTGATACGCATATCTTTAATTTTCAGTCCGAGTTTTGCATAATCAATCTCCTGCTGCATCCCCAATAATCTCCTTTGCCTTGTCTGTGTAAATAATTTTATGTTCTGATTGTAATATTGACTTCTTTGTGATAAAATAATCTATAAAAGTTAAATATACTTATATAGACAAAATCATTGGCGGATTTTTAATATATTATTCTGTTGTAAGAAGAGAGGCGTAGGAGGAAAAATATGACACGGGAAGATATGATTCTTTTAATACAGGCAGAAAACCAGATACAGGAAATAAACTGGTTATTTGAGATGATATGCGGGCTAGGTTATCAAAACGGTAAATTTATATATCTTGATAATGTTTATGAGGTGCTTAGGAACAATTCAAACAGTTATTATACAGAAGTATTGCCAGAAGAGGAAAGTGACGCTGTTTTATATGCTGTTATTGAGAACAGAGATATGACATTAGAGGAAAGGGCAGATTTATTATTGAGTGGAGATTTGACAGAGGAGAGAAAAGAGGGACTAGTAGAAAAGAATAGATTTTATACATTGAAAGACCAGCTTAAAATTCTCCGTAATATGTACTGTAAAAAGAAAAAATATATTTAGAATAAATAGCTTGATATTTTTCTTCCAATCTGCCAGACTGGAAATGGAAAGCATTGAGACCGAGTCGGTTCCGGTGTTGAAAGTATCTGATTTATCGAATATAATACTGAGCGGGCAGACAAAAAAGTTTTTCGGTTTTATTTTCAGAGGGAAGGAATACATATGGAGAATAAAATTATTAAGATTGAAAATAAGGCTTCCTACGGAATCACCTGGTATGAGCATGGACAGGCATATTTTGGAAGTCACAGGGGAATGCGGTTCCGACTAGCAAGGAATCCGATGGAGGATGTAGCTTTGTTATCTCCGGATAAAAAGGGTAATGCGGTGTTTGAAGCAGTTGTGTGGCCGGAACCGTTTTGTTATGAAATGACGCCAGAAGAAAAAAAGACTACCAAATCCTTTCCCTTCAATATGGAAGGAAAGGAGCAAATGATAGCCTGGTTAAATGAACAATATGAAACAAGATATGAGGAATGGGAGGCAGTCAGAGCAAAGCATTAGACTGCTTCCGGTATTCCTTTGGGGTAATGCCGTTAATTTTGCGAAAGGTTTCTGTAAAATAGCTTGCGCCATGGAAACCGCATTCCAAAGCAATTTCTGTTATACTCATATCCGTATGGTCTAACAGGTAAACGCCCTTTTGTATGCGGTAATTTTGCAGGTATTCAATAGGAGACTGCCGCAGGGCATCGCGGAACAGACGGCAGCATTTGGACTGGCACATCATACCGGATTCTGCCACGTCATTTAGTGTGATTTTTTCCTGATAATTTTCCTGAATGTAGGAAATCATGGTTTTTAGTGGATTCATGGGGTCAGTATCTGACAAATCGTATCCATTTTTTGCGATGGTATTTTCAAATAATATACTCCACATTTCAAAAAATCGGCTTTGGGACATTAGTTCAAAGCAAGGTTTTTTCTCGATAACAGAATAAAAGATGTCAATAATAATATCAATAACGGACTGGTGCCAGCTTTCACTGTGATTTAAGAAAAATACATCGCTGTTGGTGTCAAAAAGAAGTGGGTTGATATATATTTTTTCCATTTTACTGTTAAAACGCAATGTATCCGGGTGGAGCAGTAAAACGGCATAGTGGCTGTTGTCTGCCTCATCCGGCAGAAAGCTTCTGCCATTTTCCGGAAGAGCTTCCTCCACCGGGTTGCAGAGATGAAGGCGATTTGTGTTGACAATGATGCCATCGCCCTCCTGTAATGTGTAAGCTTCATTATTTACATGATAGCTGAGCTTTCCCTCCAACATAACGATGCACTCCAGCTGGGGATGCCAGTGGCAGGGTGTAACACCGTTTGGCCAATCAGAAAGATATGCATGCGCCGCCTTGATTGGCGTGGTAGGAGCGTTATATTCAATTGTCTCATATAGATTTTCGCTGATGTGCATAATTCCTTTTTTCATGAGAGCCTCTCCTTATTATATTTATTACTTAAGCAATTGCGAAACTCCCTATTTTCAAAAACATAGTTGTTTATTTTACACAACGTGCGGTTTCGAAAGCATAGTTTCGCAAACGTCTGATTTTTATTACTAAATTTTATATGGAATACAGGATTGTTATATTATTATACTTAAAACTGATAGAAAATACAAGTACAATGCAGTATTCTTAAAGCGTAAATAAATCCCCCCTTCCCTTTTAGAAGGATTTATACTTCCCCTTTTTGTAACCCCGGGCAGCTTGAATGTCCGGGGTTTTCCCTGTTTTCAAGTAGATATTTATTTACAAATTCCGTATTTATTGCTAAACTTACAATATTATAAGAGGATGGATTTGGTGAGAAGTATGGCAAAAAAATATTATGCAGTGGCAAAGGGAAAAACACCGGGAATCTATTTTACATGGGAGGACTGCAAGGCACAGGTAGAACATTTTCCGGGCCCTGTATATAAGGGGTTTTCAAATCTGGCAGATGCAGAGGAATTTATAAAAGCTGCGGGTGCTAAACAGGCTGGGAAGAGTGCAGAGACTGTTAAAGTGGTGGAAGAACAGCCTGTTAGTACAGATGTGCATCTGGTTGCATATGTGGACGGAAGCTATGACCACAGCCAGCTTCGCTATGCATATGGCTGTGCTTTGGTACTGCCGGATGAGGTTGTCACTTTGAAAGGAAGCGGAGCAGAAGAGGACTATGTGGCTATGCGGAATGTGGCGGGGGAAATCCTCGGAAGCGAACAGGCAGTCCTCTGGGCACTGGAGCATGGTTATCAGGCGGTTACCATTTATTATGATTATGAGGGAATTGAGAAGTGGGCAGATGGAATCTGGCGGGCAAATAAACCGGGAACCCAGCGCTATAAGGCTTTTATCGCGGAAAAAAGAGAAAAAATCGCAATTTCTTTTCAAAAGGTGGCAGCCCATACGGGAGTAGAGTATAATGAACTGGCAGACCAGCTGGCAAAGGAAGCCCTGGGGATAGAAAAGGAGAAATAAATGGAATTTAACAAATATTTTGACCACACAATTTTAAAGGCAGATGCCAGTGAGGAGGATGTGAACCGAATCTGCAAAGAGGCAGTACAGTATAATTTTGCATCGGTTTGTGTCAACAGTGGAAGAACGAAGCAGGTTTCTAATCTTTTACTGGATACAGATATCGAAGTCTGTACAGTGATTGGATTTCCTTTGGGCGCAATGAGCACCATGGCTAAAAAGCTGGAGACATTAACAGCTATTGAGGATGGAGCAACAGAAATTGATATGGTAATCAATATTGGTGCAGTAAAGGATAGCGACTGGGATTTTGTGAGAAAAGATATAGAAGAGGTAAAGGAAGTCTGCAGGAATAATACTATGGGAAGAGATGTGTTATTAAAGGTGATTATTGAAACATGTCTCCTGACAGAGGATGAAAAGGTAAAAGTGTGTGAAATTGCTGTGGAGGCAGGTGCGGATTTTGTCAAGACATCCACAGGCTTTAGTACCGGAGGTGCCATAACGGAAGATGTGGCATTGATGCGTAAGACGGTGGATGCTAAAACCGCCGCTCTGGAAAAGGAAACCGGCGTAACCCATAAGCGAGTAGGAGTAAAGGCATCCGGAGGAATCCGGGATACTGCTGCCTCCAGGGCGATGATTGCGGCAGGAGCGGACAGACTGGGCACATCTGCCACGGTGGCTATTGTTGCTGGAGAAAACGGTATGGATATAAATGACTAAATGTAAGAGGGAGGAATGTGAGGATGAAAAAATGGAAAAAGGTTACCAGTATGCTGCTGGTTATGGCTATGACATTAAGTATGGCTGGATGTAACGGTAAACAGGAGGAAGTTACAGAAGCGGAAGAGACAACCGAAATCACAACGGAATTGGCTGCGGAGGAAGATACAGAGGAGGAAGTACAGGGAAATCTGATACAAAATGGTGATTTCTCCGAGGGCACGGACAAGTTTGAAACCTATACGAATGGCGGCAGCTGTTCTATGAATGTTAACAGTGACGGTGAGCTTCAGCTTGATATCACGAAGCTGGGAAATGTGGAGCACGGTGTGCAGCTCTATTATGATGGCTTTGAGATGACAGAGGGAACGGTGTATGAATTCTCCTTTGATATACATGGCACGATGGAACGGGAGCTTGAATGGAGAATCCAGATAAATGGCGGCGATTACCATGCGTATCATGCGGAGACTGTAAGTGTGACGGAGGAGGTACAGCATATTTCTGCACAGTTTACGATGGAGGAGCCATCAGACCCGGCGCCGCGTCTTTGCTTTAATATGGGTTACATGAATTCTATGCAGGAGGCAGGTATGGATTCTGCGAATATAGGAGAACATTCAATTATGTTGGATAATCTTTCATTGGAGGTTATGGATTCCTCTGAAGCTGTGGAGGCGGCTGAGACTGTGGAAGTGCCAAAGGCAAAGGTTAACCAGCTGGGATATAAAAAGGATGATGTGAAGACAGTTGTTTTTGCGGATTTAGATGAGGATGACACTACATTTACGGTGGTGGACGCAGATACCGGAGAATCTGTTTTTGAGGGAGCTATGACGGAACTCAAAGCAAATCCATCAGCAGGTGAACAGAATTGTTCTGGTGATTTTTCAAAGCTGAATAAGGAAGGTACCTACAAAATTGTGACGAAAAAAGGTGAGGAGTCAGCAGCCTTTACCATTGGGGGAAAGATTTATACAGACACCTTTAAAAATGTGGTGAAAATGTTGTATTTACAGCGTTGTGGTATGGAACTTGACGGAGAACTGGCAGGAGACTTTGCACATCCTGCATGTCATGGAACGAAGGCAACGATTTATGGCACCAATAACCAGATTGATGTGAGCGGCGGCTGGCATGATGCCGGTGATTACGGAAGATATGTGGTATCAGGAGCTAAGGCGGTGGCAGATTTATTGCTGGCATATGAGAAAAATCCGGCCGTTTTTTCGGATGACTGTGGAATTCCGGAAAGTGGAGATGGTATAAATGATGCTCTGCAGGAAGCAAAGTATGAACTGGACTGGATGTTAAAAATGCAGGATAGCAGTGGCGGCGTGTATCATAAAGTAACCTGTAAGGTATTCCCGGAAACGGTTATGCCGCAGGAGGAAACAGATGAGCTGATTGTCTGTCCAATTTCCAAAACGGCAACGGCTGATTTTGCCGCAGTAATGGCAATGGCAGGAAGAATTTATAGTCGGGATGGTGAAGGTGAGTATGCGGTGTTTGGAGTTACTTGTCTGGAAGCGGCAAAAAAAGCGTGGGCATATTATGAGGCGCATAAGGATGAAAGAGGATTCCAGAATCCGGAGGACGTGGTAACAGGTGAATATGCAGACGGAAATAGTAAGGATGAGTATTTTTGGGCGTCCGCAGAGCTGTATAAGACTACAGGGGATGCTGTCTATAAGGATGGCATGGCAGAGGCGCTGGATAAGGTGGAAAATTTGGGTGGTTTAGGCTGGGCAGATGTAGGTGCCTATGGCGCTTATGCCGCTTTGACTACGGAGGTATTAAAGGCTGACAGCACCAATTTGAGAAAAGACATTGAAAACGGTTTTTTCAAAGCCGTTGAAGATGTGGTGAAAACCAGTAAAGAAAACGCATATTTTGTCAATAAGGAAGACACATACGAATGGGGCTCTAATATGGGAATAGCCAATAGTGGTATGCTTCTTTGTATGGCGGATGAGATTAAACCAAATGAGGAATATATAGCTTATGGTAAGACGCATCTGAATTACCTGTTTGGTGTCAATGCAACGGGCTATTGCTTTGTAACCGGGGAGGGAACCCTGTGTCCGGGCGCACCACATCACAGACCATCCCAGGTGCTCGAAAAATGCATGCCGGGAATGCTTGTAGGAGGACCGGACAGCAATTTAGAAGACCCTTATGCAAAAGCGGTATTTACAGAAACGCCGGCGGCAAAATGTTATGTGGATAATGCCCAGAGTTTTTCCTGCAATGAGGTTACTATTTATTGGAATTCACCGCTTATCTATTTGATGGCAGCATTAGAAAAATAAAATGGTATAGAGAAAACAATTTTAAGAGCATCGGGAAGGAGCAGACATGAAATTAATTTCCTGGAATGTAAATGGAATCCGCGCCTGTGTAGGCAAGGGATTTTTGGAGTTTTTTAAAGAGGTGGATGCGGATATCTTCTGTATTCAGGAATCGAAAATGCAGGCGGGACAGCTGGAACTGGATTTGCCGGGATACCATCAGTATTGGAATTATGCTGAGAAGAAGGGCTATTCCGGAACTGCTATTTTTACAAAGAAGAAGCCGCTAGCTGTAGTGAATGGAATGGGAATTCCAGAGCATGACAAAGAGGGTCGTGTGATTACTCTGGAATTTGAGAATTTTTATATGGTGACGGTGTATACGCCAAATTCCCAGAATGAGCTGGCGCGTCTTGACTATCGTATGGCATGGGAGGATGCATTTTTAGAATATCTGAAAGGGTTAGAAAAGACAAAGCCGGTAATCGTCTGTGGGGATATGAATGTGGCACATAAAGAGATTGATTTGAAGAATCCAAAGACAAACCGCAGAAATGCGGGTTTTACGGATGAGGAGAGGGATAAATTCAGCGCTCTTTTGGAAAGTGGTTTTGTGGATACATTCCGGTATTTTTATCCGGAGCAGGAGGGTATTTATTCCTGGTGGTCTTACCGGTTTAAGGCACGAGAGAAAAATGCAGGATGGCGGATTGATTATTTTCTTGTGTCAGAATGCTTGAAGGATAAATTACAGGATGCAAAAATACTAATGGAGGTAATGGGTTCAGACCACTGTCCGGTGGAGGTGGATTTGGCATGTTAAAGTTAGGATGCCATGTGGGTATGAGTGGAAAGGAAATGATGCTGGGCTCGGTAAAAGAAGCCATCCGGTTTGGAGCAAATACCTTTATGCTGTATACGGGAGCTCCCCAGAATACGAAGCGGAAGGAGATATCCCAGCTGCGGATTGAGGAAGCAAGACAATTGATGGCGGAGTATGGAATTGAAGAATTCATAGTGCATGCTCCTTATATCATTAATCTGGCAAACCGAATAAAGCCGGAAACCTTTGAAATTGCAGTGGAGTTTCTGGAACTGGAGCTTGCAAGGACGGAGGCAATGGGTTCTGAAACACTGGTTCTGCATCCTGGTTCCCATGTGGGGGAGGGAGTTGAGGCTGGAATAGAGCAGATTGCAAAGGGTATCAATTCCGTTCTTACAAGGAATACCAAAGTGCATATTGCATTGGAAACTATGGCGGGAAAAGGCAGTGAGATTGGAAGGTCTTTTGAGGAGCTGGCAATGATTTATGATAAGGTCATTTATAATGATAAGCTTAGAGTATGTTTTGACACCTGTCATACCAGTGATGCCGGGTATGACATTATTCATGATTTTGACGGGGTGATGGAAAGCTTTGATAAGCTGATTGGTAAGGAGCAGATTACAGTATTTCATATGAATGACAGCAAAAATATTCCTGGAGCAGCAAAGGACAGGCATGAGAATTTTGGCTTTGGGAAGATTGGCTTTGATGCATTGATGTATATTGTGAACCATAAGAATTTTGCTGAGGTTCCCAAGATTTTGGAGACACCGTATATAAAGGCTCCTGAAAATTCGAAGAAATCCTATGCGCCATATAAACATGAGATTGCGATGATACGGTCGGGAGTTTTTGACCCATTCCTGCAGAAAAAGATTTTAGATTAGGCTATGCCCCTGTTTTGACATGAAAAGGTCAGTGCAGGGGGTTTTATATTATACTTAAGAAAATTTTAAGAAATGGAAATTGCTTTTTCATCTTGCAAGATGAAAGATACTGTTGTATTATTACAACAGTACAAATAAACCTAAATATAAAAATACACGGAGTACCACAAGGTTGTAACGGATATTGTGAGCATACAGTTCGTGGAAGGGAGAAGTGGAGAGGAATATATGAGTGCTTTAATTGAGGTCCGGGATATGTACAAAATATATAATCCCGGCGAGAACGAGGTACGGGCTTTGGATGGTGTCAGTCTGACGGTAGATGAGGGCGAATTTGTTGCGATTATCGGACAGTCTGGTTCTGGTAAATCTACATTAATGAATATGCTAGGATGTCTCGATGTACCTACAAAAGGAACGTACATATTGAATGGAAAGGATGTTTCCAGTCTGTCTGACAATGAATTGTCAGAGGTAAGGAATAATGATATTGGTTTTATTTTTCAGGGATTTAATTTGATACAGAATTTAACAGCCATTGAAAATGTAGAACTTCCCCTTATTTACCGAAGGGTAGAAAAAGGCAAGCGGCGCAGGCTGGCAATCGAGGCGTTGCGAAAAGTGGGGCTTGAGGAGAGGATGAAACATAAACCAGCGGAGATGTCCGGAGGACAGCAGCAACGTGTGGCGATTGCGAGAGCCATTGCAGCGGCGCCGCCGTTAATCCTGGCAGATGAGCCCACAGGCAATCTGGATTCAAAATCCACAAAGGATATCATGAAAATATTGGATGGTCTGAATGATCAGGGAAATACGATTGTGTTGATTACTCATGATGATGGGATTGCCGCTAACGCAAAGAGAGTGGTAAGAATTATGGATGGAAAGATTGAATCCGACACAGTAAAGACAGGCATAGAAGAACATGGCGAAGAGGCTGCGGAACGGATAAAAGAAGCTGTAGAACTGACAGAGGTTTCCGGTACTTTGTCTGAAGATAACAGGGAATAAAGGCAGGGAGGATAATATGAATCAGGAAAATGAAAATATGGAAATGGAACTTGTGGAGCCAAAGGGAAAGAGGCGTAAGAAAAAATCGAAAAAGACAATCATAATTATTATCGTTATTATGGCTGTTTTGCTGCTGCTGATTGCCATTGGCAAAGTCATTAGCAGTGTTTCAAAGGGTATGCAGGCGGCTATGGAAAATATGGCTTCACAAAATGAAGACGTATATCAGGTAATAAAGCAGGATGTGGAACAGGAAATTACCACCTCCGGTACAGTGATTGGAATTTCAAAGGATGCATATACCTCTCCGGTTACGGCGAAGGTGGAGGATATAAAAGTAGAGGTTGGACAGATAGTCAGCAAAGGAGATGTGCTGCTTACTTATGATGCTTCTGAACTGGGGGATAATCTGACAAAGGTTAAAATTCAGGCGCAGTCTGAGCGCGCTGCCGGAAATGAGAGCTACGAAGCGGCAAATAAGGCAGCGGGTAAAGTTAGTGAAGCAAAGAAAAAAATCAAGACATTAAAAAAAGAGATAAGCGATATTAAGAAAAAGGTAGCTTCTTTGACAAAAAAGGTAGAGAAATACGAGGAACAAATGGAGGCTGTTAAGAATACAGATGCTGTGAAGGACAACGGCGATGACAGTGTGGATGTGACAGAAGAAACTGGTGGACAGGGACTTAGTGATGCAGACAGCAAAGCATATAAAAAGGCTGTTTCTGACTTACAGAAGCAGAATGAAAAGCTGGCTGCAAAACAGGAGGAGTTGGCACAACAGGAATCCATTGTTGCTGCAAATGAAGATGTGACAGTGTCTGACAGTGCGAAAGCGCAGATTAATGCAAGTAACCAGCTGTCTGACATGAATGTGGATGATGCACAGGAATCCTTAGATGCGGCTGAGGCGGGAATTACAGCAGCTGCTGACGGGATTGTGGAGTCTATTGATGTGGTAAAGGGTGCCTATGCAAATGAGACACAGACGCTGATGACAATTATTAATGCAGATTCCATTGGTGTGGAATTTTCCATTTCCAAAGATGATTTGGGGGCTATTACAACAGGGCAGAAGGCAAGAGTAGTAATTGCCGGAAATGAGTATGAGGGAACGATAGATTATGTCAGCCGTGTGGCGGTCAGTGATATGACCATGACAGGGAATAATACCAGTGGAACAATTAAGGGAAGGATTCTGATTGATAATCCGGATGATAACATTTACATTGGGGTATCTGCCAAAGCATATATTTTTGTGGGAAAATCAGAACAGGCACTGGTGATTCCGTATGAGGCATTAAACACGGATATTGATGGTGATTTTGTGTATGTTGTAAATAAAGAAAACCTGATTGAACGTAAGGATATTACTGTTGGAATCTACTCAGATGAATATTATGAGGTTATAGATGGTATTGATGAAGGTGACAAGGTTATTACCAATGTGACAAAGGATATGAAGCCGGGCGATGTATATGTCGGGGCTGCCGGTGTGACGATGGAATAAGTGTAGAGGAATGTTTTGATGAATAATAGGAGGCGCACATGACACAGCTTGGTGAATATGTGAAAATGGCCCTGAAGAATATATGGGCAAATAAGGTACGAACCCTTCTTACCATGCTTGGAATTATTATTGGTATTTCATCTGTTATTTTAATTTTATCTGTAGGAAATGGTGCGACAGAAATGATTACCTCGGAGCTGGGCGAGCTTGGCAAAGGACAGATTAATTTTTATATGACTGACTATCAGGATAAATATTATATAACAAATGAAGAGATGGATGATATCCGGGAAATGGATGGAGTAAAGGCGGTTGCTACCCAGAGATTTTTTGACGGAACCACGGAGACGAAGAAGGATGATTTTAAGGTAAGTATAGTTGCTATTAATCCGGATGGATTTAATTTTCTGGATGCCACTTATGTAAAAGGAGGACCATATACAGAAAAAGAGGCAGAGGATGGCAAGCCTGTCTGTGTTATCAGTGAGAAGGATGCCATGAGTCTGTTTGGGTCTACCAATGTGGTGGGAATGGATATAACGATTACCCTATATGATATGTATGATATAACAGTTACGATAATTGGGGTGACGGAATCGGAAGACGATTCTACCATTGCTTCTATGTATACTGACCCGTCAGTGCAGGTGATTTTGCCGCCGGAGGTGTTTACTACAACGTTGGGTATGGATATGGACAATGATATTTCTAATTTCTATATCTTAAAAGAAGATGATGTGGACTCCCAAAAGCTTTGTGATGATATTGTTGACTATCTGGAAACGAAGCACCATTGTAAGGGAGAAAATGTATATATATATGATAGCTTTGATGATATGATGGAGCAGATTAATAATGTGATTAATCTGATTACTATATTTGTTGCATTTGTTGCATCTGTATCTCTGCTGGTTGGTGGTATTGGAGTAATGAATATTATGCTGGTTTCGGTAACGGAACGAACAAGAGAAATCGGTATCCGGAAGGCGTTAGGGGCAAAGACCGGCTCCATAACCTTTCAGTTTCTTGCTGAATCTGCATTTATAACATTGATTGGCGGCTTGATAGGAATTATTTTAGGGATTCTTGGGGCATGGCTTATTGCGGGAATTATTGGAATGGCAGTGCCAACCATGAAATTCGCCCCTGTTTTAAAGCTGAGCACTATATTGCTGGCCTCTGCATTTTCATCTGTAGTGGGATTGTTTTTCGGGATATACCCGGCAAGGAAAGCGGCGAAGCTAAGTCCGATTGAAGCATTAAGGCAAAATTAAAATATAAAAATCCAGACTCCGGAACAGGAGAATTAATATCTCCTGGGTATGCTGCTGTCCACATATATGGGGTTGACGGGCAGTTGGATGATATCTCCGATATGTAGGTCTGCTCCTGTGACATCAAGAATAACATGGGTCATGCCAATTTTTCCAAGCACCGGAAATCTATTTTCTTTGTAAAAGCCGTATAGCTTTTTGGGAAACAGAGTATTTTTGATTAAGGAACCAATAAATCTGGGTAAGCTGGACAGACCGGGACAGTTGTTTTCCCGTCTGACTCCCAATCCATGGGAGTAGCCAACCGGAACTATGGCAACAGTGGTTTTTTTCGTAGTAATAAAAGTCTGACCATAGCCAATGTTATGTCCCGGTGGCAAAGTATGAATATCGGAAATAGGGGCTTCCAAAAGCCCTACCGGCTTGTAGCCCCACTGGTTCTTCATGGGAAGTCTGCCTAAGAATGCGGAGCCAATCCGTACAGCGTCTAACCGGGTTTCCGGATGGCGGAGCAGCGCGCAGGATGCGGCAATATGCCGGAAGCCAATGAAGATATTTTCTTTTTCTAAGGCTTTACAAAGAGAAAGAAAGTGTTCATACTGCTCTATGGTATGCTTTGGTTTCCGGCAGGCAGAAGCAAAGAAATGGGAGTAAATTCCGGTCACACAAATGTGCTTCATATGCCGGACGGTATAAACAATATCTTTTACATGTGTATCCGGAAAGCCATAGCGGCCGAGTCCTGTGTCAATACAGATATGGGCTCTTCCGTAGGTAGAAAGGCTGACTGCTGTTTGTTCTGCAATTTCTCCACATTCATAGGAGGTAATACAGAGAATGATGGACAGACTTAAAGCTTTTTTGATATCCTCCTTTTGATAGAGGGGGGAAAGCATGAGAATGTCACAGTGAATACCGGAATTGCGAAGACATATGGCATCATTAAGGTCGGTTACTGCTAATATTTCAATTCCGGATTCTATTAATATATGGGCATAGGAGCAAAGTCCTAAACCATAACCGTTTCCTTTTACGACACCGATTATGTGTGATTCTCCCGCAAGTTCTTTTGTTATTTCTATATTTTTCTTTAATAGGGTTTTGTCTATAAATAGTGTTGGCATTCTGTTCTCCTGTTGTGTTATATTACATGTATTTCTGTATTTTTGATTATTGTTTAATGACCACCTGCACTTAACATAGAAAAGCGATGCATAAAATTTGTAATTAGAATGCATCAAAAATGTAACATTAAGACCAGAATGTATAGTACTATATATTGTGTCAATAATATAATGTCCAAACTTTTTGAAAAATCCCTTGACACTAGTGAATGATATAGCTATAATGACAAAGTGTGCGTGAATTTTAGATGTATTCGTGCGCCCAAAAAGAGGATTCTGTGTATTAGGAAGCAAGAATCCCATCAATATTACAAATAGGAGGTGAAAAACATGCCAACTTTTAACCAGTTAGTTAGAAAGGGAAGACAGACTGTAGAGAAAAAGTCTACTGCACCAGCTCTTCAGAAGGGTTATAACTCATTACAGAAGAGACCTACTGATGCTGCTGCGCCACAGAAGCGTGGTGTTTGTACTGCAGTTAAGACAGCTACTCCTAAGAAACCTAACTCAGCTCTTAGAAAGATTGCCAGAGTACGTTTATCTAACGGTATCGAAGTAACCAGCTATATTCCAGGTGAAGGTCATAACCTTCAGGAGCATAGTGTTGTTCTTATCCGTGGTGGTAGAGTAAAGGACTTACCAGGTACCAGATATCATATCATTCGTGGTACTTTGGATACAGCAGGCGTTGCAAAAAGACGTCAGGCTCGTTCTAAGTACGGCGCAAAGAGACCTAAGGACGCTAAATAGGCATTGAGCATTTAATGAGTACGAGCGTAAGCGAGGTACGAATTTAGTGCGAAAGCCCATCCCGAAACTTAATGAGGATGAGCAAAGCGAAATCCGAATTTAGTAGAGCGGATGCCACCCGGCAGGGTAGTGAGAAAGAAACTAGCTCACAGTGAAAGCGAAATTCAGGAGACAGTAAGTCAAACAAAAATTAATAGTGCTGGTAATGGCAGTGTTTTTCATGTAGATTACAATAGAAAGATATGCAAAAACCCGCACGAACAAGGTTTCTGGGGTAAATCGACAGCTGGTTTGCTGACAGGAACAATGAGTACCTTTAAGCTGATTGGATATCAGCTTAGTAAAAATTTTAACAGGAGGGAAGTACCGTGCCACGTAAAGGACATATTCAAAAGAGAGACGTATTAGCGGATCCAATTTATAATAGTAAAGTGGTTACTAAGCTTATCAATAACATTATGTTAGATGGTAAGAAGGGTGTAGCCCAGAAGATTGTATACGGCGCATTTGAGCGTGTTGCTAATGAGACAGGCAAGCCTGCTTTGGAAGTATTCGAAGAGGCACTTAACAATATTATGCCGGTTCTTGAAGTAAAGGCAAGACGTATCGGTGGTGCTACTTATCAGGTGCCGATTGATGTAAGACCTGATAGAAGACAGGCTTTAGCTCTTCGCTGGTTAACAACTTATTCCCGTGCAAGGTCTGAGAAGACTATGGAAGAGAGATTAGCGAAAGAGTTACTTGATGCTGCTAATAATACTGGAGCAGCAGTAAAGAAGAAAGAAGATATGCACAAGATGGCAGAGGCAAACAAGGCATTTGCACATTACAGATTCTAGTTGGAAGGATGTCACTGAAGCTTAACGAAATCGAGCGAAGATTGAGTTTAGTGTGAAAGCGTGCATATACAAAATTAAGGAGGAAAAAATCTTGGCTGGAAGAGAATATCCATTAGAGAGAACCAGAAACATCGGTATTATGGCTCATATTGATGCAGGTAAGACAACGCTTACAGAGCGTATCTTATATTATACCGGTGTTAATTATAAGATTGGTGAGACTCATGAAGGTGCAGCTACCATGGACTGGATGGAGCAGGAGCAGGAACGTG
Organism: uncultured Eubacteriales bacterium; assembly: GCA_900548855.1. GTDB lineage: Bacteria > Bacillota > Clostridia > Lachnospirales > Lachnospiraceae > CAG-590. The sequence goes on from URMF01000020.1 coordinate 43,091, forward strand.
GTATCACAATCACATCTGCTGCTACAACCTGTCACTGGACACTTGAGGATCATCATAAGCCAAAGCAAGGTGCTTTAGAGCATCGTGTCAATATTATCGATACTCCGGGACACGTAGACTTTACTGTTGAAGTAGAGCGTTCTCTTCGTGTATTAGATGGAGCGGTTGGTGTATTTGATGCAAAAGCAGGTGTTGAGCCACAGTCAGAGAATGTATGGCGTCAGGCTGACACATATAATGTTCCGCGTATGGCATTCATCAACAAGATGGATAAAATGGGTGCAGATTTCTTCATGTCTGTGCAAACCATTGTTGACCGTCTTGGCAAGAATGCAGTTCCTGTACAGATTCCAATCGGTGCAGAAGATGAGTTTGCTGGATTAATCGATTTGTTCGAGATGGAAGCATACTATTACAAGGATGATAAGGGCGAAGATATCGAAATTACAGAGATTCCTGCTGATTTGAAGGAGTTAGCTGAAAAATGGCATGAGAATCTTGTTGAGAAGTGTTGTGAGTTAGATGATGACCTTATGATGCAGTATCTTGAGGGAGAAGAGCCGTCTATTGAGGATATGAAGAAGGCACTTCGTAAAGGTACAATTGCAAATGAGGCAGTTCCTGTATTCTGTGGTTCAGCATACAAGAACAAAGGTGTTCAGAAGCTGTTAGATGGTGTTATCGAGTATATGCCAGCTCCTACTGATGTACCAGACATTACTGGTGTGGATGAGGATGGAAATGAGGTAACCCGTAAGTCATCTGATGATGAGCCATTTTCAGCATTAGCATTTAAGATTATGGCTGACCCATTTGTGGGTAAGTTAGCATTCTTCCGTGTGTATTCCGGTACCTGTAATTCCGGTTCATACGTATTAAATGCTACAAAGAATAAAAAAGAGCGTATTGGACGTATTGTGCAGATGCATGCGAACAATCGTACAGAGATTACGAAGGTTTATTCCGGCGATATTGCTGCTGCAGTAGGATTTAAGTTTACATCAACTGGTGATACCATTTGTGATGAGCAGCACCCGGTAATCCTTGAGTCTATGGAATTCCCAGAGCCGGTTATCGAGCTTGCAATCGAGCCTAAGACAAAGAATGACCAGGGAAAGATGGGCGAAGCACTTGCAAAATTGGCAGAAGAGGATCCTACTTTCCGTGCGCATACGAATCAGGAGACTGGTCAGACCATTATTGCCGGTATGGGTGAGCTTCATTTGGAGGTTATTGTAGACCGTCTGCTTCGTGAGTTTAAGGTTGAAGCGAATGTTGGTGCACCTCAGGTTGCTTACAAGGAGACAATTACTAAGGCTGTTGAGGTAGATAGTAAGTATGCTAAGCAGTCAGGTGGTCGTGGTCAGTATGGTCACTGTAAAGTTAAATTTGAGCCGATGGATGCAAACGGTGAAGAGTTATTTAAATTTGAATCCAGTGTAGTTGGTGGTGCAATTCCGAAGGAATACATCCCGGCTGTCGGTGAAGGTATCGAGGAAGCTACAAAGGCTGGTATTTTAGCAGGATTCCCTGTTGTTGGTATCTACGCTAATGTATATGATGGTTCTTACCATGAGGTTGACTCGAATGAAATGGCATTCCATATTGCCGGTTCTATGGCATTTAAGGAAGCAATGCAGAAAGCAGCTCCGGTATTACTGGAGCCTATCATGAAGGTAGAGGTTACAATGCCTGAAGAGTATATGGGTGATGTAATCGGAAGCTTAAATGCAAAGCGCGGACAGATTCAGAGCATGGATGACCTTGGTGGTGGTAAGATTGTACGTGCATTAGTACCACTTGCAGAAATGTTCGGATATTCAACAGAGTTACGTTCTGCTACACAGGGTCGTGGTAACTACTCAATGTTCTTTGAGAAATATGAGCAGGCTCCAAAGTCTGTACAGGATAAAGTTATCAGCGCTAAGAAGGGTAACTAGTTAAAATTAGCAGGGAAATAACCTGCAATAAATATAAAAAGAAAATACTTGAAAATATCAGAGGTTTCTAATATAATCAGTATTAGCGATTAAAAGCCCATGAGGCGAAAATTAAGGAGGAATATAAAAAATGTCAAAAGCTAAGTTTGAAAGAAACAAACCACATTGTAACATTGGTACAATTGGACACGTTGATCATGGTAAAACTACTTTAACAGCAGCAATCACAAAGACTCTTCATGAGAGATTGGGTACTGGTGAAGCTGTTGCATTCGAGAATATCGATAAGGCTCCAGAAGAGAGAGAAAGAGGTATCACAATTTCTACAGCTCACGTTGAGTATGAGACAGAGAAGAGACACTATGCACACGTTGACTGCCCAGGTCATGCTGACTACGTTAAGAACATGATTACTGGTGCGGCTCAGATGGATGGCGCTATCCTTGTAGTAGCTGCTACTGATGGTGTTATGGCTCAGACGAAGGAGCATATCTTATTATCTCGTCAGGTAGGTGTACCTTACATTGTAGTATTTTTAAATAAATGTGATATGGTAGACGACGAGGAGTTAATCGAGTTAGTAGAGATGGAAGTAACAGAGCAGTTAGAGGAATATGATTTCCATGATTGTCCTATTATTAAGGGTTCTGCTCTTAAGGCTCTTGAAGATCCTACAAGCGAGTGGGGAGACAAGATTCTTGAGTTAATGAGCACGGTAGATGAGTATATTCCAGATCCACAGCGTGCAACTGACCAGCCATTCTTAATGCCTGTAGAGGACGTATTTACAATTACTGGTCGTGGTACGGTTGCTACTGGTAGAGTAGAGCGTGGTGTGTTACATCTTAACGATGAGGTTGAAATCATCGGTGTTAAGGAAGAGACACAGAAGACTGTTGTAACTGGTATCGAGATGTTCCGTAAGTTATTAGATGAGGCTCAGGCTGGTGATAACATCGGTGCTTTACTTCGTGGTATTCAGAGAACAGATATCGTTCGTGGTCAGGTTGTAGCTAAGCCAGGTACGGTTAAGTGCCATAAGAAGTTTACTGCTCAGGTTTACGTTTTAACAAAGGACGAGGGTGGACGTCATACACCTTTCTTTAACAATTACCGTCCACAGTTCTATTTCAGAACAACTGACGTAACTGGCGTTTGTGAATTACCAGCTGGTACAGAGATGTGTATGCCTGGTGATAACGTAGAGATGACGATCGAGTTAATTCACCCAGTAGCTATGGAGCAGGGTCTTACATTCGCTATCCGTGAGGGTGGACGTACTGTAGGATCAGGACGTGTTGCTACTATCATCGAGTAATTAAATATTATTCAGTAAATTCAAGGCTCCCGAGGGTTTTCTCGGGAGCCTTTTTATGTGCAGAAATATTGATAGTTTTGGTGTCTGGTTCTAATTTGGTTCTAAAAATATTTCTAGTCTATAAATATAATTAAGATTATAGTGCAAAATAATGAGAGGTATGCTATAATGATTAGACTAACAATGGAGATTAGGAGGGATATGATGGAGAAATATTTACGATTACAAGCATCAGTCTTTGGTGATTTTAAAGAAATTGACTTATCGCAAGAATCAATGAGTATGCTTTATCAAATTTATTTAAAAGAAAATATGATGCCCACAATTATGAAAGAGTTTGATGTTTTATCCCAAAATGTGAAAAATAGACCTAACTTTATTGCTAATGATAATAGTATATCAATTTCTATAGCAAGTAATCGCATTGACATAACCTCGGATGCTTCTGCTGGCGATAAAATGTTGAATAAGGACAGATTTTTGGAGGTCGCAATAAAGTATATAAAAGAGTTTTTTGAAATCTTTCAAGTTGGTATATCTAGGATGTCTTATATCGAAGAAGGAATAATAAAAATAATTGATAATCCTATGGAAGATAAGATTAAGGCAAAGTATATTAACACAGAGCATATATATAATAGCAATAAGATTTTTGAGTGGTCTTCAAATAGTGTTTCGTTAGATGAGTGGGATATTAATGGTTCAACGGAAAAAGTAAATTTGAATGTAACAACAGCATTAAGAAGAATAAGTGCGCAGAAGGATGGGCAACCCGTATTGCTTAATGCACTTGTGCTTACACAGGACTTAAACACTTTGGCTGAAAATACGGCGTTAAGGCTGAAAGCTGATGATGTAGAAACATTCCTTAATAAGGCTGTACAAAAGAGTGAGGAAATAACATCTATTACAGAAGGATGAGTATGATGGAAAAAATTATTTTGAATAATATTGTATCAACGATGTCATTCAACGATAAAATCAGAGAATATAAAGTTTCTCCAGTAATCATTTACTCACAGTTAGATGATGCAAAAACTACAAATATTTTTAGAGAAAAATCATTTTCGGATAGTAGTTGTGATAATCCAGACGAGTTTAAAATTGCATTAGGTGAACTCTATCCAAGATTTAAATTGGATATGTTATACGCTGTTAGAGAATCCATGATAGAGAGTGGAGTACATTATGGATTTGAAGATAAATTTAATGAGTATTTCTTGCTCAATCAGCATATGGCAGCTCAATTATTACAAAGGTTATTGCGAGAGAATTATGCAAATGTGCGAATTGTAAAAGCTGTTCTGCATATTGTTTCACATTATACTTATGATGAAATTGGAGACGATTTTGTATTCCCTATTTCATCATTGATGAATCATGTGAATAAAGGAATTCGGAAATTTGCTTTAAAAGTATTTGATAATTGGGACGCAGTTGAAACCTTGAGTGTATTAAAGGGCACTGCTTTAATGCAAGAAAAGTGGTTGAATGACTATAAGAACAGAATTATTGAACGATTAGAGAGGAAAGCAACAAATGCCATATTTTTTGCGAGCAATTAATAGAGAAAATTGGCCGGAACCTGAGGAAAATGCAAGTGTGCATGATTTAGATGCCGATGCATTAAATGATTTAAAAACTCAAGACAATACATTATCTGTATGGTATGCAGAAGATGATGAAGAACTAAAAGCTGCTATAGTGGCATATTTGGCTTCAATGGATAGATGGGTCGAACTTGAAGAAGTTGATTTTATAGCCTTAGATACAAAAGATATTCAAGATGCAGGTATTCAGTTGGAAAATAATCCAAACTTTACATATGTTCATGATTATGAAAGTATGCATAGGGATTTGGCAAGTTTGAAATATGATTCAATTGAAAAACTTGCGGATATAGTCATTAAATCTATTAAAGCCGGACAGGACTATATAGTTGATCGTGGAAGAATTAGAGAATTGTTTACAGATGTGGTTCAAGCAGGAAAATTGCATTCCTCTGATATTGACAAGAGCAGGCATAAAAAATTGCAGCGTCTGATTATTGAAATTGAAAATGAAATAGCAGAAAAGTAAAGTGAGTAATCTATCGTGTGTAGATTACTCACTTTTTAAATTAGTGTACAAAATCTTCAATCGGAACATTGAATAATTTCAAGGTATCCTCTAACCAAATTTTATATTCGTCCTCATCAATCAGTCCATCGGCAAGCTGCTGATTCATCTTGTTCCAGTCTGGAATAAAGGTAGCAATTTGAGCGTTTGGTATATCTAAAGAAAGATGCGCCATAAGCTGATTGTTTTCCTGCGAATAAATGGTGTTGCCCTTTATCCGTAATCCCCGGCGGTCTAAGTCTATTAAGATAGCGAGAAAATCTGCAAAGGTTTTGATACTCGCTGTTTTGGGTGCAACAACCTTTACTTCTAATAAATCATTCAAGGTTATTCCAAGTATATCACAAAATTTCAGAATTGTTTCAACAGGCGGTTCACTATATCCATTCTCATAATTGGAGTATGAGGAATTTGTCAAAGCAAGTTTTACGGACATATCACGCTGATTGATTCCGGCATTGGTGCGAGCTTGTTTCATTCTTTTTCCAATTTCAAAGTATTCTCCTAAACGCATGATTTCAACCTCCTTTAGAATACTCTAGCACACACAGATACAAAAATCAATGTAAAAGTTACAAGGAATTAGATAAATCATATTGACAAACAAGATAATATGTAATAAATTATAGTTACAAGAAAACTTGTAATAATACAAAGGAAACAAAAACTAGAATGGAAGGAGGAGGACAAGCATTATGAAAACAAACTATATGATGACTGCAGAAGATGTGGCAACAGAGTTAGGAATTTCCAAAGGTCATGCGTATAAGCTGATTCGTCAGCTTAATGAAGAATTGGAAAATTCGGGATTCATCGTGGTAGCCGGAAAAGTGCCGAGAGCATTTTGGGAAAAGAAATTCTTTGGCTATCAGGCAACGGTACAGACAGCGTAGAGAGGAGGGGCATATATGCCGGCATACAAGGACGAAAAACAAAATACTTGGTACTGCCAGTTCTATTATGAGGACTGGCAGGGCAACAAGAAGAAAAAGCAGAAGAGAGGATTTAAGACAAAGAAAGAAGCTCTGGAATGGGAGAGAAATTACAAATTGTCTGCCAATGCAAATATGGATATGACAATGGGAGCATTTATAGAGATTTATTTTCGGGATAAAGCAGGGGAGCTGAAGGAACGATCAGCAAAGAATAAGAGATATATGATTGAGGCTCATGTTCTTCCATATTTTGAAAATAAACCAATGAACAGCATTACGCCATCGGACATTATCCAATGGCAGAATGAAATCAGAGCAAAGGGATTTTCGCAGACCTATCTTCGGATGATTCAGAATCAGATTACAGCATTGTTTACCCATGCAAGCAATATTTATAACCTTGCCAATAATCCGTGCAAACGGGTTAAGAGAATGGGAAAAGCAGATGCGGATAAGTTAGAGTTTTGGACGAAAGAAGAATATGACAGATTTATCAGCGGAATAGAAGTGGGAAGCAGATATTATGTGATTTTTGAAATCCTATTCTGGACTGGCTGCAGAGAGGGAGAAATGCTTGCCCTTACAAAGTCAGACATTGATTTTACGGAAAACAGAATCAGTATTAGCAAAACCTATTACCGGACAGAAAGAAAAGATGTTATTACTACACCTAAAACGGAGCAATCGGTCAGAGTGATTGATATTCCGCAATTTCTGACACAGGAGATAAAGGATTATGTGGATAAGCTCTATGAACTGCCGGACGATGAGAGGATATTTCCGATAGTGGCAGAGGCAGTACAGCACAAGTTGAAGCATAACTGTGAAAAGACTGGGGTTAAGAAAATCAGAGTTCATGATATTCGACACAGTCATGTTGCTTATCTCATCAATCAGGGAGTGCAGCCACTCATTATTAAAGAGCGGTTAGGGCATAGGGATATAAAAATCACATTGAACACTTATGGGCACTTGTACCCGAATCAGCAGAGGCAGGTGGCTGATATGCTGAATCAACAGAGAACTGAAAAAGTCCCAACAGCGGCAACTGTCAGGACTTAAGATAACCGGATAAACCTCTGTTATCCTATGTATTCACAAGACAAGTATAGCAGAGGTTTTCTCCGGTAGCAATCACTAAATGAAATATGGAGGAAAAGATGACAGAACAGAAGATTGAGTTAAAGATGATTAGAATGTCGGAAGTACAGTCGCAGGAGATTGAGTGGCTGTGGTATCCGTTCATTCCCTATGGGAAGCTAACAATTATTCAAGGTGATCCGGGTGACGGAAAGACAACAATGGTCTTGAATCTGGCGGCAAAGCTGTCAAAGGGCGAAGCACTGGATGAAAATATGAAAGTCACAGAGCCGGTCAATGTAATATACCAGACTGCGGAGGATGGTCTTGCGGATACAGTAAAACCAAGATTAGAGCTTGCCGGAGCAGACTGTGAGAGAATTATTGTTATTGATGAGAGTGACAAGTCACTGTCTATGGTAGATGAACGCTTGGAAGAAGCGATTGTAAGGACTGGTGCAAGGCTCTTGATTTTAGACCCGATACAAGCATATTTGGGCGGTGGCATGGATATGAACCGGGCGAATGAAGCAAGGGATATGACAAAGAAACTGGGAGCATTGGCAGAGAAAACAAAGTGTGCCATTATCCTTATCGGTCACATGAATAAGGCTTCCGGCAATAAAGCGGCATATCGAGGCATGGGTTCCATAGATTTCTTCGCAGTGGCAAGAAGTGTAATATTGGTCGGCAGGGTAGAGGGAGAACCGAATACCAGAGCAGTTGTTCAGATAAAAAATAACCTTGCAGCATTCGGGCACCCGAAAGCATTTGCCTTATCAGAGGATGGTTTTAAGTGGCTTGGAGATTATGAGATTACTGTGGATGAGGTGCTTGGAGGTATTACACCAAAGGCAAATAAAATGGAGCAGGCAAAGCAGATGTTACGTGAACTTGCGGAAACACAGAGTGCGGTTCTGAGTAATGAGATATTTGACCGGGCAGATGAACTGGGAATTTCCAAACGAACACTGGAAAATGCAAAGAAAGAGCTGGGTATCCGGGCAAGAAAAATCAATAACGCATGGTACTGGGAACTGGATAAAGTAAAGCAGCAATAAGGCAAGAACGCAACAATGCAGAGTATACAGAAATGCGGTCTTGAACATTGCAAGGTTGCAAAATATATAGACATTGCGTTGTTGCGGTCTTGCAGAAAGGATTGGTCGATTGAAATGAAGAATGTGCAGATTTCGCAGGAACTGTTCTTTTTGCTCGTGAGATATTTTCTCATAGGGCAGGAAGAAACGGAGCCGGAGATAGTTAAGGCATTGGAGAAAAAGATGGATGCCCTGGTAATGAGAGAGCTGTATACGCAGTATAAAACTGCACCGACAGAGGAAGAAAAGGAAAAGGCACGCAGGGAATATCTGGACAAGCGTGGTGTGCCGGACAGCTTCCGATGGTAATTTCCTTAGACGAATAAAACGGGAGCGTGGCACGCACCCGTAGGAAACGATTAAGGAAAAATGGTGCGGTGACAGCGATGACAATGTGACCGGAACAGGCACAACTGCCGCAGGCAGAAAAAGCTTCCGGCAGGACGCAAAACCCGATTTATCGGGTTGCATTTTTGATGGCGAAGCTGTCAAAAGTGCTTTTGCGTTACTTTCGACGAAAGTAACAAAGCCTGTGCCTATCGGCTCTAAAAGATACAGATAAAAAGAGATGAGAGGTGGTTTTTATTG